>NZ_JBGCAQ010000006.1:0-386242 GCF_041261405.1 Streptacidiphilus sp. EB103A | reverse complement strand
ACCAGAACCAGGCCCCCGGACCCATCCTGCGCACCTCCACCGACCTCATCCACGCCCTCCAGGACATCGACGCCGCCACCAAGCCCCACACCGACGCCTACACCGCCTACCAACAGGCCTACAGCCCCTGGGACGACGGCAACGCCACCACCCGCGTCGTCGACGCCCTCCTGGAAGACCAGGGCTAGGAACAGAAGGGCTAGGAACAGAACGTCAAGAGGCCGGTGGCCGGAACCCTTCGGGGTTCCGGCCACCGGCCTCTTCCAGTGAGCTGAGTCGCCGTCAGGCGTGCGCCGTGGCGCTCTCGTCCACGTCCGAACGGGCGGCCGACGGCCGCGGCGCGGGGGTGCGCTCGTCCAGCGGGATGAACGGGATGTCGGCCGTCTCCCCCAGGAACACCCGGCGGACCACCCGCTCGGCCGCCCTGCCGTCGTCGAACTGGCAGAACCGCTCCCGGAAGGCGGCCCGCAGCTTCGCGGACTGCTCGCCCTCCCAGGCCCCCGAGCGGAACGCCTCGATCAGGCCCTCGACATCGGTGGCGACCACCCCGGGGGTGTCCCCGGGGCGTCCGGAGACCAGGTCGAGGTAGACCCCGCGGGACTCCTTGTAGACCTCCCAGTCGGGGGCGTGCACCACGATCGGCCGGTCCAGGTTGGCGTAGTCGAACATCACCGAGGAGTAGTCGCCGAGCAGCGCGTCCGAGGCCAGTGCCAGCTTCTCGACCGAGGGGTAGGCGGAGACGTCCCGCAGCACGCCGCGGCGGGTCTGCAGCTGGAGCCGCTTGTTGGCGCCGTAGAAGTAGTGCGCGCGCACCAGCACCACGTACTCGTCGCCCAGACCGGCGCAGAAGGCCTCCAGGTCCAGCGGGGGCACGAAGCCCTTGCGGTAGTCCCGGTGCGTGGGCGCGTACAGGATCGCCTTCTGGCCGGGCTCGATGCCCAGTTCGGCGCGGATCCGGGCGACGTCCTCGGCGGTGGCGTGCTGGTAGACGTCGTTGCGCGGGTAGCCGCTCTCCAGGGTGGTGTAGCTGCTCGGGTAGACCCGTTCCCAGACCTGGGTGGAGTGCCGGTTGGAGCTGAGGCTGACGTCCCACTGGTCGATGCTCTGGAGCATCTCGTTGAAGTTCATCGTGGCCGCGGGGTAGTCGCGCTGGTCCAGGCCCATCTTCTTCAGCGGGGTGCCGTGGTGGGTCTGGATGTACGTCTGCTCGGGGCGCTTGACGATGTCTCCGGACCAGCTGGCGTTGGTGACCAGGAACTCGGCCCTGGCCATCAGCTCCCAGTAGGCACGGGAGCCGGCGACGACGGTCTTCACGCCCTTGGGGGCGAGCGCGACGGCGTCCTTGTTCAGCACCCAGACCCCGCGCATGCCCGGGGCCAGCTCCTTGGCCTTGCGGTAGATCGCCTCGGGGTTGCAGGCGATCTGGCGGTTCCAGTACGCCTGGTAGGCGACCAGTCCCTTCTCGACCGGGCGGCGGAGATTGGCCCGGTAGATCGCCTTGATCGCCTTGCGGGCGGTGTTGTGGCGGCGCAGGCGCAGCTGCTTGCGGCCCTTGACCAGGGTGGTGCCGGCCCGCTCCACGGTACGGAAGCGCAGGTAGGAGCCGGTCTCCAGGGCGGCGGCACGCAGTCCGTCGGCCTCGGCCGGGCGGGTCCAGCCGGCCGGGCGGACCGCCCTGAGCGCCTCGGCCGCGGCGGCCAGGAAGCGGCGGCGGGCGGCGTCGGGCGCCTCCAGGGAGCGCCGCATGGTGGCCAGCGCGACGAGGAACATCTCGTCGTACAGCGCCGAGGCCAGCGCCTTCTGCTCGTCCTCGGTACCGGCCGGCCGGCCCTCCGGTGTGGCGAACGACTCCAGCACCTGCCGGTAGCCCTGCACCGCGAGCAGGCCGTCGCTGATGAGGATCTCCATCCAGCGGCCGACGGTGCGGCGGCGCAGGCGCTGGGTGCAGATCGCGTCGAGCGCGCCGACGCTCCGCGCGGCCAACAGGGTCCGCTCGGCCAGCACCAGGGACGGCAGCGCCGTCGAAGGCGCGAAGGCAGCGGAGTGCTCGACGTAGAAGTCCCGGCGCACGGCCCGGTTCCAGGGCAGCGGGGAGACCCGGACCGCCTGGGGGGCGGCAGCCGTGGCAAACTCGCCGTCACCGATCAGTTCGAGGTCGGCCAGCAGTTCGGCGTCGAGGCTGGGGGTGATCCGCGACAGCCAGTCCCGGCGCTCGTGGTCGAACAGCAGCAGTTCGGGGGAGCCCAGTTCGGTGAGGCGGTCGTCCAGCGCCTCCAGGGCCCCGGGCATCAGCAGCACATCGCTGTCCAGCAGCAGCAGGTAGTCGCCCTCGGCCCGGGCCGCGCCCAGGTCGCGCTCGGCGGAGAGACCGTCGTCCGTCGAGGGGGTCCCCGGGTTCTCGATCCTGATCACCCGGGAATCTGTTTGCGCGTACTCGTCAATCATTGCCGCGGCATCGCCGCCGGGTGCGCTGCCCACCAGAATCAGCTCCAGGTCCTGGAAGACCTGGGTCAGTACGGAGTCGAGGACGTCACGCAGGTAGGTGGCGTCCTCGGTGTGGGGTACTACGATGCTGAAGCGGGGCATGATCATCCATCAGATCGTGGGCATGGAACCGGTCTCAAGAGCTTGGTAAGAGCCAGCGCAGCGCCGCGTACCCCTGCCGGCCCTTGATTCCACACCTGACGTTAATCGATCGTTGTTCTTCACGTCTATTTACGTCTGGTCGCACTCTTAACAACCGTGTTTCGAATCTTCACATCCCGTCATGATTCCGGTCAGACCGTGTTCACCCTTGCCGCGGGTCGAAGCCGAAGCGGCGCAGCGGCCTCCAGACCTCGTCCGACCCGAACCGGTACAGGCTGAACCCCGGGACGGTGAAGTCGGCACGGTAGCCCCGGAGGTCGGCGAGGGCCTTGTCCAGGGCCACGGACCCGACCCCGTGCGCCACCGTCACATGCGGGTGGTAGGGGAAGTTCAGCTCCCGCGCCAGCACACCGGAGCGGACCGAGGCCTCCACCTCCCGGCACTCCCGCACGCCGGCCTCGACCCGGACGAAGACCACCGGGGAGACCGGCCGGAAACTGCCGCTGCCGTGCAGCAGCACCCGGAACGGCCGGTGCCCGGCCGCGGCGGCGGCCAGGTGCTCCTCGACCGCTCCCAGCGAGTCGACGGCCACCTCGGTCGGCGGCAGCAGGGTGATGTGCGTGGGTATCGCCCGGGCCAGCGGGTCTCCGTAGTCGGCGCGGGCGTCCTGGATCTCGGTGGCCCAGGGCTCGGGGACGGCGATCGAGACGCCGATGACCGTCATCCCCGGCCCGGCGGCCGGAATCGGACTGGTGGTCATCTCAGCGCTTCGCCGGAAGGAAGCCGATCCGGTCGTACACCGCGGCCAGCGTCTCCGAAGCCACCGCGCGGGCCTTCTCGGCGCCGCGCGCCAGCACCTCGTCCAGAGTCGCCGGATCGTCCAGGTAAGCCCGGGTGCGCTCCTGGATCGGGGCGACCCACTCGCTGAACGCGTCGGCGAGCTCGGTCTTCAGCGCCCCGTACATTTTGCCGTCGAAGTGATCCACCAATTCGGGCACGGAGCGGCCGCTGATCGCGGAGTAGATGCCGAGCAGGTTGGAGACGCCCGGCTTCTCCTTCTCGTCGAAGGAGACCACGGTGCCGGTGTCGGTGACCGCGCTGCGGAACTTCTTGGCACTTACCTTCGGCTCGTCCAGCAGGTTGACCAGGCCCTTGGCCGAGGAGGCCGACTTGCTCATCTTGGCGGTCGGGTCCTGCAGGTCGAAGACCTTGGCGGTCTCCTTGAGGATGTACGGGCTGGGCACGGTGAAGGTCGGCTCCGGGCCGTAGCGGTGGTTGAAGCGCTCGGCCAGGTCCCGGGTCAGCTCGACGTGCTGCCGCTGGTCCTCGCCCACCGGCACCTGGTTGGCCTGGTACAGCAGGATGTCGGCGACCTGCAGGATCGGATAGGTGAACAGGCCGACCGTGGTGCGGTCGGCGCCGTGCCTGGCGGTCTTGTCCTTGAACTGGGTCATCCGGGCCGCCTCGCCGAAGCCGGCCATGCAGTTCATCACCCAGCCGAGCTGGGCGTGCTCGGGGACGTGCGACTGCACGAACAGGGTGCAGCGCTCCGGGTCGAGCCCCACCCCGAGCAGCTGTGCGACCGACGCCCTGGTGTTCTCCCGCAGCGTCGCCGGGTCCTGCTCCACCGTGATCGCGTGCAGGTCCACGACGGCGTAGAAGGCGTCGTGCGAATCCTGCAGGGCCACCCACTGGCGCACCGCGCCGAGGTAGTTGCCCAGGTGGAACGACCCGGAGGTGGGCTGGATGCCGGAGAGGACGCGGGGGCGATCAGTGACCATGCCGCCCATTCTCTCAGGAAGCCGTACCCACTCCGTGCCGAGGACCGTTGATCGGTTGACCGTCAAAGAGGCGCTGACCGTCAGAGAAGCGGAGCCGCAGCCGTGCCACCAGCCGACGTGACCATCATCACTCCTGTTCACAACACCGGCGGGTATCTGCGGCGCTGGTACGACTCGTTACTGGCGCAGTCCATCGGCACGGACCGCTTCGAGGTCGTCGCCGTGGACGACGGCTCCGACGACGACAGCGTCCGACGGCTGGAGGGGCTGGCGGCCGAGCACCCCGGGCTGCTCATCGTCCTCCGGCTCCCCGACCGCGGCGGCCCGGCCCGGGCCCGCAACCTCGCCCTGGAGCGGGCGGCCGGCCGCTACCTCTACTTCGTCGACTCCGACGACTACCTCGGCCCCGAGGCGCTGGAGCGGGCCGTCGGCTTCGCCGACCGGCACGGCTCCGACGTGGTGCTGGCCCGGATGGTCGGCGAGAACGGCCGCAAGGTCGCCCAGTGGCTCTACCGGGAGACGGTGGTGGACGAGCCGTTCCCCGGCCCGCTGCTGCCCTGGTCGCTCAATGTGACCAAGCTCTACCGGCGCGAGCTGCTGGAGCGCTACCGGCTGCGCTTCCGCGAGGACCTGCCGGTCTACAGCGACCAGCCCTTCGCCCTGAAGGCGTATGCCCGGGCCGGACGGATCTCGGTCTACGCCGACTACCCCTGCTACCACCTGACGCGCCGTGACGACGGCAGCAACATCACCCTCACCGCCGACCCCGAGGACCGGCTGCGCGCCATCGAGGCGATCATGGCCACCACCCTCGCCTACACCGAACCTGGTCCGGGACGGGCCGAGTTCTTCCGGCGGCACCTGCAGTGGGAGCTGCTGCCGCTGGTCGGCCCCGCCGTGCTGGGCCTGGACCCGGCGGTGCGGCGGCGGCTGCTGCGCGGAGCCGGGAGGCTGCTCGCGCAGCACTGCGGGGACTGGACCGCCGACGGCCTGGCGGGCAGTCAGCTGCGCCGGGCCCGGCTGCTCCAGGACGGCCTGGCCGACGACTACCTGGACCTGCTGCGGCACGAGGCGGAGCACGGCACTCCGCCTCCGCCGCTGCGGGTGACCTCCGTCGGCTGGCAGCCACCGGACCGTCCCGGGACCGGACCGTCGCTGACCCTGTCGGCGGTGGGCCGCGGATCGGTGCGGGCCCGCCTCGTGCCCCGGCCCCGGGCCGGGGACCTGAGCGGGGACCGGGCGGTCCCTCCGGTCGAGCGGGCCGCCGTCGGCGCGCCGGCCGGTTCGGCGCCCGAACACACCGTCAGCCTGCCGCTGGCCGCGCTGCTGCCGCGGCGTGGCACCGCGGCGGGCAGCTGGTCGGTGCTGCTGGACACCGAGTACGCGGGACCCCGGGACACCCTGGCCGTCCCCGCGCCGGCCGCGCCGCTGCCCTCGCAGCGGATGTGGCACCGGGGGCTGCCCTACCGGGCCAGCGCCCAGGCCGGACCGGACGGTGCGCTGACGCTGGTGCTGGCGCGGGACCGGATCAGCCTCCGGCGGGCCGCCGGGTGGCGCCTGCATCGGGCCCGGCGTCGGCTCCGGGCGGTACTGCCGACCCGGGAGCCGCGTTCCCGCCCGCTTGAGGAGCCCCGCCCGCCTGTGGAGCCCCGCCCACCTGTGGAGCCTGGGCCGCCGAGTCCGCCTGCGGCGCCGGTGCCGCAGCAGCAGCGACCGCCCGGGTGACCCTGACCCGGTCCACCCGGCGGCCGTCCAGCGCCACGACGGCGAGCCGGTAGCCCGCGCCGACCTCCACCTGTTCGTCCAGCTCCGGCAGATGCCCCAGCTCGGACACGACGAAGCCGGCCACCGTCTCGTACGGCCCCTCCGGCAGCTCGACCCCGGTCTCCTCGGTGAAGTCGGCGAGATTGAGCAGCCCGTCCACCTCGATGCTGCCGCCGGCCAGCCTGCGGGTGGTGCTGAGCTCCTGCGAGTCGTACTCGTCCCTGATCTCGCCGATGACCTCCTCCACCAGGTCCTCCAGCGAGACGATCCCGGCGGTGCCGCCGTACTCGTCCACCACGATGGCCAGGTGGTGACCCTCGTGCCGCATCTCCGACATGGACGGCAGCACGCTCTTGGTCGCCGGCAGCAGCTTCACCGGACGGGCCAGATCGCGCACCGTCTGCGCGCCGCCGGCCTCCTGGTAGAGGTCGCGGACGTGCACGAACCCCACCACCGCGTCGTAGGAGCCGTCCACCACCGGGTAGCGGGAGTGCGGATAGCGGTTGATCTCCTGCCGCACCTCGTCCAGTCGGCGCGAGGCGTCCAGGAAGGTCACCTCGGTACGCGGCACCATCACCTCGCGCAGCTGCCGCTCCCCCGCCGCGAAGACCTCGCCGATCAGCCGTCGCTCGTCGCTGCTCAGCTCGGTGTTGGAGGCGACCAGCCCGCGGAGCTCCTCCGAGCTCATGGCGTTGCGCCCGGCGCCTGGGTCGCCGCCGAGCAGTCGCACCATCAGATTGGTCGAGCGGGACAGCAGCCAGATCACCGGACGCAGCACCACCGAGATGAAGTCCACCAGCGGCGCCGCGAGCAGGGCGATGGACTCGGCCCGCTGCAGCCCGATCCGCTTGGGCGTCAGCTCGCCGAGCACCAGCGACACATAGGAGATCAGCAGGGTCAGCACCACCAGCGACACGGCGTTCGCGACTCCGTCGCTGAGCCCCATCCCGGTGAACAGCGGCGCCACCTTGACGGCGAGCGTGTCCGCACCGAAGGCCGCCGACAGAAACCCCATGCAGGTCACCCCGACCTGCACCGCGGCCAGGAACCGGTTCGGGTCCCCAGCCAGATGCGCCGCCCGCGCCCCACGCTTCGTGCCCTGCTCGGCCAGGGCCTGGATCTGCCCCTCCCGGAGGGAGATCAGCGAGATCTCGGCGACATTGAAGATTCCACCGATGACGATGAAGACCAGGACCAGCCCGGCATCCTGCAGCGTTGCGCTCACGCGCTGCAGTTTATGCGGCGGGCGGAAGGCTCTACGCCGTGCATGGTTCTCGCGCAGTTCCCCGCGCCCCTGGGTGCTGCATGGTGAAGGTCTGCTGCAAGCTCAGCCATGCACAACATAGGGGCGCGGGGAACTGCGCGAACAACCATCTACGAACGTAGAACACTCAACCCCGGGGCCGGATACGCCTGCATCAGTTCAGCGACCTCGGCCCGCACCTTGGTGACGACCTCCTCGTCCCCCGTCACCACCCGATCGATCCACTCCGCCACCTGCGCCATCGCGTCCACCCCGATCCCGCGCGAGGTCAGGGACGGAGTCCCGATGCGGATGCCCGACGGGTCGAACGGCTTCCTGGTGTCATAGGGCACGCTGTTGTAGTTGACGACGATCCCGGCCCGGTCCAGCGCCTTGGCCGCCACCTTGCCGGGCACCCCCTTGCTGCTCAGATCGATCAGCAGCAGGTGGTTGTCGGTCCCGCCGGAGACCAGGTCGAAACCCCTCGCGGCGAGCTCCTCCCCCAGCGCCCGGGCGTTGCTGACGACCTGTCGGGCGTATGCCCGGAACTCCTCGCCGGAGGCCTCCCGCAGGGCGACCGCGATGGCCGCCGTGGTCTGGTTGTGCGGCCCGCCCTGCAGCCCGGGGAAGACCGCCCGGTCCAGCGCCCGCGCATGCTCCTCCGTGGACATCAGCATCGCGCCCCGCGGCCCGCGCAGCGTCTTGTGGGTGGTGGTGGAGATGACGTCCGCGTACCCGACCGGCGAGGGGTGCGCACCGCCCGCGACCAGCCCGGCGATGTGCGCGATGTCCGCGACCAGCACCGCGCCGACCTCGCGGGCGATCTCCGCGAACGCGGGGAAGTCGATGGTGCGCGGCACCGCCGTGCCCCCGCAGAAGATCACCTTCGGCCGCTCATTGAGCGCCAGCTCCCGCACCTGGTCCAGGTCGGTCCGCCCGGTCTCGCGATGCACGCCGTACTGCACGCCGCGGAACCAGGAGCCGGTGGCGGACACGCCCCAGCCGTGGGTGAGGTGACCGCCCATCGGCAGGGCCATGCCGAGCACAGTGTCGCCGGGCTTGAGGAAGGCCAGGTAGACGGCGAGGTTGGCGGGCGAGCCGGAGTACGGCTGGACGTTGGCGTGCTCGACGCCGAACAGCGCCTTGGCCCGCTCGATCGCCAGCGTCTCGATCTGGTCGATGTTCTGCTGGCCCTCGTAGTACCGCTTGCCCGGGTAGCCCTCGGAGTACTTGTTCTGCAGCACCGTGCCGGAGGCTTCCAGCACCGCGGCGGAGACGTAGTTCTCACTGGGGATCAGTCGCAGCGTGTCGGCCTGCAGCCGCTCCTCGGCGGCGACCAGGGCGGCGATCTCGGGGTCTGTGCTCTGCAACGCACTCATACGGCGTCCTCCGGGTCGTCCATCGAATGGTGACCCGGATGCCCAGGCGTACGGCACTCCGGTGGCGGCGCTCCGTCGCTCCCTCGTGGTTGCTTCCACGTTCGCCAGTCGCGACAGCCCCCACCCTAACGGGTGGGGGCTGTCGGTTGCGAAGGAGTTGCGACTAGATCAGCCCGAGCCCCGCCACCGCGTCCCGCTCCTCGATGAGCTCGGCGACCGAGGCATCGATCCGGGCCCGCGAGAAGTCGTTGATGTCCAGGCCCTGGACGATCTCGAACGTGCCGTCCTTCGCGGTGACCGGGAAGGAGGAGATGATGCCCGCGGGCACGCCGTAGGAGCCGTCGGAGACCACACCGGCGGAGGTCCAGTCGCCCTCGGCGGTGCCGTTGGTCCAGGTGAAGACATGGTCGATGGCGGCGTTCGCGGCCGAGGCGGCCGAGGAGGCGCCGCGGGCGTCGATGATGGCGGCGCCACGCTTGGCCACGGTCGGGATGAAGAAGTCCGACAGCCAGGCGTCGTCCGAGATGGCCTTGGCGGCGTTCTCGCCGTTGACCTCGGCGTGGAAGACGTCGGGGTACTGGGTGGCGGAGTGGTTGCCCCAGATCGTCAGCTTCTTGATCTCGGAGACCGAGACGCCGAGCTTCTTGGAGAGCTGGGCCACCGCGCGGTTGTGGTCCAGGCGGGTCATCGCGGTGAAGCGGTCCGCCGGTACGTCCGGGGCGTTGCGCTGGGCGATCAGCGCGTTGGTGTTGGCCGGGTTGCCGACGACCAGGACGCGGATGTCGTCCGCGGCGTTGTCGTTGATGGCCTTGCCCTGCGGGCCGAAGATGCCGCCGTTGGCGGAGAGCAGGTCACCGCGCTCCATGCCGGCGGTGCGCGGGCGGGCGCCCACGAGCAGACCGACGTTGGCGCCCTCGAAGCCCTTGTTCGGGTCGTCGAAGATGTCGATGCCGGCGAGCAGCGGGAAGGCGCAGTCGTCGAGCTCCATCGCGGTGCCCTCGGCGGCCTTGACGCCCTGCGGGATCTCCAGCAGACGCAGCTTCACCGGCACGTCGGGGCCGAGGAGGTGGCCGGAGGCGATGCGGAACAGCAGCGCGTAGCCGATCTGTCCGGCCGCGCCGGTGACGGTGACGTTGACGGGAGTGCTGGTCATGGTTGACGTCTCCTGCTGGTGCCTTTTGGGTGGTCAGGAGCTTCTTTCGAACGTCGGAGCACCTGATCGGTCTCTTGACTTCAAGAGACCGCTTGACAGGCTATCTCAGGAGGGGGACTCCTGGTGACGCCCCGGCGGACCTCCTGGGGCGTCCTTCGTCACGTTTGCCACTCGCCTATGCCGATCCAGCATAATTCCAGATCAAATCAGTATTTTGGGCTGGATTTCTCGATGCTGTCGGGCGCTGGTTCGATCGGGTACAAAGAGGCGTAATGGGCACGTCAGTTCGAGAGCGAAGCCACCCGCAATACCACGGATATGCGGCCCGTGGATCCTGCACGCCGGAATCTGCCGACTTCCGACATTTCCACTGAATCCGGCGCGATGCCGTGGCACGCTGGTTGTCTTGTAAGCAGATGGGGAAGTTTTGAGGGGGGCGCTTTATGTTCATGGCCGAGAGCAATGCGTTGCCGGGCTGGCGCGGCGGCGACGGAAACGCCGCCTATCTCGACAAGACCCTGCTGTTCCAGCCGATCGAGATGGACCTCAACGAGAGCGTGCCCATCAAGTTCCTGTGGCTCCTTCTGCTCCGGAGCTTCCTGGTGTCGTTCCTGCTGTCCCTGGTGGGTTTCCTGTTCGGAATGTTGCTCCTCATCACCGCGAGCCCGACCGCCGGCTCCGCCTGGATGGTCTTCTGCAGCCTCGTCTCCACGGCCGTCTTCTGGGTTGTCCTGCTCTTCTCCCGCACGCCCGAGGACATCGCCGAGTGGCGAGTGCTCCTGGCTGAGCGGTACGGCCGCCGTGACCACGCGTACCTCGGTATCCGTCAGGTGCTGAGCACGCGCGGTTTTCCGGTGGGGGTCGAGGAGAAGGATGGTCGGCTGATCCTCAGGGAGAGCAGCTACGTCGTCTACATCTCTGTCTTCACCTACGGCAGCAGCCTGTACCTCGGCTGGATGATGTGGCGCTCGCGTCGGGGCTACCAGCTCATCGGCCAGTACCTCCGCGACATGATTCAGGGTCTGCAAGGCCGTAACACGATCGAGTTGCAGATCCTGCGGAGCGAGCGCGCCCGTGCCCTGCGCGAGGCCGCGCACATCGCCTGCAGGGAGGGACTGGCCGTGGCGCTCTCCGACAGCGACGGTGGCTGGCCCGATCCGCAGGTGGAGCCACAACCCTCGTACGGCGGTGGGATTCCGGGACCCACCCCTGCAACGTACGAGTCGTACGGGTACGGGCCGGTGGGCGCCCCACCGGTCCCCGTCATGCCGCCGACACCGCCCTATGGAACTCAGGACGGGCAGGGCCAGCCGCGTTGATCACCGCCCAGGACGGATTCATCGATCTGTCGTGGGCGGGGGCGGCGTGGTGCGTCACCGGGGTCCGGCTGGAGCCGGACCCCACCATCGCCCACAATGCCTCGGCCCTCGGCCTGCCGGAGGAGGAGCGCCGCCGTCGCGCCGTCGCACGAGAGCGCGCCTGGCTCGCTGACGCGTGGGCCCCGGACGGCCGCTGCTGGGAACTGCGCTACGGCCCCAGCGGGCGGGGCGACGGTCGCCTCGACTGCGTCCTGCTGGCCCGTGCCTACGGACTCACGCCGGAGGCCGCCCGCACCGCGGCGTACCGGTTGCGCGAGCACCTCGACCGCCTGCCTTCCTCGGTCCGCGCCATCCCGCTCGGCACGCCACGGCTCACCTCCTGGCTGCGGCCCTTCGAGCCGTCCGAGTCGGCCCAGCCGACCGAGATCCGTCCCCGGGTGCATTGGAGCAAGCTCGCCCGCGCGGATGCGGCCTTCCCGTACGGTCTGTACGTGGATGCGCTGACCGCCGAGCCCATCGCCTGGGAGCCGCTGTGGACCGAACTCACCCGGATCGACGGGATGTTCACTCTCGGGATCAGGCTCGAACCGATGCCTTGGCGCCATCAGGACGCGGCGATGCTGGACCGGCTGCTCACCGAGTACTCGGCGCTGGAGCGGCCCGGCCGGTTCAACCCCGCCATCGGCCGACAGGAGGAGGCCCTGCCGTTCGCCCGGCAGGCAGTCGCCGGCTACACCCGACTCCGGCACGTGGCATCGACCGAATACGCGTATCGGCTCCGCACCACCCTGGCCTGCGCGGACCGGGCCACCGATCAGTCCGCTGCCCAGGCTGCGCACCTGCTGGCCGCGACGTTCGGCGGACCCGGCCAGGACGGGTCGCGTGCGGTCGCACGGCCCGTCCAGGACCACGGGGAACGCCGGGCCGCCTGGCATGCGTTCACCCATCTGCACGACGTGTGGCTGCCCCGGACCCGCGAGCAGGAATTCCCCTACGCCTTCGGTGAGTTCGAGCGGATGCTGGCGGACCGGGTCGGCGTCTTCGAAGCCTCGGCCGTCTTCCGGCTGCCCACAGAGACCAGTGGCCACCTGCCGCTGTTCTCCGTCGGCGCGCCCGCCGGAGCCACTGCGACGCCCACCACCCTGCCGCCCTGGACCGCCTCCGAACCCGGACTGCCGCCGCCACCCCCGGGATTCACCGACGGAAGGACCCCGTGACCCACCTCACCCTCACCTTCGACGGATCGAAGGAAGAAGCCGGCGAACTGCACCGGTCCCTCGCCACCTGGCTGAGCATGGACAAACGGCTGGGGCGTGCCACCCGACTGGTCGAGGAGCCACCGCCGCCCGGCGCACTCGGCGGTCTTGCCACCGCCGTCGAGCTGGTCACCGCGAGCACTCCCGTGCTCAGCGCCGCCGTCGGCGCACTCGGCTACTGGCTCGGTCAGCGCATGACCGGCCACCCCATCAGCTTCACCGTCACCCGCGCGGACGGCAGTTCGCGAAGCTTCAGCGCCGACCGCCGCGACCGGGACCTCGTCCTCGCCGAACTCGAACGGTTCGCCCGGCAGGAGCGCGCGGCCCAGCCCGGCGGCCCTGGTGCCACCGCACCGTGACACCTCCCCCAGCCGTTCCGCCCGAGCCGGGCAACGCGCTGGCCGTACTCGTCGGCACGGCCAGCCAGGTGCGTCCCGATGAGCTTCCGGCCGTGCCGCAAGCCGCACAGAGCGTGCGCGCCCTGGCGGACGCGCTCATCGGGCCCCACGGCTGCTTCGACCACCCCGCCGGCGTACGTACGATCATCGACCCTCCCGACGCGAACGCGGTCCTGGAAGCCATCGTTCGCACCAGAGCCGATGCGCCTGCGGACCGTGCACCCGATGTACTGCTCTTCTACTTCGCCGGACACGGATTCGCCGTCGACGACGAGCGGCAACTGCGCCTGGCCCTCCCCGCGACACTGTCCACCCGTCGCGGCGACGGACCGTCGCTGCCCATCGGCGAGGTCTTCGCAGCGATGACCAGGACCGGCGCACGACGGCCCGTCGCGATACTCGACTGCTGCTTTTCCGGACTGGCCCTGCACGCCCCGCAAGCCGCTCGCATCCATCTGCTGACCGCAGCCGGAGAGGGGTACCAAGCAGGCTTCCTGACCGGCCGCCCGGACCTGCCGACCGCTTTCACCGGTGCCCTGGTGGCTCTCCTGCGCCATGGCGTGCCCGACGCGGGACCGCATCTCGATCTCGGCACCCTCTACCGGCAGCTCGCCGTCACCATGCCCGCTGCCGACCCGCCGCGCCCGGAACCCGCCCAACGCGCCGTCGACGACAGCGCCGACTTGGCCCTCGCGGTGAACCCCGCAGACGGCACCACCCGCAGCCGCACGGGACTGCGCCGGCGTCACAGCTTCGCGCTGAACGCCCGGACGGCGGCCCGTCGGGCAGCCGACTTCGACGACCGCAACCGGGCCGTGCGGCATCTGGGCCTGGCCGTCCACGAGATGCGCGCCGTAGCCGCCGATGCGACCAGGGCCCTGGGGCCCAGCGACCCGGAAACCCTCTACTACCAGGAGCTGGCGGCGGTGCTCCTCGGCGAGTCCGGTGGCGTGGATGAGGCACGGACCCTGCTCGGCCGGCTAGCCGCCCAACTCGAGGGTCGCCCGGCCCACGCCGAGCGACTCGCGTCAGTACAGGCAAGCCTGACCCGCTGGGACCCGGCACGGAACTGACGGAACGCGCCGCGCGGGAGCCCTGCCGGATGCCCCACGCCACCACTCAGCGACTTCGCCAACGGAATCAGCCCTGCGCTCGGCCGAAGAAACGCGCGATGTCGTTGACGAACGGCAGTGTGATCACCGGATTGGGTTCCGAGGCCAGTGCCAGCACCACGATCGCCACGCCGAGCACCCCCATGACCAGCACATCGGTGAACCGGCTGCGCACCGCCAGCATCCCCACCTCGGGGAGCGCGATCCGCAGCGCACAGCCGACCAGCAGTGCGACGCCGATCGTGATCACGCCCGGACGGAAGGCGTTGAACGAGGTCACCGCCAGTCCCACGGCGACCAGGGTGAGCACGACCACTATCGGCCACTGCCGGACCGGGACCGGGTGGCTGCGGTCGGCCGCGGCGGCGGAACCCTCGGGCGGGAAGGTCCCGGTGGTGGGGTCGGCGCGGCGCCGGGAGCGCGGCGAGACCGCCGCCGCGGCCGCCGACACAACCTCTGCGGCCTGGTCGGCCGTCGACTCGGACGACTCCGGCGACCCCGACGGCTTCGACGAGTGCTTGGGCCCCGACGGGCGGCCCGGCCCGGACTCAGCCCTCGGCACGCTCGGCCGCCTCGACCACATTGCTCAGCAGCATCGCCCGGGTCATCGGTCCGACCCCGCCCGGGTTGGGTGACAGCCAACCGGCCACCTCCGCCACGCCGGGGTGGACGTCGCCGAGCAGCTTGCCGTTCTCGTCGCGACTGACGCCGACGTCCAGCACGGCCGCGCCGGGGCGCACGTCCTCGGGCTTGACCAGGTGCGTCACGCCGGCGGCGGCGACGATGATGTCGGCGCTGCGCAGGTGCGCGGACAGGTCGCGGGTGCCGGTGTGGGTGAGGGTGACGGTCGCGTTCTCGCTGCGGCGGGTGAGCAGCAGCCCGATCGAGCGGCCCACGGTGATCCCGCGGCCGACCACCACCACATGCGCGCCGTTGGTCTCCACCTTGTGCCGGTGCAGCAGCTCGACGATGCCGTTCGGAGTGCACGGCAGCGGCGCGTCGATGCCCAGGACCAGCCGGCCCAGGCTCATCGGGTGCAGGCCGTCGGCGTCCTTGGCCGGGTCCATCAGCTCCAGCACGCGCTTCTCGTCCAGGCCCCTGGGCAGCGGCAGCTGGACGATGTAGCCGGTGCAGGCCGGATTGGCGTTGAGCTCGCGGACGACCTCCTCGACGTCGCTCTGGGTGGCGTCGGCGGGCAGTTCGCGCTGGATGCTGGCGATGCCGACCTCGGCGCAGTCCCGGTGCTTGCCGCGGACGTAGGAGTGGCTTCCGGGATCGTCGCCGACCAGGACGGTGCCGAGGCCGGGCTGGACGCCCCTGGCCTTCAGGGCTTCGATCCGTACGGCGAGCTCGGACTTGATCGCGGCGGCGGTGGCCTTGCCATCGAGAATCTGGGCGGTCATGGGCCCATTCTCGCGGATCGGGACGGCAGGTCGTTACCGAGGTGGTTTCAAGGTCCGCACCTGGCGGCGTGCGGGCATCCGGTTGCAGATCCGCCCCAAGTACGCACAGGCGTGCGAAGTAGCTGGACAGGATCGCACCAGATTGGAACGATGGGACTAGCAATTTGATACGCCCCAACGGCCTGTCACGAATGACAGGGACGTCTGGAAGCGGTCGGAACTCGGGGGAGACAGTGCGCGGTCATCAGCAGTCGCCAGTGACGTCCCGCCAGTGGACCCAGGCGACTCACACCAGCCGGCGAGGCCCTGCCCAGGCAACCACGGCTCCGGCTTGTACGGGGAGCACCGACCGCACTGTCATGCCCATCCGATAATCGCGCCGCGTTCTCACCGGTACGGCCCATGCCTGCGGTGTCCCGGAGCGTGCACTCGTTCACCTTTCCTGCCCGGAGGCAAACCGTGTCCTATCCTCCCGATCCCAACAACCCCTATGGCCAGCCGCAACAGCCCCCGCAGCAGGCGGGCTACGGCTACCCGCAGCAGGCTCCGCAGGGCGTCCCGCAGCAGCCCGGCTACGGCTACCCACAGGGCCAGCCCCAGCAGCAGCCCCAGTACGGCTACCCGCAGCAGCCCCCGGTCCCGCCGCAGGGCGAGTACGGCTACCAGCAGCCGGGCTACCCGCCGCAGCAGCCCGGCTACGACCCCAACGCCTACGGGTACCAGCCGCAGCCGGTTCCGGGCGTGGCCCAGGGCGCCTCGGGTTATGTGACCATCCCCACCGGGACCTTCCAGATCGCCTCCTACGGCGCGCGCTTCGGCGCCCGGCTGCTGGACAGCATCTTCGTCGGCATCCTGTACGCCATCTTCGCGTTCGGCATTCTCGGCGCCTTGTCCGCCACCACCTCGTCCAGTGACCCGGGCACCGCGGTGGGCGCCGCCTTCGGCGCGATGATTCTCGACTGGTTCATCTTCGCGGTGCTGTTCCTGGGCTGGGACACCGCCTTCGTGGCCTGGAAGGGCGCGACCCCCGGCAAGATGATCCTCGGCCTCCTGGTCGTCGACGAGCGCACCGGCGTCAAGCCGAGCTTCGGCGGCGCGCTGACCCGCTGGGGCTTCCCCGTCGGGCTCAACTTTCTGACCTGCGGCATCGGGCTGATCCTGATCTACATCTCGCCGTTCTTCGACAACACCGGCAAGCTCCGCGGCTGGCACGACAAGGCCGCCAACACCGTGGTGATCAAGCCCTGACAGCACGCGGAGGCCCGCTGTCCCGTTCGCGGGGACAGCGGGCCTCCGTGCGTTCGGCGACTCGATCAGTGGAAGAAGTGCCGGGTGCCCGTCAGGTACATCGTCACCCCGGCGGCCTTGGCCGCCTCGATCACCTGGTCGTCACGGATCGACCCGCCCGGCTGGACGACCGCCTTGACCCCCGCGGCGAGCAGGATCTCCAGCCCGTCGGGGAACGGGAAGAAGGCGTCCGACGCGGCGTAGGACCCGGCCGCGCGCTCACCGGCCCGCTCGACCGCGAGCCTGGCCGAGTCCACCCGGTTGACCTGGCCCATGCCGACGCCGACCGAGGCGCCGTCCGAAGCCAGCAGGATCGCATTGGACTTGACGGCCCGACAGGCGCGCCAGGCGAAGGACAGCTCGGCGAGCTCCTCCGGGGAGAGCGCGTCGCCGGCGGCCAGGGTCCAGGTCGACGGGTCGTCACCGGCGGCGTCGATCCGGTCGGCCTGCTGCAGCAGCACCCCGCCGGTGACCGCGCGGGTCTCGATCGCGGCCGCCGCCGGAGTGCCCCGCAGTACCCGGATGTTCTTCTTCTGCGCCAGCACCTCGACCGCGCCGTCCGCGTAGGAGGGGGCGAAGACGACCTCGGTGAAGATCGGCGCGATCTGCTCCGCCAGCTCCACGGTGACCTCGCGGTTCACCGCGATGACGCCGCCGTAGGCCGAGACCGGGTCGCAGGCGTGCGCCTTGCGGTGCGCCTCGGCCACGTCCGCGCCGACCGCGATGCCGCAGGGGTTGGCGTGCTTGATGATCGCGACGCAGGGCCGGTCCTGGTCGTAGGCGGCACGGACGGCGGCATCGGTGTCGGCGTAGTTGTTGTACGACATCTCCTTGCCGTGCAGCTGCTCCGCCGCGGCGAGGCCGCTCCCGCTGCCGTCCACGTAGAGCGCGGCGGCCTGGTGCGGGTTCTCCCCGTAGCGCAGCACGTTCTCGCGGTCCCAGGTGGCGCCGAGGAAGGCCGGGAACGCCTCCTCGTCGGCGGGGGCGTACTCAGAGGCGAACCAGGAGGCGACGGCCACGTCGTAGGCGGCGGTGTGGGCGAAGGCCTCACCGGCCAGCCGCTTGCGGGTGGCCAGGTCGAAGCCGCCGGCCGAGGCCGCGGCGAGGACGTCGGCGTAGCGGGCCGGGGAGGTGACCACCGCGACCGAGGGGTGGTTCTTGGCGGCGGCGCGGACCATGCTGGGGCCGCCGATGTCGATCTGCTCGACGCACTCGTCCGGGCTCGCGCCGGAGGCGACGGTGGCCTTGAACGGGTAGAGGTTGACCACCACCAGGTCGAACGGCGCGACGCCCAGCTCGTCCAGCTGCTCGCGGTGCGAGGCCAGCCGCAGGTCGGCCAGGATTCCGGCGTGGACGCGCGGGTGCAGCGTCTTGACCCGGCCGTCCAGGCACTCGGGGAAGCCGGTCAGCTCCTCGACCGGGGTGACCGGGACGCCGGCCGCAGCGATCCGCGCGGCGGTGGAACCGGTGGACACCAGCTCGACACCGGCGGCGTGCAGGCCCTGTGCCAGCTCCTCCAGCCCGGTCTTGTCGTAGACGCTGACGAGGGCGCGGCGGAGCGGCCGTTGGTTTTCCGAGGTGGGCGCGGGCTGAGTGCTGCCGGAGCTCATTGCTGGTCCTTCGGTGTGTGGTGGTCCGTCAGAGGAGGTTCAGGAGAGTGGGGGCGGAGCGGGGAGGGGCAGGACGCGGCGCCCGTCGACACGGTGGCCCTCGCGGGCCAGCCGGCCCACGGCCTCGACCAGCAGTCCGCGCTCGACGGCCTTGATGCGCTCGTGCAGTGCCTCGCCGCCGTCCTCGTGGTCGGCGTCGGTCACCTCGACCACGCCCTGGGCGATGATCGGCCCGGTGTCCACGCCCTCATCGACGAGGTGGACGGTGCAGCCGGTCACCTTGACGCCGTAGGCGAGGGCGTCCCGCACCCCGTGCGCGCCGGGGAACGAGGGGAGCAGGGCGGGGTGGGTGTTGACGATGCGGCCCTCGAAGCGGCGCATGAAGCCGCCGCCGAGGATCTTCATGAAGCCCGCGGAGACCACCAGGTCGGGCGTGTACTCCGCGGTGGCCGCGGTCAGCGCCGCGTCCCAGTCGGTGCGCTCCGGGAAGTCCTTCACCCGGAGCACGAAGGTGGGGAGGCCGGCCGCCTCGGCCCGCTGGAGACCGGCGATGCCGTCCCGGTCCGCGCCGACGGCGGTGATCACAGCTCCGTACGCCGGGTCGGCGCAGGCGTCGATCAGGGCCTGCAGGTTGGTCCCGGAACCGGACACCAGGACGACGAGGCGGGCGGGGGCGGCGGGAGCGGGGTAGTCAGAGGCTTGGGCGTCGACGTACGTCAAAGCACGGTCCTCACGTCACGGCACGGCCGTCCCTGAGGCGTACTCGGCCGAACGGCACACTGCGCATCCAGGGCAAACCGGGCTATCCGGATAGAAGGTGCGGCGCGAAGCGCCACGTTGGAAGGGTGGTGGTGGGCAGGGGGTCCCCCCGGCCGGAGGCTGGGGGAGGGTGGGCACGGGGTGTCATCTTGTGACCGGCATCCGTGTCCGCCGAAGGGGCCGACGACGGCGCCGAGGGCCGACCAGGAACCCACAGGGGTCGCCGGTCGTCAGCAACGATACCGGGCCCTGACAGCGGCCTCGCACTCGTGGTCGACGATCATGGGGTGGGGACGCGCCAGAGCGGGGTACGTAGTGAGAGGGTGTCCTCACAAGAGGGACAGCGGGAAAGCAGCCCACAGGCAGGAGTACGGCGAAGACCATGGTCCAGAAATCGGACAGCGGCACACCCCCCGAGGGGCCCCGCGACCCCTTCGCCCCGCCGTCCAAGGACGCGCCGGACCGCCCCTGGCAGCCCCGTCGGCAGCAGCCCCCGCAGGACTCGCAGCATTCGGGTCATCCCCACCATGACCACGACGAGCGCGGCTGGGCGACCGAAACGCCGCCTGAGGAGCAGGGCGAGCAGCCCGAGGACGCCCCGCAGGACGGTCGGCCGCCGCGTCCCGTGGTGCCGCCGCCGCACCCCTGGAGCCCCGGCTACCAGGGCCAGCGGCCGCCGCGCCTGCCGTACAGCCCGGCCCCGCAGGCCCCCCGCTTCGACCCCAGCGACCCGGTCCAGCGACGGGCCCGCTACGCGCTGCTCAGCGGTATGTGGGGGATCTTCTTCCTGATCCTCGGCGTTCCCTACATCACCCTGCTGCTGGCGTCGCTGGCGCTGTACTGGGCGATCAGCGCGCTGCGCGGGACGGCCAAGACACCGACCTCGGCCCTGGACGGGACCGCGACCGCGACCGGTTCGGTCCCCGGTCCACCCCCGGCCCCAGCCCCGCCGGCACCCCCCGCGCCGGGCGCCCCGCCGGCACCGCCCGGGTACGGACTGCCCGCCTACCACCCCGGGTACGTCTCCCCGTACCAGACCCGGCCGCAGGTCCCCGCCGCGATGGGCGGTCTGATCGCCGCCATCGTGGGGCTGGCGATGGTCGCCGCCGTCTTCGGGGTGCAGCTGTACTACAAGAGCTTCTACGACTGCCAGAACAACGCCCTCACCAAGGCTGCCTACGCCAGCTGCGCCACCACGGTGACGCCGAAGCCTCCGCAGTGGCTGGTGCAGATCGGCGGCTGAGCAGCAGCCGTACCAGCAGCGCGCCGGGCACGCCGGCGGCCGCCCAGCACAGCGCGGCCAGGCCGGTCCACCAGGGGGAGGGCCCGACGGCCGCGAGCGCCCGGGTGCCGAGCGACCCGCCGGAGGCCGCCGCGCACAGCGCCGCCAGCGCTGCGGTGCCGATCGCCGCACCGAGGGCGACCCCGGCGGTCGCCATGGCGCGCCACCCGAGCCGCTCCGCCGCCCGGCCCACGCAGCCGGACACGACGGCGCCGACCACCACGGGGACGGTGAGTACCAGCAGCGTCACCAGCCCTCCCCCGGCCGTCGGTAGGGCTGTGAGCAGGGGAAATGCCGGGGGAGCCGACGGCACCGCGTCCGTGAGCGGGGCCAGCCGGCCGCCCAGCGCGAACCCGGGGCCCAGGGCGTAGGCGGCGGCCCAGACCGCGCCGTTCGGCAGCAGTGCGACGCAGAGCAGCAGCAGGGCCAACCGTCCGGCCAGATCGGGCGCGGTCTGGGCGGCGAGGGTGCCGGCGGCGCCGAAGTGCAGCAGCATGGAGGCTGCCAGCAGGGCCGCACCGCCGCCCAGCAGCGCCGCACCGCCGCCGAGGGCGGCCCGCAGGGCGACGGCCGGGCCGCCGGGCGCATGGAGCAGCCTCACGGCGCTCCAGCGGCTCGGGAGGGTGGCCCAGGTGGGCACACGGACCCAAGCCGGCAGCTGGGCCCGCGTGGGGAGGCGTAGCCAGGCCCCCGCACCGCGGTGGACGCCCAGGGCGGCGACGGGCAGGGCCAGCAGCGCCGTGCGGCCGAAGGCGTCGAGCGGGTCGGCCGCACGGAGGCCGCCGGGCGTGTCCGCCGCAGCCGCGACCACGATGACCAGGGTCACCAGGAGATAGCCGGCCACCACGCCCAGCAGCGCCGAACCGGGGTGGCCGGACTCGCGCTCCCCGGGCTCGTCCCCGGGCTCGTCCTCGATGCCCCCGAAGTCGTCGAAGCCGTCGAACTCGTCCCACTCGTCATCGACCGCGGCGACATCCGTCCGAGGTCCGCCCGTCCGCGCCGCGAACCGGTGGAGCGGCAGCAGCACCAGCGCCGTGACCAGAAGCGGGGGCACGGCCAGCGGCGCCCCGTCGGGGCGCAGCAGCTCGGCGCCCTGCGCGAGCAGCCACACACACGCGGCCAGATGCAGCGCCCCGCCCGGGCCGACCTGGACGTACGGGGTGACCACCCACAGCAGGAACAACGGGACCGCCAGCCCGGCGAAGCCCAGCCCAGCCGCTGCGGCACCCGCCAGGAGCCCGGCCCTGGCCGCCGCAGGGTTCGTCCCCGCGCCGATCTGCCGCACCGCGGCCGGGCGCAACCGCTCCATCAAGAAGGCCATGCCCCACCATGCTCCGGGCGCCACCCGTTTTGACCAACGACATGGCAGATATCGATGTTTCGCCGAAGAATTCCTATATGTCTCTAATCGGCTCTGCTGATGAACGGCGCTCGGCCGAATCCTTCGAGGCGCTCCACCGCGACAGCTACCAGCGGCTGACCCGGCAGACCTATCTGCTCGTCGGCCACCGGCACCGTGCGGCCCACTGCGTTCGGAGGGCCTTCCAGCTCGCCTGGAGCGCATGGGACGCGGTGTCCGCCGACCCCTCGCCCGAGGGGTGGATCCGCGCGGCCGCCTTCGACCTCGCTCTGTCCCCCTGGCACCGCAACCCGCTGCGCCATCCGGAGCACAGCGCCCGGCTGACCGAGGACGACCGCCGGCTGCTGACCGCGCTGCTGCACCTGCCCCGGGCCCAGCGCAGGGCCGTCGTGCTGCACGACGCCCTCGGGCTCGACTGGCAGCAGACCGCCGCCGAGATCGAGTCCAGCACCCCCGCCGCCTACGGCAGGGTGGTCCGGGCCAGGCTCGGACTGGCCCGAATGGCTCCCGAGGCCGCCGGCACGGACGGACGGCGGCGCGGCTTCGGCCGCGAGCTGGGCGTACTGCTGCGCGGCGCCGCCGTCCGCGGCTGCCCGCTGCCGCAGCTGCCCTCGCCCGGCCTGGTACGGCAGCGCTCCCGGCTGCACGAGCGCGGGGTGACCGCGGCAGCCGGGGTGCTGGCCCTGGGCATGGCCGGGGCGCTGGTCGCCGGCGCGGTGGTCGGAACGCCCTGGCATCCGCCGACGGTGCCGTTCGTCGCCTACCACCCGGCTAACCGGGTGGCGGCGGACTCGGTGCGGGCAGCGGATCCGGTGGCAGCGCAGAACCCGGTACCGGTCTCGGAGACGCTGCCGCTGCCGGCCACCGTCGCACTGCCGAATCTGGCGCTGTTCACCGCGCGCACGGCGCCGACCGGCCACCTCCCGGTGCGGCTGTTCTCCGCCCCGAGCTCGCGGCGCCGGACCTCGGTCCGTCCGATCTCCGCGGGCCTGCTGCTCCCGCCGGTGCCGACCGGCGCCATCGAGCCGGCACGCTCCAGGACGCACTCCGCTGCGCACCGCTCGATGCACCGTCCATCGCTGCCCGACGCGCTGTGCCGGCTGTTCGCACTGCCCTGCCACCGGCACCACTGACGGCCCGTCATTCGGACAGCAGAGCGCCCCGCACCGGATGATCCGGTACGGGGCGCTCCAGGCCGTCTACTTACTGATGAGCTCGCGGGCCAGGCGGGCGGTCTCGGACGGCGTCTTGCCGACCTTGACCCCGGCGGCCTCAAGGGCCTCCTTCTTCGCCTGCGCCGTGCCGGAGGAGCCCGAGACGATGGCGCCGGCGTGGCCCATGGTCTTGCCCTCGGGCGCGGTGAAGCCGGCCACGTAGCCGACGACCGGCTTGGTGATGTGCTCGGCGATGTAGGCCGCGGCACGCTCCTCGGCGTCGCCGCCGATCTCGCCGATCATCACGATCAGGTCGGTGTCGTCGTCGTCCTGGAAGGCCTGCAGCGCGTCGATGTGCGTGGTCCCGATGATCGGGTCGCCACCGATGCCGACGGCGGAGGAGAAGCCGATGTCCCGCAGCTCGTACATCATCTGGTAGGTCAGGGTGCCCGACTTGGACACCAGACCGATCCGGCCCGGCTTGGTGATGTCGCCGGGGATGATGCCCGCGTTGGACTGGCCGGGGGTGATCAGGCCGGGGCAGTTCGGGCCGATGATCCGGGTCTTGTTGCCCTTCTCGCCGGCGTAGGCCCAGAAGGACGCGGAGTCGTGCACCGCGATGCCCTCGGTGATCACGACGGCCAGCGGGATCTCGGCGTCGATGGCCTCGACCACGGCGGCCTTGGCGAAGGCCGGCGGCACGAAGATGACCGAGACGTCGGCGCCGGTCTTCTCGATCGCCTCGGCGACCGAGCCGAACACCGGAACCTCGGTGCCGTCGAAGTCGACGCTGGTGCCGGCCTTGCGCGGGTTGACACCGCCGACGATGTTGGTGCCGTCGGCGAGCATGAGGCGGGTGTGCTTCATGCCGGTGGCACCGGTCATCCCCTGGACGATGACCTTGCTTTCCTTGGTGAGGAAGATAGCCATGGTTGTGGAGTCCTCGTCCCTTACTTCGCAGCCAGCTCGGCGGCCTTGTCGGCCGCGTCGTCCATGGTGTCCACACGCTGCACCAGCGGGTGGTTGGCGTCAGACAGGATCTTGCGACCCAGCTCCGCGTTGTTGCCGTCCAGACGGACGACCAGGGGCTTGGTGACGGCCTCGCCGCTGGCGGCGAGCAGCTCCAGCGCCTGGACGATGCCGTTGGCGACCTCGTCGCAGGCGGTGATGCCACCGAAGACGTTGACGAACACGGACTTGACGTCCGGGTCGCCCAGAATGATGCCCAGGCCGTTCGCCATCACCTGGGCGGACGCGCCGCCGCCGATGTCGAGGAAGTTGGCGGGCTTGACGTTGCCGTACTTCTCACCCGCGTAGGCGACGACGTCCAGGGTGCTCATGACGAGACCCGCGCCGTTGCCGATGATGCCGACCTCGCCGTCGAGCTTGACGTAGTTGAGGTTCTTGGCCTTGGCCGCGGCCTCGAGGGGGTTGGCCGCGGCGTGGTCGACCAGCGCCTCGTGCTCGGGCTGGCGGAAGTCGGCGTTCTCGTCCAGGGAGACCTTGCCGTCAAGCGCGACGATCTTGCCGTCACCCGTCTTGACCAGCGGGTTGACCTCGACCAGCAGGGCGTCCTCGGCGATGAAGACCTTCCACAGGCTCTTCAGCACCTCGACGATCTGGTCGGCGACGTCGGCCGGGAACTTGGCCGCCTCGACGATCTCGCGGGCCTTGGCGTCGGTGACGCCCTCGTTGGCGTCGACCGCGATCTTGGCGAGCGCGTCGGGGTTCTCGACGGCCACGACCTCGATCTCCACGCCGCCCTCGACCGAGGCCATCGCCAGGAAGGTGCGGTTGGTGCGGTCGAGCAGGAACGAGACGTAGTACTCGTCCTTGATGTCGGCGGTCTGGGCGAGCATCACCTTGTGGACCGTGTGGCCCTTGATGTCCATGCCCAGGATCGCCTCGGCCTTGGCGACCGCGTCAGCCGGGTCGGAGGCCAGCTTCACGCCGCCGGCCTTTCCGCGGCCACCGACCTTGACCTGTGCCTTGACGACCGCGCGGCCGCCCCAACCCTCAGCGATCGCTCGCGCCTCTTCGGCGTTCTCGATGACTGCACCGCCCAGCACCGGTACACCGTGCTTGGCGAAGATGTCCCTCGCCTGGTATTCGAACAGGTCCACGCGCGTCCGTCCTTGTGATCGCGACTTCGGATGTGGTCGGTCACGGGAGGGCCGGCCACTCCTATCTTCCCAGCGTGCCGCCCGAAAGGTCGCCGCTGTGGCCGTCGCGGCGGTCGGTACGCGGAATCCCGGAGGGTTCTCGCGGCCGATGCCATTGCTACGGGGAGCACACGGCCTGGCGTCAGACGGGCAGGCATGTCCGTCTCGCAGGTTATCGCCGTCCGAGGTGCACAAATCGCCGCCGACCGGACTGTGACCGGTGATAACCGTCACAACGGGGGCGCACGACCCCACCACGCTCCCGCACACAGCACTCCTCCGGGGCGAATCCGTCGAAGTTCATTGCTTTTGCCTCCCGACTCCAGGAACGTGTTCTGGTAACGGTGCACGCACAGACCGTAGCGACGACCGTCCAAGAAGCGGATGCTCGATGCACAGCGCACGTCACCGCGTCCAGAACCCGGACGCGCCGCACGACGGGGCGACCGCCCCACTCGCCTCCCCTGCCCCCACCGCCCTCGCCGTCGAGATCCCCCAGCTCGGTACGGCTCGCAACACCTGGGAGATGGACCGCCAGGCGGCGGCCACCCTGCCCGGGACGCCTTCCTCGGTGGCCATGGCCCGCCGCTTCGTGCGGATCACCGCCGCGATGTGGCAGCTCCCCCTCGAGACCCTGACCGATGCCGAGCTCTGCATGTCCGAGCTGGTGTGCAACGCGGTCACCCACACCGGCAGCAGCCGGGTCCACTGCAGGCTCTGGAGCGCCCGGGGGGTGCTCTTCCTGGAGGTGGACGACGAGGACCACAGCGACCTCCCGGAGCTCGGTCCGGCCGACGCGGACGACGAGCACGGGCGCGGGATGCTGCTGATCGACAGTTTCGCCACGGCCTGGGGCGCGGTCCCGCGGCCCGGGACGGCGGGCAAGACCGTCTGGGCGGCGTTGGCCCTTTCGGGGGACTGAGGACTTCTCTTCCAGTCCTCTCTAGTCCTCGGGTACCGGCAGCGGGAGTTTCTGGATGGCGGCCGCCATCACGTCCGGGAAGAGATCCGGGGTGCAGGCGAACGCCGGGGCTCCGAGGGCGGCCAGCGCGGCGGCGTGCGAGCGGTCGTAGGCCGGAGCGCCGTCGTCGGAGAGCGCCAGCAGTGCGATGAACTGCACGCCGGAGGCCTTCATGGCGGCCACCCGCTTGAGCATCTCGTCCCGGATGCCGCCCTCGTAGAGATCGCTGATGAGCACCACGATGGTGTCGGCCGGACGGGTGATCTTCGACTGGCAGTAAGCCAGGGCCCGGTTGATGTCGGTGCCGCCGCCGAGCTGGACCCCGAAGAGCACGTCCACCGGGTCGGAGAGCTGCTCGGTGAGGTCGACCACCGAGGTGTCGAACACCACCAGCCGGGTGCTCAGCGAGGGCATCGACGCGAGGACCGCGCCGAAGACCGAGGAGTGGACCACCGAGGCGGCCATCGACCCGGACTGGTCGATGCAGAGGACGACCTCCTTCTTCACCGCGTTCCGGGCCCGGGCGTAGCCGATCAGCCGTTCGGGGACGACGGTGCCGTGGTCGCGTTCCTGAGTGGGCTCGATGTAGTTCTTGAGGTTGGCGCGGATGGTGCGGTCCCAGTCGATGTCCCGGTGCCGGGGCCGCTTCACCCGTGCGCTGCGGTCCAGGGCGCCGCCGAGCACCGATCGGGTACGGGTGGCGATCCGGCGCTCCAACTGCTCGACGACCTTGCGGACCACCGCGCGGGCGGTCTCCCGGGTGGTCTCCGGCAGCGCGCGGCCCAGCGAGATCAGCGTGCCCACCAGGTGGACGTCGGGCTCCACCGCCTCCAGCATCTCGGGCTCCATCAGCAGCTGGGCCAGGCCGAGGCGTTCGATGGCGTCCTGCTGCATCAGCTGCACCACGCTGGTGGGGAAGTACTCGCGGATGTCGCCGAGCCAGCGGGCCACCTGCGGGGCGGAGCCGCCGAGGCCCGCGGCGCGGTCGCCTGCGGCGTGGCCGTAGAGGGCGGAGAGGGCGCGGTCCATGGCGGCGTCACGCCCTGCCAGGCGAGCAGTTGAGGCGGCGTCGGCGTCGGTGCCCAGGGCCAGGCGCCACCTTCTGAGGCGTTCATCCGTGGTCATGATCGGACCTCCGTGAGTGCACGGTTGGCAGCGCAGTTCCCCGCGCCCCCAGGTGGTGCGTGGCTGGGGCCGAGGAGAAGTGCGGCTGTTGTGCGGGCTTGGGTGGCTCGTTCCAGGTCCAGTTCCTGGGCGAAGCCGGGGCGGTCGTTTGGCTGGGGGTCGGCGGTGCCGGTGCGGATGCGGTCGGCGATGGTGCGGCGGACGCCGGGTTCGAAGCCGGAGAAGGTGCGGCGGAGCAGGGGGAGGACGTCCGGGAAGGCGGCATCGGGGACCGAGGTGAGCCAGTCGTCGACCAGGCCGAGCAGGCGGGTGTCGTGGACCAGCAGCATCCCGCCGCCGGCCAGGAAGCCTTCGATCCAGCCTGCGGCCTCGGCCGGGGGCGTGGCGGGGCTGAGGGTGAGCCGCATCTGCCGGGCGGCCTCGGCGGCGTCCCACTGGTTGTCGTCCAGCAGCAGCCGGGCCGCCCGGCCGCGCAGCAGGCCGGCGATGGTGTCGCGTTCGGCGAGCGTGCGCAGCGTCGCCGACCAGCGCTGCTGCAGTTCCTCGGCGTCGGTCAGCAGGGCCACCGCCGCGTGGGTCGAGCCGAGGTGGCCCGCCATCGCCCCCGCGCCCTCGGCGTCCAGGCTGTTGCAGGCGGGGGGCAGGCCGATGCAGATCCGCACCGCGAGACCCTCGGCCAGCTCGCGCAGCGCGGCGGCGTCGGTGCCGCGGACGTCGCCGTAGCGCAGCGAGCGGACCAGGGCGGGCAGCGCCTCGGCGAGATGGGCCACGTCGGCGTCCAGGGCGGCCCGGTCGGCCAGCGCCTGCAGCACGGTCGGCAGCGCCTCCGGGAGGTCGGCCAGCAGGCACGCCTCGGCGAGTGCGGTGACCTCGCCCAGCGCTCCGGAGTGGGCGGCCAGGTCGCGGGCCCGGGCGGTGGCCGCGGACTCGACGGTGGTGCCCCAGATCCCCGCCTCGGCGACCTTGATGGCGAGTTCGGGCTCCCAGACCAGCCGCCAGCTCTCCCGGAACGTCCCGGTCGTGCCGGTGCGGGAGACCGCGGCACGGCCCCAGGGGATGTCGAGCAGGGTGAGCCGATGCAGCAGCCGGCTGCGGGCCGCGTCGGTGTCCTTGCGCAGATCGAGGTCGAGCTCGCGTTCGCCCGGTTCGGCCTTCAGCCGCAGGCTTCGCTGAAGCCGGGTCAGATCGCGCTGCAGTGGCACGGTCGGCGCCTCGTCGGGCACCTGGCCCATCCGGTCGCCGACGACCATCCGGTCCTGCACCAGCGCCAGCGGGACGTCCGATCCCTCGCACATCACCGCCCGTACCGCGTCGGTGCTCTCGACCAACCCGGGCAACGGGCGGCCGCGCATGGCGGCGAGGGTCTCGGCGAGCCGGACCGCCTCGATGACATGGGCGGAGGAGACGGAGTGGTCCTCGGCCCGCAGCAGCGCGGCGACCTTGGTCATCCAGCGGACCGTGCCGCGGTCGGTGGACTCGAAGAGGTGCTGGTACCAGCCGGGCGAGGCGATGCCGGCGCCGTAACCGGTGTGCTGGGAGAGCCTGCGGTGGGTCCAGGGCACCCAGGTCAGCTCGACCTTGGCCTTGGGCAGTCCCTTCAGCAGGGCGTCGTCGGCCGCGACCGGCGGTCTCGCCGCCAGCGCGGGAACGTGCCAGGCGCCGCAGACGACGGCGACGCGCCGGTGCCCGGCCCGCTGCGCGGCTCTGATCTGCCGTCGCATGAAGGCCTCCCGCCGGGCCTCGTGGCAGCCGGCCGGCTCCGAACCCGGGGGCCGCAGTTCGGCCATGGCCTCGGCGATGGTGCGGAACGGACCCAGCGCGTCCCCGTCGTCCTGCCGTCGGTGCTCGACCGCGTCGTCCCACCACTGCTCGGGGTCGTCATGCCCGGCCGCTCGGGCCAGTTCGCCGATCGGGTCGATCCCGGGGCCGTCCGACTCCTCCTCCTCGCGGTTCCGGACGAAGCTGTGCGCGGCGGGCAGGTCGATGAACCGCACCGGTACGCCGCGGTCCAGGGCGTGGCGCAGGGCGACCCATTCCGGCGAGAAGGCGGCGAAGGGCCAGAACGCTGCCTGGGCCGGGTTGTCCACCACATGCGCGAGCAGGGCCACCGGCGGGGCCATGTCCTGGTGCGCCGCCAGCGCCAGCAGGGCGTCCGCCTCGGGCGGCCCCTCGATCAGCACAGTGTCGGGCGCGTACTGCGCCAGCGCCGCCGCGACCGCGCGGGCCGACCCGGGTCCGTGGTGGCGTACGCCCAGCAGGGCCACGTCCTCGATCCGATGCTGCGTCACTCTGTCGCACCCCTTCTGCTGTCCCGATGATCGACGTCAGCGCTGTGCGGCCTCGCGGCAGCTGCGGTAGAAGTCCTTCCAGTCGTCGCGCTCGCGCACCACGCTCTCCAGGTACTCCTGCCAGACCAGGCGGTCCGCGGCCGGATCCCTGACGACGGCGCCGAGCAGCCCCGAGGCGACGTCGGCCGGCCGCAGCACGCCGTCGCCGAAATGCGCGGCGAGGGCGAGCCCGCTGGTGACGACCGAGATGGCCTCGGCCGTGGAGAGGCTGCCGGAAGGGGACTTGACCTTGGTACGGCCGTCGGCGGTGACGCCGTCCCGCAGCTCCCGGAAGACGGTGACCACCCGTCGGATCTCGGCCGACCCGCTCGGCACGGCGGGGAGGTCCAGCGAGCGGCCCAGCTCGCCGACCCGCCGGGAGACGATGTCCACCTCCTCCTCCAACGAGGCGGGCAGCGGCAGCACCACGGTGTTGAAACGACGGCGCAGCGCGCTGGAGAGCTCGTTGACGCCCCGGTCGCGGTCGTTGGCCGTGGCGATGAGGTTGAAGCCGCGGACCGCCTGCACCTCCTCCCCCAGTTCGGGTATCGGCAGGGTCTTCTCGGAGAGGATGGTGATCAGGCTGTCCTGCACGTCGGCGGGTATCCGGGTGAGCTCCTCGACCCGCGCGGTGCGGCCCTCGGCCATGGCCCGCATCACCGGGCTGGGCACCAGCGCGCCCCGGCTCGGCCCCTCGGCCAGCAGCCGCGCGTAGTTCCAGCCGTAGCGGATGGCCTCCTCGGGCGTGCCCGCGGTGCCCTGCACCAACAAGGTGGAGTCGCCGCTGACGGCGGCCGCCAGATGTTCGGACACCCAGGTCTTGGCTGTGCCCGGCACGCCCAGCAGCAGCAGCGCGCGATCGGTGGCGAGCGTGGTGACGGCCACCTCCACGATCCGGCGCGGGCCGACGTACTTGGGGGTGACGACCGTGCCGTCCGGCAGCGTGCCGCCGAGCAGGTAGGTGGCCACCGCCCAGGGCGACAGCTGCCAGCGCGCGGGGCGCGGCCGGTCGTCGGCCGCGGCGAGAGCGGCGAGTTCGGCGGCGTACACGGTCTCGGCGTGCGGGCGCAGGACCTCCTCGGCGGGGGTCTGGGCCGGTGTCTGTTCGGGAATCTCGGCAGCGGGCACAGCGGATACGGACATGCGGACTCCGTAGTGTCGTTGAGAAGGTGGGCCAAGCGCGGAAGCAGCGGGACGCCGGCTGCGGAACCCACTCTGCACCCACCCACTGACAATCCGGCATTGTCAGACCCTCCCTCTACCGTCGTCGTCATGGAGGATCGGTGGACACCCGAGTACGTTCTCTCGCTCGCCCCTGACGCAACGTCATACAAGGCCGCGGGCAAGCTCACCGCGCCCGCGCCCTGGTCGGCGGAGGGCTCGGACAGCACTGCTCTCCGGGCGGCGGTCTGGGGCGAGTGCAAGGGCAGCGGAAGCACTCCCTACCGGACGGTGGTGGACCTCTCCGGACCTGCCTTCCACTGCAGTTGCCCCAGCCGCAAGTTCCCCTGCAAACACGCCCTCGCGCTGCTGCTGCGCTGGTCGCAGGGGGCCGCCGGGCAGGTGGCGGACGCCTCGGAGGTACCGGGGTGGGCCGAGGCCTGGCTGACGGCCCGACAGCTGAAGTCGGAGAAGCAGCAGCAGGAGCGGGAGTCACCGGACGAGCCGGACGACACCGCCCGGGCCGCCGCCGAACGGCGGCTGGCCCGCCGTGCGGCGCGGGTCGCCGCGGGCGCGTCCGAGCTGGAGGCGAGGCTGGCCGACCGGATCCGCTCCGGTCTGGCCGACGCCCCCGGCCAGGGCTATGCCGCCTGGGGCGATGTCGCGGCCCGGATGGTCGACGCTCAGGCACCGGGACTCGCCTCCCGGGCAAGGGAACTGGGCGCGGTCCCGGGGTCGGGCGCCGGCTGGCCGGCCCGGCTGCTGGAGGAGTACGGGCTGCTGCACCTGCTCGCGGCCGGCTACCGGCAGGTGGACCTGCTGCCGGCGCCGCTGGCGGCCACGGTCCGCTCCCGGGTGGGTTTCACCGTGGACGCCGCCGAGCTGCTGCGCGGCCCGCTGCTGCGGGACCGGTGGCTGGTCCTCGGCAGCCGGGACAGCACCGACGACCGGCTGACCACCCGTCGGATCTGGCTGCGCGGTCTCAGCACCGGCCGGGACGCGCTGCTGCTCGCCTTCGGACGCCCCGGATCGGCCCCGGACCTCGCCCTCCCCACCGGCCTGCCGCTCGACGCCGAGCTGGCCTTCCATCCCGGCGCACGCCCGCTGCGCGCCACCCTGGGCACCCGCTACGCGGTTCCCGAGCCGCCGGGTACGAGTACGGCGACCGAGGTTCCGGAGGGACTGGACCTGACCGCGGCGCTGGACGCCTACGGCCGAGCGCTGAGCGACGACCCCTGGCTGGAGTCCTGGCCCGTGGTGCTGCGCCAGGTCGTCCCCGCGCCGACCGCCCTCGGCTGGGAGCTGGCCGAGCCGGCCAGCGAGCAGTCCATACCCGTGGACCGGCGCTCGGTCCCCGACTCCGGCCTGTGGCGCCTGCTGGCCGTGTCCGGGGGCCGTCCGCTGACGCTCTTCGGCGAGTGCGGCCACCGGGGCTTCACCCCGGTCACCGCCTGGTACCGGGACGGCGGGTCGATCCGTACCCTCGCAGTCGCCCAGTTCGGAGGCCGGCCATGACCACATCCACCGAGGTGACGAGCTGGTCCGAGCTGGTCACCACCGCCCTGCTCGGAACCGACCGCCGCCCGCTCCCGGGCACGGCGGACGCCGACCCGGCCACCGCGCTGCTCGACCAGGCCGCGCTGGACACCGTGGGCCGCCGCGCGGGCCTGCTCCCCGGACGGGCGGCACCAGCGACGTCACCCGCCCCGGCGGACCCCAGGCCCGCGCTGCCCGAGGCCGCGTCGCAGCGCCTGGTGATGCTGCTGCCCGCGCCCGGGAGCAGCAGCGGCTCGGGCAGCCTCGCCAATGTCAACGAACTCCTGCCGCAGTACCTCGCCGCCGCCAACAGCCACGGCTACCGGGTCCCCGCCGCCCTGGTGCCGCCGCTGCTGGACGCCGCCCGCGCCCGCAGCGAACTGCGCGGCGACGCGGTGGAGCTCGCCGGTCCGCTGGGCCGCTGGCTCGCCGACCGCAACCCGGACTGGCGGTATCTGCTGCGCACTCCGGTCCGCGGCGACGGAGACGGCGAGGACGACGGCCAACGGCTGTGGCAGGAGGGGCTGTTCGCCGAGCGGGTGACCCATCTCACCCGGCTCCGCCGCCGCGACCCCGCCGCGGCCCGAGAGCTGCTGACCGGCAGCTGGGCCACCGAGCGGGCCGAGGACCGGCTGCTGTTCCTGGACGCCCTCCAGGAGAACCTCTCCGCCGACGACGAGCCCTTCCTGGAGTCCGCGCTCAGCGACCGCTCCAAGAACGTCCGGCTGACCGCAGCCGAACTGCTCTCCACCCTCCCCGGCTCCGCGCTGGGTCGTCGGATGGCCGAACGCGCCCGCGCCGCGGTGCGGCTCACCGCCGACGGGGCTCGCATCACCGTGCACGCGCCGACCGGCTGCGACGCCGCCATGCAGCGGGACGGGATACCCGCGACCTCCCCCACCGGACGCTCCGAACGGGCGTTCTGGCTGGGCGAGATCGTCGCGGCGACGCCACTGGGCATCTGGTGCGAGGACGTGGGCGCCCCGGCGGAGGTGCTCGCGCTGCCCGTCTCCGAGGAGTGGGCCACGGACCTGCACGACGCCTGGGCGCGGGCGGCGGTCCGCCAGAACGACGCCGCCTGGGCCCGCGCCCTGCTGACCGGCATCGGCCCGGGGCCCGGCACGGCGGCCAAGCTCCTGGCGGTACTGCCGCCGGAGGAACGGGCGCGCTGGACGGCGGACTTCCTGGCCGGGTCGCCGGGGTTGGGCGACGTGTTCCAACTCCTGGTCGCCTGTCCGGCCCCCTGGCCGCAACCGCTGGCCGACGCCGTGATCCAGGCCCTGACCCGGGTCGCCGCCGGCGGGGGCTACCCCTGGAGCCACAGCGGGGTGCTCGGCGTCGCCGAGCGAGCGCTGCCGCCCGAGGCGGCGGACCGGCTCGACGCCCTGGCGGCCGACGCGGACTCGGCCTGGTCCGAGATGTTCACCCGCCTCGCCGCAACCCTCCGCCTACGCGCCACCATGCTCTCCGAGCTCAGCCCATAAGGGGCGCGGGGAACTGCGCTGCCAGCCCACTACGGAGGTGCCTGGTTGGCAGCGCGCGTAGTTGACCCAGCAGAGCCCCGCGCCCCTAGGTTCGTGCATGGCTAAGCAGCTGCTGTTGACCGGAGGTTCGCGGTTACCCACGCCACGATCTCTGTGGTGGTGGCGCCAGGGGTGAAGATTCCGTTGATGCCGAGCTCCGCGAGGAGGGGGATGTCGTCGTCGGGGATGATGCCGCCGACGAAGACGGTGATGTCCTCCGCCTCCCGCTCCTTCAGCAGCGCGACCACGCGTCCGCAGAGGGTCATGTGCGCACCGGACAGGATCGACAGGCCGATGCCGTCGGCGTCCTCCTGGATCGCGGTGTCGACGATCTGTTCGGGCGTCTGGTGCAGGCCGGTGTAGACCACCTCCATGCCCGCGTCGCGCAGCGCGCGGGCGATCACCTTCGCGCCCCGGTCGTGGCCGTCCAGGCCCGGCTTGGCCACCACCACGCGGAGAGGTCCGGACACGCCCATCGTTGCCTCCTTGAGTTCGCTGCTGCTGCCTGCCATCGCATGTTAACGATCGTTCCCATCCGATGGGCGAACGCTACCCCCCGCACCACCCGGGTGCCGTTTCGCCGGCATGGGCGAGGGGAGAATCCCTGAGAACAGACGTTCACTGCGTATTGGGCCCGGAGCCGACCTGCCGACACCCCACCGTGTCATCCGCGTCACCCTCCGAAGGACCGCGACGGGGAGGCGGAGGCCATGGGCATCCCGTTCTGCCGTGCCTTGACGATCGCACGAGCCGCAGGCCAGGAGGCCTCCGCGCTGGCCGGCCATGTGCTGCTCTACCCCAGCGGGATGTCCCCCGAGCGCTGGCCGTTGCCCGCCCCCGACTGCGACCACAGCGCCGACGCCGCCCCGCACACCCCGGTCCTGCTGCTGCACGGGCTGTTCGACAACCGCGCCGTGTTCAGCCGGATGCGCCGCTCACTGAACTCCCACGGCTGGGAGCATGTGCACGCACTCAACTACAACCCGGTCACCGTCGACCTGCGCGAGGCCGCCGAGCTCTTCGGCAGGCATGTGCTGCACACTCGCGAGGTCTACGGCGGCGAACGGGTGGCCGTGATCGGCCACAGCCTCGGCGGCCTGATCGCGCGCTACTACGTGCAGCGCCTCGGCGGGGACGAGCATGTGCACACCGCGGTGACCCTGGCCACCCCGCACGAGGGCACCCTCAGCGCCCGCCTGATCCACCCGCTGCCGATATCCCGTCAGCTGCTGCCCGGCAGCAGCGTGTTCCGGGAGCTGAGCGCCCCCGCCCCTGGCTGCACCACCCGGTTCGTGGTGTTCCGCGGCGAGCACGACCCGCTGATCCTCCCCCAGCGCAGCGCCGCGCTCCGGCATCCGGACCTGTGGGCGGAGAACGTCCTGGTCCTGGGCTCCGGCCATGTCACCCTGCCGGTCCACCGAACCGTCATCACCCAGGTGCGGGAGGTGCTGACGGGGCCACAGCTGGGCACGATGGATGGACCGATACAACTCACTGCCTGACAATTCCCCCCATAAGTGGATTCCTTTCCCTGGAGATTGTGGCCGTCCCGTTACGCGGGATACAGTCACGCTCACTTTCCTTCGGCTCGTGGATTGGGACTCCCAGTGGTGGACGACGACGCTCCGCATCGTGCTGGGGGGCGCGCGTGACCGCCGACACCGGTTGGTACGACCACACGCAACTGCAGGAGCCGTACTACCCTCAGGCACCGCAACAGCAGTACTACTACGAGCAGCAGCAACCGCCGCAGTACTACTACACCCCCGCTCATGAGCCGTATCCACAGCAGTACTCCCAGCAGCACTACACCCAGCCGTACGAGCAGCAGTACGCACAGCCGTACGAGTACCAGCCGTACCAGGCGACCGCCACCATGACCGGTGTCCTCGACGAGCTGACCCCCCAGGACCTGGAGTACCTCCAGTACCAGGACCATGCGGTCGCCGAAGAGCCCTTCCGGTACCAGGAAGAGCCGGCGGACCTGCTGGCGGAGCCCGAGGACTACGACGAGCCCGAGGAGCCCGACGCCACCGCGTCGGAGGCGCGGCCCGGCGGCCGGGCGGCGGCACGCGCGGCGCAGAAGCGCACCACACGGCGCCGTTCCGCCGTCCTGACCATCGCCGTCCCCACCGTGGCCGTTCTCGGCATCGCCGGGGCCGCGGCGGCCACCCTCGCACCGCGCAGCGGCGCCGGGAGCCACTCCGCCGCCACCGCCAGCGACGCCAACTCGACGCTGACCGCGGCCGACGAGAAGGCCCAGGCGCTCGCCTCGCAGGAGGCCAAGGCCTCGGCCGAGCAGGCCAGCCGGGACCAGGCCCGGCAGGCGCTCGCGCTCCGCACCGCGGCGGCCAAGAAGAAGGCCGCCGAGACTCCGACGGTCGTGCTGCCGATCACCCAGCACGTGGGGCTCAGCGCCCTCTTCGGGCAGGCCGGCACGCACTGGATGTCCCTGCACACCGGCATCGACTTCCCGGTCAGCACCGGGACCGACGTGCACGCGGTGACCGGCGGCACCGTCTCCACCAAGTGGAACTCGTACTACGGCAACATGCTGATACTGACGGCGCCCGACGGCACCCAGACCTGGTACTGCCACCTCAGCGCCTACAAGGTGCGCAGCGGAACGGTGAAGGCCGGCGACGTCATCGCCTACTCGGGCGACACCGGCAACTCCACCGGACCGCACCTGCACTTCGAGGTGCATCCCAACGGCGGCGCGGCCATAGACCCGCTGCCCTGGCTGCTGGCCCACGGCCTCGACCCGCGCTGACGCCGCCGACAGCCCGTCCCGAGGATCAGAGCTTCTCCACCGGGGCGTAGCGCAACAGCAGCTGCTTGGTCCCCTCCGCTCCGAAGTCGATCGTCGCCTTGGCGTCGTCCGCCGGACCGCCCACGGCCACGACCGTGCCGAGGCCGAAGCGGTCGTGCGTCACCCGGTCGCCGACGGCCAGTGACAACGCCGCCCGCTCCTTGATCCGCCCCGCGCCGCGCCCCCAACCCGCGGGCGCCGATGACTTCTTGCCGCCGCCACCGCCACCGCCGCTGCCCCCGAAGGAGCCGCGCGCGGACGGAGCCGCCGCCGAGGACCGCTTCTCGTCCACCAGCGTCGTCGGGATCTCCTCCAGGAAGCGCGACGCCGGGTTGTACGAGGGCTGCCCCCAGGCACTGCGCAGCACCGCCCGTGACAGATACAGCCGTTCCCGCGCCCTGGTCAGCCCCACATAGGCCAGTCGGCGCTCCTCCTCCAGCTCCTTCGCCTGGCCGAAGGTCCGCATGTGCGGGAAGATCCCGTCCTCCATCCCGGTCAGGAACACCACCGGGAACTCCAGCCCCTTGGCCGTGTGCAGCGTCATCAGCGTGATGACGCCCTTGCTCTCACCGTCATCGTCATCCGGGCTTCCTCCTGATGTCCCGGACTGCTGCGCATCCGGGATCTGATCCGAGTCGGCCACCAGCGCCACCCGCTCCAGGAACGCGGCGAGACCGGTCGCGACCGGCTCCGCGTCGGGGTCAGCAGGCTCCGCCGCGGCCTCCTCCTGCTCGAACTCCAGGGCCACGGCCGCGAGTTCCTGCAGGTTCTCCACCCGGGTCTCGTCCTGGGGATCGGTCGACGCCTGGAGCTCCGCCAGGTAGCCGGTCTCCGCCAGGATGGCCTCCAGCACCGTCGCCGGTCCTGCTCCCGACTCTACGACCGAGCGCAGCTTCGCCAGCAGTTCATTGAACTTCTTCACCGCATTGAGCGAGCGCGCGGCCATCCCGTACGCCTCGTCGGCCCGCAGCAGCGCCTGTGCGAAGGAGATCCGCTCGCGCGAGGCCAGCGCCTCGACCATCGCCTCGGCCCGGTCCCCGATCCCGCGCTTGGGGACGTTGAGGATCCGCCGCAGCGGCACCGTGTCCTCGGGGTTGGCGAGCACCCGCAGATAGGCCAGCACGTCCCTGACCTCCTTGCGCTCGTAGAAGCGCACCCCGCCGACCACCTTGTAGGGCAGTCCGACCCGGATGAACACCTCCTCGAACACCCGGGACTGGGCGTTGGTGCGGTAGAACACCGCGACATCGCCCGGACGGGCCGCGCCGGAGTCGGTCAGCCGGTCGACCTCGTCGGCGACGAACTGCGCCTCGCCGTGCTCGTCGTCGGCGACATAGGCGGTGATCAGCTCGCCGTCGGCGCCGGCCGTCCACAGGTTCTTGGCACGGCGGTTGGTGTTGCGCTCGATCACCGCGTTGGCGGCGCTGAGGATGGTCTGGGTGGAGCGGTAGTTCTGCTCCAGCAGGATGGTGGTGGCGCTGGGGTAGTCCTCCTCGAAGTCGAGGATGTTGCGGATGGTCGCGCCGCGGAAGGCGTAGATCGACTGGTCCGCGTCACCGACCACGCACAGCTCGGCCGGGGGCACCGTGGCCAGCCCGGCCGCCGCCGGATTGACGAACTCGCCGTCCACCGTCTTCTTCGGCGCCGATCCGGCCGCACCCCCGGACAGCTCCCTGACCAGCATGTACTGGGCGTGGTTGGTGTCCTGGTACTCGTCCACCAGGATGTGCCGGAAGCGGCGGCGGTAGTACTCGGCGACGTCGGGGAACGCCTGGAGCAGGTGCACCGTGGTCATGATGATGTCGTCGAAGTCCAGAGCGTTGGCCTCGCGCAGCCGCGCCTGGTAGAGCCGGTACGCCTCCGCGAGCTTGCGCTCCATCGGGTTGGCGGCCTGACCGGCGTAGGTCTCCTCGTCGACGAGCTCGTTCTTGAGGTTGGAGACCTTCGCGGTGAACGCCTTCGGCGGGAACTGCTTGGGGTCCAGGTCGAGGTCCCGGCAGACCAGCGCCATCAGCCGCTGCGAGTCGGCGGAGTCGTAGATCGAGAAGCTGGAGGTGAAGCCCAGCTTCTTGCTCTCCCGGCGCAGGATCCGGACGCAGGCGCTGTGGAAGGTCGACACCCACATCGCCTTGGCCCGCGGCCCGACCAGGGCCTCGACCCGCTCGCGCATCTCGCCGGCGGCCTTGTTGGTGAAGGTGATCGCCAGGATCTCGCCCGGCTGCACCCCGCGCGCACCCAGCAGATAGGCGATCCGGTGGGTCAGCACCCGGGTCTTGCCGGACCCGGCGCCGGCCACGATGAGCAGCGGCGACCCCGCGTGCACCACGGCCTCGCGCTGCTGCGGGTTCATCCCGTCGAGCAGTACGGCCGGGTCGGTGACCGGACGCGGGGCGCCGTCGCGGTAGTACCCGTCGCGCTGCGGCGGGGGCGCGTCGAAACTGCCCGCGAACAGGTCGGCGGGCAGGTCCTCCTCGTAGGGGAGGTCGTCGTGCTCATGGTCCGCCGGCGGCTCCGCGGCGGAACCCTCCAGGCCCGGGAGGGGAATGTCATCAAAGAGGCTGCTCATCACCGACGAGTCTAGGCCGCCGCACCGACACTCCAGGCCGGTATGGGCGGACCGCCCTGCGGCAGGCACGGTCAGATGATCCGATTGATCGGCTTTCTGCACACCTATGAGCGGAACCAGTTCCCAAACCGTCGGAAAACTTCCCAACGGAACGATCAGTTCCGTATAACTTCGGCCAGCCTCGAACTCCACCCCTCGCCACCGGCTCCCGCCGGACTAGCGTCCCGGCCCATGGCGTCGCACCGAAAGCCAAGACCCAACCCGCTGGCCGCCGTCACCACCCGGGCCACCACCCGCACGGCGGTCACCCTGGCCACAGCCGCCGCCGCATCGGTCACCGTGTTCGCCCACCCCGGGCACGCCGACCCCAGGCCCACCGCCGCAGGCGTGAAGGAACAGGTCGACCAGCTCTACCAGCAGGCCGAGGCGGCGACCCAGGACTACGACGGCGCGGTGGCGAGGACCGCCGCCCTGGAGCAGCAGGCCGCACAGCTCCAGCAGCAGTCAGCCCGCACCCGCTCCGCCATGAGCACCCTGCAGACCCGCCTGGGGGCGGTCGCCGCCGCACAGTACCGGGGCGGCGGGGTCGACCCGGTGATCCAGCTGCTCACCAGTGCCCACCCGGACGACTTCCTGCAACGCGCCGGATCGCTGAGCCGGCTCAACTCCTCCGAGCAGCAACTGCTCGCCCAGTACGGAGTCCAGCAGCGCACCCTGGATCAGCAGCAGTCGGCCACCACCGCGCAGCTGGTCCAGCTCAAGGCCGCCCAGCAGCGCATCTCCGCCGCCCGTGCCCAGGTCCAGGCGAAGCTCGCCGCCGCCCGTCAGCTGCTCGGCACCCTCAGTCAGGCCCAGCAGGCCGGCCTGCACCAGGTCGGCGGCGGCACCGATCCGTCGGCGCAGACCGCCGAGGTCCCGGCCTCCGGCCGCGCCGCGTCCGCCGTCGCCTTCGCCCGCGCCCAGATCGGCAGGCCCTACGTCTGGGGTGCGGCCGGGCCCGACGCCTTCGACTGCTCAGGGCTGATCCAGGCCGCCTGGGCCGCCGCCGGGGTCTCCCTGCCGCGCACCACCTACGACCAGATCAACGCCGGGCAGCGGATCCCGGTCGGTCAACTCCAACCCGGCGACCTGGTCTTCTACTACTCCGGTATCAGCCATGTCGGCATGTACGTCGGCAACCACCAGATCATCCACGCCCCGCACCCCGGCGCGTCGGTGGAGTACGCGCCGGTCGACGAGATGCCCATCAGCGGAGCGGTCCGGCCCGGGTAGGGGCAGCGTTGTCGGGTGCGGCTCGCGCGTAGCTTGTCGCGCAGTTCCCCGCGCCCCTATGGGGCTGCAACTGAACCGACGTGGGCAAGTCGCACTATCAGGGGCGCGGGGAACTGCGCCCAACCGTGCAGACGCCGCACCCGACAGAGTCAGACCAGCCGGCGCGCCGTCGCCCAGCGGGTCAGCTCATGACGGTTGCTCAGCTGGAGCTTGCGCAGCACCGCCGAGACATGGCTCTCCACCGTCTTCACCGAGATGAACAGCTGCTTGGCGATCTCCTTGTAGGCGTACCCGCGGGCGATCAGCCGCAGCACCTCGCGTTCGCGCTGGGTCAGCCGGTCCAGGTCCTCGTCCACCGGCGGGGTGTCGGTGGCGGCGAAGGCGTCCAGCACGAACCCGGCCAGCCGCGGCGAGAACACCGCGTCGCCGTCGGCGACCCGGAAGATCGCGTCGACCAGATCGGTGCCGGTGATGGTCTTGGTGACATAGCCGCGGGCACCGCCCCGGATCACGCCGATGACGTCCTCGGCCGCGTCGGAGACCGACAGGGCCAGGAACCGCACCGCCTCCGCGCCCTCCGGCGAGGTCGCCGGCGCGGTGCCGCCGGGCATCAGCGGGGCGCAGCGCCGCAGCACCTCCACCCCGCCGCCGCCCGGCAGATGGACGTCGAGCAGCACCACGTCGGGCCTGGTCGCGGTCACCACCGCGACGGCCTGCTCCACATCGGCGGCCTCACCGACGACGTCCACGCCGGTGCGCTCGGTCTGCCCGATCTCGGCGCGCACGCCGGTACGGAACATCCGGTGGTCGTCCACCAGCACCACCCGCGCCCTGCGCTCGGTACCGCCGTCGCCCTCGGTCCCGGCAGCCATCTCGTCCCCGCCCGTCGTCATTGCTCGCCCGCCCTCTCCATCTCAAGTTCGACCTCGGTACCGCCGGCGGGAGCCGGACGCACCCGCGCATGCCCGCCGTTGCGCTGCATCCGACCGATGATCGATCCGCGCACGCCCATCCTGTCCTCCGGCACAGAGTCCAGGTCGAAACCGGGGCCGCGGTCGCGGACGAACACCCAGACGGTGTTCCCCTCGACCTCGGCGTACATCGAGACCGGCTCGCCGCCACCGTACTTGGCCGCGTTGACCAGCGCCTCCCTGGCGGCCTGCAACTGCACCACCAGTCCCTCGTCCATCGGGCAGTCGCCGACGACGATCACCTCGACCGGCACCCCGTGCAGGTCCTCGACCTCGGCGGCGACCTTGCGGGCGCACTCGGCGAGGGTGTCCGCCGCCGCCTCGGCCTCGTCGGCGCCGGACGGCCGGCGGTAGAGCCACTGCCGCAGGTCGCGTTCCTGGGCCCGGGCCAGCCGGGTCACCTCCTTGGGGTCCTCGGCGTTGCGCATGATCAGGGTGAGCGTGTGCAGCACGGAGTCGTGCAGATGGGCGGCCACCTCCGCGCGTTCCTGCGCCCTGATCCGCTCGCCGCGCTCGGTGCCCAGGTCCTGCCACATCCGCAGCAGATAGGGGCCGCCCAGCAGCAGCGCCCCGGCCAGGACGGCGAGGACGGCCTGCGCGACCTTGGCGAAGTCGGAGAGCGTCCCGGAGACGAACAGGAAGCCGACCACCCCGGCGGCGACCAGCAGCACCCCGGCCAGGGTCCGCAGCAGGGTGGTGCTGCGCTTGCTCTCGCCGAGCGAGAACCAGCGCGCCCAGCGCGCGTCGTCGGCCTGCCGCCACACCACGGCGACGCCGAGACCGGCCAGCAGTATCGGCCAGATGTAGGGCGAAGTCGCCTGCTTGGTCACGGTGTTGAGGAACACCAGCAGCCCGGCGACGACGGCGATCAGCGCCAGCAGCGGGCCCCGGTGCTCCTCGTCCTCCGCCGATCCCGGCCCCGTCGCCGGACGGGTCGAGCCCGCGCCCGGGGCGCTCCGCCCGTCCACGGTCGGCTCGCCCTGGAGGGTCTGCTGCAGCAGCTGCCGGACCCGCCGCAGCCCGCGCTGCTGCTTCTCCAGCGAGTACGGGCCGATGTTCCCGACCTGCCAGGTCGTCGCGGGCGGCGCCCCGGCGCGCAGCCCCATCGGCACCGCGAACCAGAAGGCCGCGTACAGCAGCGCACCCAGCCCGTTGCCCAGCAGCAGCACCACGAACGCCACCCGGACCCAGAACCGGCCGACGCCGAGGTGTGCGGCGAGCCCGTTGGCCACCCCGCCGAGCATCCGCCCGTCGGGGATCCGGTACAGCTTGCGCACCGGTGCGGGTCCCGGCGGGAGCTCCGGCGCGGGAGCGGGTCCGGGCGCAGGTCCGGGCGCGGGCACGGAGGCCGGCGCCTGCGCGGGGTCGGGGTTGAAGTCGGTGGCTGCCACACCACGATCGTCACACGTCCGGAGCGCTCCGGGTATCTGCCGAGGGGGTATCTCAGGGTCCGCTCAGGGAGATGCCTGATGGGCTCCGGGCCCCGTTGGCAGCAGGATGGGGTTATGAAGGACGACACGCCTCCACCGCAGGCACCACCTCCGGCCGGCCCGCAACCGGCCCGCGCCGCGCGGCCCCCGCTGGAGCGCAGCCGCGACCGCCGCGTGGTGGCCGGGGTCTGCGGCGGTCTGGGGCGACACCTGGACATCGACCCGGTGGTGTTCCGGGTGGTGATCGCCGTGCTCTGCCTGTCCGGCGGCGTCGGCCTGTTCATCTACGGCCTGGCCTGGCTGATCGTCCCGGTCGAGCAGACCAGGCGGAACGAGCTGCAGCGGCTGCTGTCAGGCCGGGTGGACGGCCAGTCGCTGGGCGCGGTGCTGGTGACCGTGCTGGGCACCGGCATCTTCTTCTCCTACATGGGCAGCACCGGCCACATCTTCCCGCTGACCCTGATCGCTCTGCTGGCCTTCGCCGCGCTGCGCTACGACCCGGCCAAGCACCCGCGCCGCTGGGAGCAGCCGGTCACCGGTGCGGCCGAGGAGGCCGAGTCGGCCGGGGGCGGCGTGGAGGGCTCGGTCTTCGGTCTGAAGTTCCGCACCAGCCCGCCGTCGGCGCCGCCGGAGCAGCCCACCGTCCCGGTTCCGCCGCCGGCCCCGGCCTGGTGGCAGCGCGCCGACCCGATGGCCAAGCACTCCGCGGAGGAGGACGGCGCCACCGACACGCTGCCGCAGGACGGCCTGCCTGAAGACGGCATGGCCAAAGACGGCACACCCACCGATGCCGTCCCGAGCGACAACCCCCCGTACTCCCCGCCCTCGCCCCCGCCACCCCCACCGGCCCCTGCCTTCGCGCCGGTTCCGGCCCCCCGGCGGACCCGTCAGCGCTCCTTCCTCGGCTCGGCCTTCTTCTTCCTCGCCGTCATCACCGGCAGCGCCGTCTGGTGGGTCGCCGCCAAGGACAACCGCCCGGTCAACGTCCTGGCCGTGCTCGCCGCCGCGCTGCTGGTGCTGGGGCTGGGCATGGTCGTCTGCTCCCTCTGGGGCCGGGGCCGCAGCCTGGCGGTGTGGGCGACGCTGCTCACCCTCGCCGTCGCCGCCGTCGGCGCGGGGCCGGTCCACCTGCGCACCGCGTACCAGCACCAGACCTGGATCCCGGTCACCGCGGCCGCGGTGCAGCCGGGCTACCAACTGGACGGCGGCGACGCCACCCTCGACCTCAGCGGCGCCGCGCCGACCGCCGGGCAGACCGTGAGCACCAGGGTCCACCTCGGCTTCGGCAAGCTCACCGTGATCGTGCCGCCGGGAACCGAGCTCAAGATCGACGCCCATGTCGGCATCGGCAGCATCCGGCTCCCGGACGACAGCGGCGCCGGAGGCGTCTCGACCAACCGCACCACGGACATCGCCCCCGAGGCCGCCGCCAAGCACGGCACCGTCAGCCTCGATCTGAACGTCGGGGTCGGAGACCTGGAGGTCACCCAGTGAAGCGTCATCAGCTCGATCTGTTCTCGCTGATCGCGGGACTGGCCTTCGTCGCCATCGCCGTGCTCTACCTGCTGGACGCCGCCGGGCAGCTGAGTGTGAACGGCCGGCTGGTGATCCCGCTGCTGCTGATCGCCCTGGGCGTGGCCGGGCTGGCCGGGGCCGTCCACCGGATGGCCCGCGGCCAGCGGGACCGCTACGAGGACCTCTCCACCGACCGTGACTCGCTCGGGCTGCTCGACGACGAGTCCGAACGCACGCCCTGAGCCCCCGCCGACCGGCGCCGCCGGGACGCCAGCCACCCGTCCAGGGACAGGTACGGCATCCCGGCCAGCAGCAGCGGCACCCACGCCATCAGATAGATCAGGTCATTGCCCAGGTAGTAGGGCTGCACCTGCCAACTCACAGTCAGGAAGAAGCTGAGGTTCAGCAGCACCCCGCCCAGCGCCGCCACCCGCCCCAGCAGCCCGAACAGCGCCCCGAGGCCCACGGCCAGCTCGCCTATCGCGATGGCCAGGGCGAAGGCGGTGGGCGCCTTCAGCGCCAGGTCCAGCAGCGGCCCGATGGGGCTGCCGGACTTGACCCCCTGGGTCATCGACGCGAAGGAGGTCGGATCGCTCAGCCCGGCCAGATAGTGCGAGTCGGTGAGCTTGTCCAGCCCGGCATAGATGAAGGTCACCCCCAGGAACAGCCGGAGCGGCAGCAGCGCATACCGTGTCGCCTTCTCTGACAGATCCATGCTCTATCTCCGCCTCTCCGAGCCCGCCTTGCGTACACCAGAGCACTACGCAAGGAGAGGGCGCGAAGTTCAATCAGCGCGCCCCCTTCGTTCCGGTACCGCCGCGCGGCTACTCGAACGCGCCGACCAGCGCGTCCTCGTGTCCGGCGACCAGCGGCTGGTAGTTGATCCAGGCCACCAGGTCGTTGCCGAGCTGGTCCCGGGTGATCACCGCGTTCTCATGGTCCACCAGAACCGGCTTGCCCGCCGCTCTGGCCATCAACTGCACCTGGCAGGACCGCTCCATGGTGATGAACCACCAGGCGGCCGCGTCCACCGAGTCGCCCACGGTCAGCAGCCCGTGGTTGCGCAGGATGACGGCCTTGTGGCCGGCCAGCGCGGCGGCTATCCGGCGGCCCTCCTCCCGGTCCAGGACGACGCCCGTGTAGTCGTCGAACAGCGCGTGGTTCTCGTAGAAGGCGCAGACGTCCTGGGTGATCGGCTCCAGCAGCTCGCCCAGCGCGGACAGCGTCTTGCCGTGGATGGAGTGGCTGTGCGCCGCCGCGACCACCTCCGGACGGGCGGCGTGCACCTGCGAGTGGATCGCGAAGGCGGCGGCGTTCACATGGTGGCGGCCCTGCACGACCTGTCCGTCGTGGTTCACCAGGATCAGATCGCTGACCGTGATCCGCTTGAACGACATCCCGAACGGGTTCACCCAGAAGTGGTCGGTCCACTCGGGATCGCGAGCGGTGATGTGCCCGGCCACGCCCTCCTCGAAGCCGAACTTCCCGAACAGCCGCAGCGCCACCACCAGCCGCTCCTTGCGGTGCTGCCGCTCCTCCTCGACGGTCTCGAACTTCTGCGGCAGCGCGAACTGCAACTGGTCCAGGGGCACGGGGGACGGAGGCGGGTTGGTCATCGCGGGCTCTCCTAGCGGGGTGGATTCCTCGCAGGGAAGCTACCCCCCGGTAGGTGGAATGACCAGGGCCTTCGTCCGACAACCTGATGCGGGATCAGCCGGCCGGGAACACCCAACCGGGATGCCCGAAAACAACCCTGCCGCCACCCGAACGAATGTCGAGTGGCGGCAGCGTTGACGATGCGTTCGAGTGGGCTACTCCCACTCGATGGTGCCCGGGGGCTTGCTGGTCACGTCCAGTACGACCCGGTTCACGTCCGGGACCTCGTTGGTGATCCGCGTCGAGATCTTGGCCAGCACCTCGTAGGGGACCCGGGACCAATCGGCCGTCATGGCGTCCTCGGAGGAGACCGGGCGCAGCACGATCGGGTGGCCGTAGGTGCGGCCGTCGCCCTGCACGCCGACCGAGCGGACGTCGGCGAGCAGCACCACCGGGCACTGCCAGATCGAGCGGTCCAGGCCGGCCGCGGTCAGCTCGGCGCGGGCGATGGCGTCGGCCTCGCGGAGCAGGTCCAGCCGGTCCTTGGTGACCTCGCCGACGATGCGGATGCCGAGCCCCGGACCGGGGAAGGGCTGCCGCTGGACGATCTCCTCGGGCAGGCCGAGCTCGGCGCCGACCATCCGGACCTCGTCCTTGAACAGCTTGCGCAGCGGCTCGACCAGCTGGAACTGCAGGTCCTCGGGGAGGCCGCCGACATTGTGGTGCGACTTGATGTTGGCGGTGCCGGTGCCGCCGCCGGACTCCACCACGTCCGGGTAGAGGGTGCCCTGGACCAGGAACTCCACCGACTCGCCGGAGGCGCCGGCCTCGGCCACGATCTCGCTGGCGGCCTGCTCGAAGACCCGGATGAACTCCCGGCCGATGATCTTGCGCTTCTGCTCCGGGTCGGACACCCCGGCCAGCGCGGTCAGAAAGCGCTCCTCGGCGTCGACGACCTTCAGCTGCACGCCGGTGGCCGCCACGAAGTCCTTCTCGACCTGCTCGGACTCGCCCTTGCGCATCAGCCCGTGGTCGACGTACACGCAGGTCAGCTGATTGCCGACGGCCTTCTGCACCAGCGCGGCGGCGACCGCGGAGTCCACGCCGCCGGAGAGCCCGCAGATGGCGCGCTTGTCGCCGACCTGGGCGCGGATCAGCGCGACCTGCTCGTCCACCACATTGGTCGTGGTCCAGGACGGGGCGATGCCGGCGCCGCGGTAGAGGAAGTGCTCCAGGATCTGCTGGCCGTGCGTGGTGTGCAGCACCTCGGGGTGGTACTGCACGCCGTAGAGCTTACGGGCGTCGTCCTCGAACGCGGCGACCGGGACCACCTCGGTGGAGGCGGTGACGGTGAACCCGGGAGGAGCGGCGGAGCAGGCGTCGCCGTGCGACATCCACACCGACTGCTCGGCCGGGGTCCCCTCGAACAGGGTCGACCCGGGACGGGAGACGGTCAGCCCGGTCCGGCCGTACTCACGGGCGCCGCTGTTGTCGACGGTGCCGCCGAGCGCCACGGCCATCAGCTGGAAGCCGTAGCACATGCCGAAGACCGGCACCCCGGCCTCGAAGATCGCCAGCTCCAGCACCGGGGCGCCCTCGGCGTACACCGAGGAGGGCCCGCCGGAGAGGATGATCGCCGCGGGCCTCCTGGCCAGCATCTCGGCGACCGGCATGCTCGACGGGACGATCTCGCTGTAGACCCGGGCCTCGCGGACCCGGCGCGCGATGAGCTGGGCGTACTGGGCGCCGAAGTCGACGACGAGCACGGTGTCCTGCGTTTGCGGGGTCGTCGACTGATGGTCGGGGGTCGCGATTGCCACAGGGCGGCCTTCCGGCGGTGCGATGGGGGGAATCCCATCCTACCGTCGCCCGCGCACCCCTCTGCTCAGCCGTCGCCCCGCGCTCCCCCGACCCCGGCGTGACCCCTCAGGCCCGGCCCCGGCACAGCTCCAGCAACTGCATCGCGACCTCGGTACCCTGCGGGCCCAGCGCGGCACGGTAACGGGCCAGGATCTCCAGCTCGCGGTTGAGCGCGAGCCGCGGGCCGCCGGTGGTGATCCGGGCGGACTGGACCTCGGCGGACACGCCCATCCGCTGCCGGACCAGTTCGATGATGCGCTGGTCCAGCTCGTCGATGCGCCCGCGCGCCTCGGCGATCACCGCCTGGGCCTGCTCGGCAGTGAGTTCCCCGGTGCTGGTGGTGGTGATGCGGTCCATGAACTGTTCTCCCTCGGATACGACGGCGGGGGGCCGAGCATGGCGCCGGGGAGACGACAGGCGCCCCGGGCCGATGGCCCGGGGCGCCTGTGTGATGTCTGGCTGTCCTGATGTCAGACGGCATCACCATGGCGACCGGGGCTTCCGGTGCCATAGCTAAAGTTGAACGCCGCGCAGAACATGGCGGTCATCATAGCGGCTTCACTCGTTCGCCGGGTACCAGAAACCGTGACCCCTCATCAGGAGAATCGTTGTTCCCCATGACCGTACGGGGTTCACGTCCCGGCCAGTGACGTGCTCCCAGCCCCCTTCCGGGGGACGTGTACGGCGAGCAGGACCACGCGTGGAGTGTCACAACAGTCCGCCGACGCGATGAGACTCGCCCTTACCGGTGTGTCGTGGGACCTCGCGCCGACGCCTCGACCGGGCAGCAGGGGACAGCCGCCCGGTCATGACTGAAGTGATCTGTTGTGAAGGGGCGGTCGGCACCGGGGACGCTCGGCTCCGACCGCCCCGGATCAGTCCCCGTCCCCGGCGCACATCCCACTGCGCACCCCCTCGCGCTTCCCCTCGCAGAGCGTAACGTCGGCACCGCACCGCCCTCAGGGGCACCGACGCACGTCGGTTCACAGAAAACGACTATGCCGATGTGTGCCGAACCAGTTGCGCAACACCGGCCATATCCCCCACGATGCTGGTGAGGGGGTGGCATTGAGGCAGCGGATCGGCACTGGGGAACACCGCCTCCAGCAGGCCGGGAAACCGCTCCGAACGGACTCTCGCCAGTCACTCACAGTAGTTGAATCGGCCCCGTGGGCCAACCACCCACCTCGCCGTCCCTGCCCAGAGGCGCATGCCCGATGCGCGCGCCCCCTGCCCAGGTGAACCCAGAACCAACTGACAAACGGCACCCCTCCCCCGGTGCCGTTCCCGCAGCACCGGCGCTGCCCTGACGCCGGTTGCCGCAGATTGAGGGCCCCGTCTTCCCCCGCGGGGCCCTCGGTCGTTGCCCGGCTACTCCGCCGCCGAGTCCGTATCGGGCCTGGTCGGCACATGCAGCTGGTTGAAGGCGTAGTAGATCGCGACGACTCCATGGAGCGCGAGGGTCAACAGCGCGTTCACGAAGGAGAAGCCCACCAGGATCGGGTACACCACCGTCCCCAGCGCGAACCGCACCCGCGTCGCCTTGGCCCGCACCTCATCCACCCGCGCATCGAACAGATGCCCGGTCCGGGTCAGCCACCACCACAACGTCGTGAACGTCAACGCATGCACCACCATGAACCCGCCATAGAGCGCCACCGCCAACCGCGCCTCCTTCGGCTGGGTCAGATAACTCGACACCACCGACGTGGCCCACGGCAACGCCGAAACCCCCATCAACAGCAACAGGTTCAGGAACACCAGTGTCCGGTCCACCCTGGCGACAAAACTGAAGACCTGGTGGTGGTTGGCCCACATGATGCCAATGACGAGGAAACTGACCACATAGGCGTCGTACTGCGGCCACAGATGGGCCAGTTGATACGCGAGGCTCTTCCCGGAATCCTGCGACGGCGTCTTGACGTCCAGGATCAGCAACGTGATGGCAATCGCGAACACCCCGTCGCTGAACGCCTCCACCCGCCCCGACTCGTTCATACCCTCCCCCTCCGGTCTGGGGGCATCGTGCCATGTCGGCGACGACAATCACCCAGCCTCTGCGGCCCCGTCACCGGAACGCACGTCGCCCTGAGGCGAAGCGCTCGGCGTCCCCTTAGCGGCCCCCGCCGCGGAGTCGGCGGCGCGCTGCCACGTAGAAGCGGTGCAGGCGGTGGACTGCTATGAAGGCGCGCATGCGGTTCGCCAGGGTGAGGCGGTACTTGATGCGGAGGGGGCCCTTGAGGCCGGTGAGGTGTTCGGTGCCGATCGCCTGCAGTAGGCGGGTGACGTGCTGCTGGTAGGCCACTCGGTACGCCGCGTCGCCGTCCGCCACCAGCCAGAAGAACTTCGGGATCTCCTCGACCAGGGTGTTGGCGTCGTAGGAGCGCAGGTAGTCGCGGTACTCCGGCTCGGGGTGGGCGAGCAGCCACTCCCGGACCAGCTCGATCGAGCGGACCCGGTCGACCAGACTCCTGGGGTCGGTCATCTGGGTGATCGACACCTCGCCGGTCTCGCGCACGCGCCAGTGGTAGATCGGCTCGGACAGCACGTCCACCGAGGCGGCGAGGAAGTGCAGCGGGACGCTGACCGGGGCGTCCTCGTACAGGATGCCCTCGGGGTAGAGGACGCCGGCGGCGTCGAAGAAGCTGCGGCGGTAGACCTTGTTCCACGCGGTGCGGTCGGTGACCAGCGCCGGGGTCGCGGTGATGTGGGTCTTGAGCCGGGTCTCCTTGAACGGCTTGATGTGGACGCCGGACGGGGAGTACCCCTCCGAGTTGAACCGCAGTGCGTTGCCGGTGACGAAGTCCGAGCCGGTCTCGTCCAGCGTGCCGACCATCAGCTGGTAGGCGTTGGGCGGCAGGGTGTCGTCGCTGTCCACGAACGTCAGGTACTCGGTGTCGGCGCCGATGTGCCGCCAGCCGGTGTTGCGGGCCGCCCCGAGGCCCTTGTTCTCCTGCTGGACCAGCCGGAACCGCGGGTCCTTCGCGACGAAGGCCTCGGCGATCGCCGCGCTGGAGTCGGTCGAGCCGTCGTCGACCAGGACGCACTCGAAGTCCCCGAAGGTCTGGGCGGCGATCGAGTCGAGGCACTCCTCGAGGTAGCGCTCGACGTTGTAGATCGGGACGACGACGGAGAGACGGGGCATCGGCTGCGCGAGCCTTTCGTTCAGGGACGTGTTGCCAGTCACAGAATATGGACGATCGAGATGGCGTGTTCCCCTATTCCAGCACGACGGGTGGTTACGCCGCGATGGCGGAGCAATGTGCCTCTGTCACCCCGCGCCGGCGCCGCGGCCGAAGAGCGCAAGGGTCCCGGCGAGCTGGGAGTGCTGCGGCTGGGGCAGCGAGTCCAGGGTGAACCAGCCGAGGGCGTCGAACTTGTGGGGCTCGCCGATGGAGACCCGGTCCGGGTCGACCCGGACGGCGAACAGCACCGCGACCCAGTGCGAGACCGGCTCGCCGCGCAGGATGTTGCGCACGCCCAGGGTCTCGACGGCCAGGGCCTCCGCCAGGTACTCCTCGCGGACCTCGCGCCGCACCGCCGCCTCGAAGGACTCCCCGTGCTCCAGCGCCCCGGCGCCGGTGTCCCAGGTCCCCGGCTCGTCCCGCGCGCCCTCACTGCGCCGGGCCAGCAGGATCCGTCCCCGGCCGTCGTGGCAGACGAAGACACAGGACACCACGGGCTCGGTGAGCGCCCGCTCGGCCGGGCGTTCGGATGGGGTTCCAGTCATCACAACTCTCAGAAGTGGTCGAGGAGTTCGCGGAAGAAACGCAGGTGCAGCACTCCGCCGTCGGCGGGGTCCAGCTCGCTGTGCTCCAGCGCCCAGGTGTGCTCGTGGGGGATGAAGACGGCGCCCATGCCCGCCTGGCGGGCCGGCAGGATGTCCGACTTCGGCGAGTTGCCGATCATCCAGCTGTCGGCGGGCGCGAGCGCGTGCGTCTCCAGGAAGTCCCGGTAGGTCCGACTGTCCTTCTCCTGGACGATCTCGATGGCCCGGAAGTGGTGCGCCAGCCGTGAGGCGTCGATCTTGCGCCGCTGTTCCTGCGGGTCGCCCTTGGTGAGCATCAGCAGGCTGTGCCGACTGCCGAGGTCCGCGAGCGTCTCCGGGACATCCGAGATCAGCTCCACCCGGTGGTCGACCAGGACGGCGGCCAGGCTCTCGATCTCCGCGCGCTCCCCCGCCGTGGCCGGCCGACCCCGCAGCGCCTGGACGCAGTCGGCCAGACTGCGCAGCAGCATCCGGCTGCCGTACCCGTGGGCGACGGCGTTGGCCGCCTGGATCTCGTCCAGGACGGCACGCAACTGGAGCTGGTCCAGCGTGGGGTGCCGGAGCCAGCTCAGGGAGTCGGCGATGACCCGCTCGAACAGGACGTTGTTCTCCCAGAGGGTGTCGTCCGCGTCAAAGACGAGTGTCTGATGGTCATCACGCCGCATCGAAGCCCCCGGGGTGTGTCGGTCCTGGCGCGACCCTAACCGGCGTGCCGCCGGCCCTGCCCAAATTTTCGAGGGCCCGGGCATGACACCGCCCGCGCCGTCGGTTCATCCGTCGGTGCGGGCGGGTTCTGATCGGAAACCTAGCGGCCAGTGATCCCAACCAAAGCCGCTTCCAGCAAATGTGACCTACGTCGCTCAACTGGAGAGGCGGCTTTGGCCGGCGAGCACGCACGGGAGCCTGGGTGACAGTTGTGAAAACCTTGGCTCTAGAGTTTGAGCCTAGGTCTATTGTGCGACTCGCGCCGAGTGCGGTGTCCACGTACCTGCGCCAGCCGATCGGCCCGACCAGGGGGAAAGCTCATGAGTACCGATTCACATCTGTCCCCACGCCCGGCCGACGTGCCGACCCTCTACCGGGCAGCCTCCTATGTGGCCATCGGGTGGGCGGCGATTCTTCTGGTTCGTGCACTCTACAACTGCTTTGCGGTGGTCGGGCCGGGACAGTTCCTGCTGGGGATCGTCTACTACGGCTCCCACGGCGGCAGCGGTCAGGCCGAGACCTCCAGCTTCGACTACGCGATCCTCTACGCCGTCGGCGGCCTGTTCATCCTTCGCGGCAGCCACTGGGCGCGCGGGCTGGTCTGCGGAGTCGCGGCGGTCGAGGGCTACAACCGGCTGCGCAGCCTCACCGGGGCGTTGTTCGACCCCGCACAGCGTCCCTGGTTCACCGGGCAGCTCACGGGTCAACTGCTGCTGGCGACGCTGATCGTGGGAGTCCTGGTCACCATCGCCCTGGTGATCATGCTGTCGCGGCGGGTCGGCGCGCACGTCCCGTGGCAGCCGCCGCCGAGCCCGTGGACGGCGGCCGCGCAGGCCGCCATGTATCCGACGCAGCAGGGAGCACCGCAGTACGCCCCGCAGCCCGTCCCCCAGCAGCAGGCGCCGCAGCAGCACTACTACCCGCAGCAGGCGGCTCCGCAGGGGTACGCGCCGAGCGCCGCTCCGCAGCAGGCATACCAGCAACTGCCGCAGCCACAGGGGCAGCCGCCGCAGGGACCGACCCTCCCGCCCTATGTCGCACCGCCCGCGGCAGCCACTCCGCCCCCCACCCAGCTGTCCACCCCGCAGCCGCAGCAGCCTCCGCAGCAACAGCCGAAGCCGGCCGAGCCGAGCGACGCCGTTCCCCTGTCCGACGAGGCCACCACCCGGTTCCGGGCGGTACCGCCGAAGCCGACGTCTCCCACGTCGTAGAGCCGATCCATGTCCAGACAGAGCAGCAAGCTGGCCCGCCGCATCGACTACTGGCGCCCCGGCATCGTCCCCTTCGCTCTTCCGTTCACCCTGCTGACGGGATGGGGGCTGTGGACGTACCGGCCCAACGGCACCCCGCTCGGCTGGATCCTCACCATCGTCTGGTCGCTGCCGGCCATCGGTGTGCTGGTGGGGCTTCAGGGAGCGGTGCTGATCCGCCGACGGCACCGGCGCAGGCATGAGATGGCTCCGCCGGCCGAGGTCTCGAACGACCTGCTGATCGTGCTGGTGCCGACCATCGGACGGCATGACACCTACCCGGCGCTGGAACGCTCGGTGCAGTCCTATGTGGAGCACCTCCCGCTCTACTTCACCCAGTTACGCATTGACGTGCTCACCGAGGAGGGCTGCGAGGCCGAGGAGCGGATCGACCGGCTGGCGGCGACCGACCCGCTGATCCGCGTGGTCAGCGTCCCCCGGAGCTACCGCACCGCCAACGGGACCCGTTTCAAGGCGCGGGCGAACCACTACTCCCACGAGCTGCGGATCGAGGAGGGCGAGGCACGCGACGAGGTGTGGGTCCTGCACATGGACGACGACACCGGCGTGGGCCCCGACACCGCGGCGGCCCTGGCCCAGTTCATCAACCGCCAGCGCCGGGCCACGCCGGACGAGGTCAAGCACATGGCGCAGGGCATCCTCACCTATCCGCGCGAGCACGCGGCGAACCGCTTCACCTGGTTCGCCGACTCGGTGCGCCCCGCCGACGACATCGCCCGCTTCCGGGCGCTCACCGGAACCGGCACCCCCATCGCCGGAGTGCACGGCGAACTGCTGGTGCTCAGAGCCTCGGTGGAGGCCACCATCGGCTGGGACTTCGGCCCCAAAGCCATCGTCGAGGACGCACAGCTGGCGCTGACCTTCTGCAGCCGCTACCCGGGCCGCAGCGACTGGTTCAACGGCCGCTGCTACGGGGCCTCCCCGGCGACCGTGCGCGACTTCGTCAAGCAGCGCGAGCGCTGGTCCTGGGGGCTGGTCGCGCTGTGCTTCAACCGGACCATCCCGCTGCGGCACCGCTGGTTCCTCGCGGTGTGCGTGGCGACCTGGATCCTGGGACCGCTGCAGCACATCGGCATGATCCTGGCGTTCGCCTGGCTCAGCGGAAGCATGAACACCTCGCCCGTGGCGCAGTCGATCGTGCTGCTCTGGGCGCTGAACTTCGCCTATGTCATCTGGACCTACTGGGAGGGGCTGCGGCTCAACAGCCTGGTCTCGCGCGGCGGGCACCGTCACTGGTGGGAGCCGGTGGCCGTGGTCGCCCTGATACCGGTCTTCTCGGTGCTCGAAGGACTGGGCGGGTTCCGCGGCTTCCTGAAGTTCATCCGCGGCGAGGAGAACCAGTTCGTCGTCATCGCCAAACCGGTCTGACCGGTTCCGAATCGTGGAGGAACACCGCATGCCCGCTTCCGAGCAGGAGAAGCCGGCGCCGATCGAGCTGGTCTTCGCCGACGGAGAGGTGAGTCCGGCCCCGCCGCGCTCCCGGCGCGGCTGGCTCGTGGTGCTCCCCTGCACCGTGCTGGCGACGGTCATCGCGGTCCCGGTCGCCGTCGGGGTGCAGCCCCTGCACTGGACTGCCGGTGCGCTGCTGCCCCACGGGTCCTCCTCCGCGACGCCCACCGCCCGCCCCACGCCGCTCAAGCAGTTCGCGGACCCGGTGCTGAACGCGGCGCAGAGCGCCCCGCCGGTGTCCAGCGCGTCAGCCGGGCAGAAGGTACCCCGGGTGGCGAAGCCGTGGCACGCGGGAATGCCGCAGTGGGGGGTGCAGGTCTACTGGGAGGACATGAGCACGGACAGCGAGTCGGAGGTCCGCGGCAAGGCCCGCCGGGTCAGCAACTACCTGGTGTCGCTGGGCGCCAACTCGGTGGCGCTCTCGTTCCCGCTGTACGTCGACTCGATCGACTCCGACAGCGTGCACCCCGAGGCCAAGACCCCCAGCCCCGCGCGGCTGAAGCTCGCCCTGGACGCCTTCAAGGCCGCCGGAATGCGGATCACCCTGCGTCCGATCATCGACGAGCGCAGCCTGCTCCCGCAGTGGCGCGGAGCCCTGGAACCCGCAAGCCGCCAGGCCTGGTTCACCTCCTACGGCAAGCTGTTGGACCAGTACGCGGACCTGGCGCGCACGGAGGGGGCGGCCACCCTGGTGGTCGGCACCGAGTTGGTCTCGCTCGAGAACAGCTCGCAGTGGAGCTCCCTGCTCTCGTCCCTGCACGGCCGGTTTCCGGGGCAGCTGACCTACGACACCAACTGGGACAACTTCGTCACCAAGGACGTGAAGCTGCCGGTCGACCAGGTCGACGTCGACGCCTACCCCCCGGTCAAGGCGCCCGACAGCGCCTCGGTGAGCACCATCGTCAACGGCTGGCAGAAGTGGCTCGACCGCAAGAGCACCGGGCCGATGTCGGGCACCGTGCTGGCGGAGGCCGGCGTGGGAGCGCAGAACGGCGCGTTCGCCAGCCCCGGCGACTACTACCGGTACGGCACGGTCAACGCCGCCGTGCAGGCCACCTGGTACCGCGCGGTGTGCGAGGTGGTCCAGGAGCGGAAGATGGCGGGGGTGTACTGGTGGTCGCTCAACTTCCACGTCGACCCGCGGACCCCGCCCGCGGAGACCAGCTCACGCCTCGACTTCGCCGGCCGCCCGCTCACCGAGCAGGCGATCAAGCAGTGCTTCTCCTCCTCCTACGCGGGCCCGGGAACGGCGGGGTCGAAGGGCTGAGGGCCCCGCTACGAGGCCGCCTTCACTGACTTCGCCGCCTTCGCCGCCTGCCGGAGCTGCTGCTCCAGCCAGGGGGCGATCAGCGCTCGGCCCGCCGCGCTGATCCGGGTGCCGTCGACCGTTCCGTAGAAGGCGATCCCCTGGGGCGTGGCCTGTCGGCAGGCCCCGGCCGGGCACAGTTCGGCGTTGAGGTCCAGGAGCCGGACGACGCCCTTGTGCGCGTCGGTGAACTCCTGGATCCGCTGGTTGTAGCAGGCGGTCCCGATCGGCTCGGCCGCGCTGTTGTCCAGGCGCTCGTTCGCGAGCAGCACCGGCACGCCGGGATCCGACCGGTGGACCACGGCGACGGCCTGGCTCAGCAGGCCGAGGTACTCCGCGCGGTAGGCGGCGGTGCAGGTGTTCGCCGCCGGGTTCGTTCCCGCGTGCTGTGCCGCGTCCCGGCCGAGGTGCAGTACCACCAGGTCGGGGTGGGTCGAATGGAGCGCGCTCTGCCACTGCTGCTGCCAGCCCGGGCAGTCCATCAGACCGCAGTCCTCGGCGGCCGAGGAGCCGTTGCGTACACCGCTACGACCGGAGAACGGGGCGCCGCTGTGGTTCAGGGCCAGGGCGAGGTCCCCCGTCAGCTGGTCGCCCAGACCGAGGACCAGTTGCCTTCCGTCGGGGCGCAGCGCCGCCGCCGCGTGTGCGGGGAGCTTCCAGGAGCCCAGGCCGAGCAGCAGGCAGGCGGCGAGCAGCAGCGGAAGCGCCCGCAGCGGGCTCCAACTCCGCAGCGCCAGGCGCCAGGTGGGGTAGTACACGCACAGGGTCAGCAGCCAGCCGAGCCCGGTGCCCACGATCAGCAGGCCGTACCAGGGCAGCCCGGGCCAGCCCCGATGGAGCAGCCAGGTCATCAGCGCGCCGACCAGGGTGAGCAGATAGCCCATCCGACCTATCTCGACCAGCAGCGGCCGGCGCAGCCAGGCCGCGAGCAGGCCGCCGCCGAGCGTCAGCAGCAGCGCCGGGACCGCGACGATCAGCGCGTGCAGCGCCAGGCCGCGCAGGTCCGCGCCGTCGTACAGGCGGTGCAGGGGAACGGCGTCCGGCCTCAGGCCGAGACTCCGGAGCAGCGGCGACAGGGCGTCCGGCCTCCCGGCGAACCAGCCGACCACGGCGGCGAGGACCACCAGGAGTTCGGCCGAGGTCCAGAGGGCGGTACGGGCGCCGCCGGTCCGCGCGGGCGCTGCCTGCCGACGGCGCAGGACCAGGAGCACGACGCAGGCGGCAGCGGCCCCCGCGGTGAGATCGATCAGACGCTCGCCGACCGCCAGGCCGAGCGCGGACCGGAGGAAGCCGGGCAGCGAGGCCGACGGCAGCAGCGACACCGCGGCTGCGGGGGCGGCGGTGAGCAGGAGCAGCAGGGCTCCCAGCGCGGTGACGGAGCGCCGGACCAGCACGGCCAGCAGTGTCAGCAGCAGCGGCCACAGCAGCGCGTACTGTCCGACGACGCTGAGCGGCCAGAGCACCGCGAAGGGCCAGGGCGCGTGCGAGCTGCCCAGGGTGAGCGACGGCAGCACCCGGTCGGTGGAGTACCCGGCCCAGTCGGACACCTGGAAGAGCGCGCCCGGAAGCTGCCGCTGCAGCGCGGTGGCGGCGTCCAGTCCGCCGGCCAGCCAGACGGTGCCGAGCAGGGCGCCGAGCAGCAGCGGGAGCGCGGCCCCGTACTGCTTGAGCAGAAGGAGCAGTTTGCGCCCGGGGGAAAGTGATCCCGGAGTGGTCAGTCGCTGGAGCGCGGAGAGCGAGATCGTGAAGGCGCAGAGGACGAGGAGGACGTCGACCACCGGAACGGAACCTGGCAGCGGAGCGGTGGAATTGGCGGCGATCAGCCCGAGGTAGGCGACGCCCAGGAGTCCGTGACCGACGCTGGGGGGCAGCGTCGGCGAGGTGGCCGCGGGAGCCGGGGGCGCCGCTGGTTCCGGGAGTGCTGCTGGTTCCGGGAGCGCCTGGAGTTCCGCAGTGTCTGCGTCGACGGCCGTCGTCGCCTCGGCGTCCTCTTCGTAGGCGACGCCATCACGCTGCATGGTCGATACAGGTCGCGTCCGGGGGTCCGCGGAGTCGGCCATCTGCACGATCTTCATCCTGGTCGTCGGCTGCCGGCTTCGGAGCGTGCCTTTTGCGCGCTCGGCATGTGATTCGAACGCGTCTCGTTATACCAAACGGATGTGTTGGCTCTGAGTCGGACCTGTGATTGTGAACGAACCCTTACTCCGCTACTCCCCCGTGGTTTCCCGCACCGGGGGCACCACCGGCACCGCCAGCAGCGGCAGCCGCAGCTCCGCGAAGGCCCCCGCGGGCACCGCCGGGGCCTTCGGCGCCACCGCGGCGACCCGGCGGTAGGGCTCGCCCTGCTCCGGGCGGGGGTCGGCCTCGCCCTTGTTGGGCCACATCGACACCGCACGCTCCGCCTGCGCCGTGATCGTCAGCGAGGGATTCACCCCGAGGTTCGCGGAGACGGTGGAGCCGTCCGCGACGCTGATGCCCGGGTAGCCGTACAGCCGCTGGTAGGGATCGATGACGCCGCGCTCCGGCGAGTCCCCGATCACGCAGCCGCCGAGGAAGTGCGCGGTCAGGGTGCGGCCGAGCAGATCGCTGACGCCGCTCCCGGCGACGCCGCGGATCTCGGCCGCGACGGCGCGCGCCGACTCCTCAGCCGCCGGAATCCACTTGGGATTGGGCGCGCCGTGACCCTGACGCGACGTCAACTGCCCCTTGCCCAGCCCGGACTTCTTCCGGGACACGATGATGGAGTTGTCCAGCGACTGCATCACCAGGCCGATGATGACCCGCTCGGACCAGCGCCGCTTGTTCAGCATCTGCACCGTCAGGTGCGGCTTGGTGACCGCGATCCTGGCGAACCGCAGCAGCGGAACCCGGCTGCCGCCCGGCACCTGCATGACGGACAGCAGGCTCATCGCGTTGGAGCCCTTGCCGTAGCGCACCGGTTCGATGTGGGTGTGCTGGTCCGGGTGCACCGACGAGGTGATGGCGACGCCCTGGGTGAAGTCCGCCCTGCGGCCCAGGCGCCGGTCCGTGGTCATCGAGCCCACCAGCGCCTCGGAGTTGGTGCGGGTCAGCTCGCCCAGCTTCGCCGAGATCCGCGGGAGGTGGCCCTCGTCGCGCATCTCGTGCAGCAGCTTCTGGGTGCCGAAGGTCCCGGCCGAGATGACGACCTTCCGCGCCCGAATCGTCCTGAAGCCGTTCCGGGCCGGGTTCTTGGACCGTGAATCGGTGGCCCGGACGTCGACGGCGTATCCCTCTCCGTCCTCGCGGATCCGGGTGACCGTGGTCATCGGCAGGATCTGCGCGCCGTTCTTCTCCGCCAGGAACAGGTAGTTCTCGGTGAGGGTGTTCTTCGCGCCGTGCCGGCAGCCGGTCATGCACTCACCGCACTCGGTGCAGGACCGGCGGCGCGGGCCCTCCCCGCCGAAGTAGGGGTCCTCGACCTCGGTGCCGGGGGCGACCTTCGCGCCCTCGCCGCCCACGTCCTGGCCGTCGCCGAAGAACACCCCGACCGGCGCCAGATGGAAGGTGTCGCCGTAGCCGAGCTTCTCGGCGGAGGCCTTGAGCGCCACGTCCGAGGGGGTGACAGTGGGGTTGGTGCGCACCCCCAGCATCCGCTTCGCCTGGTCGTAGAAGGGGGCCAGCTCCGCCGCCCAGTCGGTGATGGACTTCCACTGCGGGTCCTGGAAGAACGCCTCCGGCGGGACGTAGAGGGTGTTGGCGTAGTTCAGCGAACCCCCGCCGACCCCCGCGCCGGCGAGCACCATCACCTCCTTCAGCACGTGGAAGCGCTGGATGCCGTACATCCCCAGGGCCGGGGCCCAGAGGTAGTTCCTGGTGTCCCAGGAGTTCTTGGGCAGCGTGGCCGGGGTGAAGCGGCGACCGGCCTCCAGCACCGCGACCGAGTAGCCCTTCTCGGTCAGCCGCAGGGCGGAGACCGATCCCCCGAACCCGGAGCCGACGACGACCACGTCGTAGTCGAAACCCGGCTCAACCGCTTCATCCGTCGCCATTGACGTAACTCCCAAATCCTGAGGCACCGTTGGTGAACTGACAGCAGCGCCTACTTGAGCCGCAGCGCCTTCATCGCCGCCAGCGCGCGGGCCTGGAACTTCGCGTATCCCTCGTCGTCCATGCCGAAGGAGGGCGACATGCTGATCAGCTTCTGCACCGCGATGGTCTGCGGCTCGGTGTACTTGAGGATCCCCTCGGAGCCGTGCCGGCGGCCGATGCCGCTGTCGCCCATGCCGCCCATCGGTGCGGCCACACTGGCATACGCCGGCGCGTAGCCCTCGTTGACGTTCACCGTGCCGGAGTGCAGCCGCTGCGCGACGGCGACGGCGCGCCTGGTGCTACGGCTCCAGACACTGGAGTTCAGACCGTACGGCGTGCCGTTGGCGCGCTCGACCGCCTCGTCCTCGCTGCCGAAGCGGTAGACCGAGACGATCGGGCCGAAGGTCTCCTCGGTGCACACGGCGCTGTCCTCGGTGACCCCGTCCAGGATCGTCGGCTCGAAGAACAGCGGACCGAGGTCCGGCCGGGCCAGGCCGCCGGCCAGCACCTTCGCGCCGTTCTTGACGGCCTCCTCGACATGCCGGGTGACCGTGTCCAACTGCCGCTGGGCGACCAGCGAGCCCATGTCGGCGCCCCAGGCCAGGGTGTTGCCCAGGCGCATCGCCCGGGTGCGGGCGGCGAACTTCTCCAGGAAGGCGTCGGCGATCTCGGCGGCGACATACAGCCGCTCGATGGAGATGCAGAGCTGGCCGGCGGAGGAGAAGCAGGCGCGGACCGCGCCCTCGGCCGCCTTGTCCAGGTCGGCGTCGGCCAGCACCAGCATGGCGTTCTTGCCGCCGAGCTCCATGGAGGCGCCGATCAGCCGGGCGGCGGCGCGCTGGGCGACGTCCCGTCCGGTCCGGGTGGAGCCGGTGAAGGAGACGTAGTCGGCGTGGGCGACCACCTCGGGGCCGACGACCGGGCCGTCCCCGACCACGATCTGCCACAGCTCGGCGGGCAGCCCGGCCTCGATCATCAGCTCGCGGGTGCGCAGCGCGGTGAGCGCGGTCTGGGTGTCGGGCTTGGTCACCACGGCGTTGCCGGCCACGAAGGCGGGGATCGCATCGCCGACGAACAGCGCCAGCGGGTAGTTCCAGGGCGAGATCTGACCGATGACGCCCTTGGGCTGACGCACCTCGCGGACCTGGGTGAGAACGGGGTACACCCCGCCGCGACGGCGCGGCCTGAGGTACTTGGCGGCCGCGCGCCCGTAGTGGCGGGCCTCCACCGCAGCGGCGCTGACCTCCTCGAACGCGTGCGCCCGGGTCTTACCGGTCTCCGACTGCACCAGGTCCAGCAGCTCGGCCTGGGCGGCGAAGAGCAGGTCGTGGAACCTCAGCAGCACCGCCGCGCGCTCCCGCAGCGGACGCAGCGCCCACGCCGCCTGGGCCACCCGGGCCCGGGCGAAGGCGTCGGCGACGGCCTCGGGAGAGGACTCGGGGAGCTCCGCGAGCACCTCCCCGGTGAACGGGCTGAAGCTCTGCGCCACCGCGGGCTCGGCGCCCGTCGTAATGCCCTTGACCAGCCGGGCGACCAGCTCCGGCGTCACAGCGTCGGCTGCGGTACGAGGCCCGGCCTCCGCGACGGGGTTGCGCTCACCGGCGGCACTGCTGGTGCTGATGTCAGTCATGACGTGCAGCGTAGGCCGTTTCCAGCCGGTTGGATACCCGTCGGTAACAGAAATGGATCTGCACCAGAGCAATCGAATACGCAAGCGGGGCGGCATTTCTGACCGCAGTCAGTCACCTACGATCTCTGTGAGACCGACCTGTGCGGAACCGACCGGGAAACCGGCGTCGTCCGATTCTGAGGGAGCAGAGCACGTGAGGCGTACTGGTGGTATAGGCCGGCGTTCAGTCCTTGCCGGAGGCGGGGCCATGGTGGGCGGAGCACTGGTCGGCGCCTACACCCTGTCCACGCCGAGCAGCGCTTCCGCGATCGCCGTCGAGACCGAGCTCTCCAAGCGCGACCCGCATGCGACGAACTCGGCCGCCGCCGTCTACCGCATGCTCGCCGGTCTGGAGAACCGGGCCAGGAGCGGCATGGAGTCGCAGACGATCATCGGCCAGCATGTGGAGCTGCAGAACGAGCTCTACAACGCCGACTACGGCGACTACCCGGGCGCGAAGCCGCCCGGGTACTACTACCGCAAGGCCGCCGACATCACCGGACGCCTGCCCGGCTTCCTGGAGGTGGACCTCGGGCCCGGGTACGGCGAGCAGGGCTGGGGGGTGGGACGCTCCCGAACGTACTCCCGGGCGGTGTGGCCGACCTGCCGCCCCGGCTGGGGCTACACCGACGACGTGGTGGACCTTTCGGTGGGGGTCTGGCGCGGACTGCCGCGCCCCGCCGACGGCTCGTACAACCCCAGCGGGACGGAGCCCCGGTGCGACGGCTCGGCGAGCTCGCTCCCCGGCACCGGCGGAGCCCCGTCGGGCCTGGTCGGCATGTCCTTCCACCAGCCCTGGCCGGGCAGCCCCACCAAGGCGTACGCGCAGACGCTCCGCAGCAGTTCCCCGGCCGCGCACGACGCCCACTGGATTGAGCGCGTACTCACCGCAGGCAGCACCGAACACCAGGCCCTGATCCAGGATCTGTCCTTCCTGGCCGACCATCTGACCTACCTGGCCTCCTGCGACGTGCCGGTGCTGCTGCGCCCGTTCCACGAGATGAACGCGATCGACACCAGGACCGGCTTCTGGTGGACGGCCGCCGACCCGGAGCAGTACCGACGGCTCTGGGGCATCGCCTACGACTACCTCGTCGGCTCGCGCGGACTGCACAATCTCCTCTTCACCTGGGCCCCGCTCGCCTGGGACGGCGTAGGCGGACGCGACCCGTGGGACTACTACCCCGGCGACGGTCTGGTGGACCTCGTCGGCGTGGACGACTACAGCGACAGCCCGGACCACCCCTTCGAGGGCGGCGCCTGGACCGCGAAGTGGTACAAGGACCTGGCCCGCTACCGCAAGCCCCGGGTGCTCGCCGAGTCCTTCTACGTTCCGCTCGGCAAGGCCCAGCCGAAGACCCTCGACCGCAGTCCCTGGGTGATGTGGACGGTCTGGGGCCAGGCACTGACCAAGAACAACGCCAGCCCGAACGTGAAGCAGACCTACGCCTCCGCGCGGGTCCTGACCGGGGGTCATGGATCGGCTGTCATGGCCCTTCTGCGCTCATAGCTCATTGCAACCCCTTCAGCGCCTCCCCCACCGCCCGGTGGAAGGTGGGGTAGGCCCAGATCGTCGCCGCCAGCTCGGCCAGCGGCAGCCTGGCCTGGACCGCGAGGGTGAGCAGGCCGAGGACCTCGCCGCCGGTGGGGCCGGCCGCGGTGGCGCCGACCAGGACGCCGCCGGCGGCGACCAGCTTGATGAAGCCGTCGTTGCCCGAGCCGTGCACAAAGCCGCGGGCGCTCGCCGCGAGGTCGGTGACCGAGGTCCGCACCGCCAGGCCCTGGGCCCGGGCCTGAGCCTCCGTCAGGCCGACCGCGCCGATCTCCGGATCGGTGAAGGTCACCCGCGGCACCGCGTGGTACTCGGCGGCCCGGCCGCCCTGACCCAGGATGCCGCGTACCGCGACGTCCGCCTGGTACATCGACATGTGCGTGAACGCGCCCTTGCCGGTGACATCGCCGATCGCCCACACCCCCGGGGCGCCCAGCACCCGCATCCGCTCGTCCACCGGCAGCGCCCGGGCGTCGGCCGGGACGCCCAGCACCGAAGCGCCCAGCCGCTCCAGGTCCACCCGCCGGCCGGCGGACACCAGCAGCCGCTCCGCGCTGAGCCGTTCGCCCCGGCGGCAGACGGCGTTGAACCGCCGCCCGTCGTAGCCGACGGAGACCAGCTCGGCCCCGGTGTGGATCTCCAGGCCCTCGGTGGCGAGCACCCGCATCAGCAGCTCCGCCGCCTCCGGCTCCTCCGGCCCCAGCAGCCGCTGCTGCGCCTCCAGCACCGTGACCTCGCAGCCGAAGCGCTGCACCGCCTGCCCGAGCTCCAGGCCGATCGCCCCGCCGCCCAGCACCAGCAGCGACGACGGCAGTTCCTCGGCCTCGATCAGCTCCCGGTTGGTCCAGTACGGCGTCCCGGCCAGCCCCGGCACCGGCGGCGCGGACGGCTTGGTGCCGACGGCGAGGACCAGGGCCCGGCGCGGGCGCAGCACGGTCTCCGAGTCGTCCGGGCCGACGACGCTGACCTCGCCCGGCCCGGTGAGCCGCCCGGTCCCGCGCAGGAAGGTGCCGCCGCGGCTGGTGAAGCGGTCCACCGCGACCTTGTCGTCCCAGTCGTCGGTGGCCTCCTGGACGTGGCGGTGGACCGGCCGCCAGTCGGTCTGCACCCGGCTGTGCCCGGCCGAGCCCGGCACCCGGTGGGCCTCCCTGACCAGGTTCCCGGCCCGGACCATGATCTTCGAGGGTATGCAGCCCCAGTACGGGCACTCCCCGCCGACCAGCCGGTCGTCGACGCCCACGACGTCCCAACCCGCGTCGGCGAGCCTGCCGGCCACCTCCTCCCCTCCGGGACCCATTCCGATGACGACTGCGTCAGGTGTGGAGACTGCGGCGGCGACCATGACCGGCTCCCTGAGTTGGGGGGATGTGGCCTGCGTTGTTCCAACGTACTAGCAGTGGGAGGTTGCGTCCTGCGGTTGCGTCCTGCGCTCCGACGGAGCCGGGCTCAGCCGCCGACGAAGCCCTCGGTGATGGCCAGGAAGCGCGCGTAACCGGTCGGCCAGTCCACCTCGGGGTAGTCGACGAGGATGCCGTACTCGGTCCCGTTGCCGTCCTTGTAGAGCTGCTCCTCGGCATGGTGCGCCACGCCGGTGGCCTTGTCGGTGAAGGTGTACTCCCAGCGGGCGCCGGTGTAGCGCTTCTGGAAGGTGTCCTGCTCCAGGCTGACCTGCTGGTAGGACTTGTCGTGCTTGAGCAGGCTCTGCTCCATCTCCTGGGCGTGCTGGAGCGGGGTGATCCCCTGCCCCGGAGTCACCCCGAAGATCACCTGGTGCACCCCGCCGTCCGGGCTGTACTTGATCGCTATGGTGCCGTTCCGCTGGTAGTTGACCCAGGGGTGGTCGGCGTCGACCGGCGGCGGCAGCGGGAAGGAGAAGCCCGAGGGGTCGTGCACCTCGGTGTAGCCGGCCGGCAGCGGCGCGGGCTGCGCCGCCGCCGTGGACGCGGGCGAGGACGGCGCGTACGACGCCGGGGGCGTGGTCGTCCCGGCTCCGGAGCCGGTGCTGTGCCGCCGGGTGAGCTCGTAGGCGGCCCCGCCGCCGACCAGCGCCGCGACCAGGCCGGCGGCCAGCAGGATCGGCCAGATCCGGCGCCGCTTCCGGCCGTGGGCACCGGTCGAGCCCGTAGCGCCGTGGGAACCATGGGAGCCGTCGTGCGGTGGCTGCGCGGGCCACTGACCCTGCACGGTGGGCCGGTACTCGTCCTCCACGAAGGTCGGCCGGATCGGCTCGGACTTCACCGTGGGCGCGTGGGTGTGCTCGGCGAGGCTGCTGCGGTCCGCCAGCGGGACGCCCGTCGTGGGGGTGTGCAGCGGGCTCTGCGCCTGCGGCGCGGACAGCGAGGTGGTGTGGCCCGCGGCCACGCTCTCCAGCATCCGGATCGCCTCGGGCGCGGACGGCCGCTCGGCCGGGTCCTTGCTCATCAGGGCGTGCAGCACCGGCGCCAGCGCCCCGGCCTTGTGGGGCTCCGGCAGCGGGTCGGTGACCACCGCCGCCAACGTTGTCAGCGGCGAGTCGCGACGGAACGGGGACTGGCCCTCCACCGCCGCGTAGAGGGTGGCGCCGAGGCCCCACAGGTCCGACTCGGGGCCGGGGCGGGAGCCGTGCACCCGTTCCGGCGCCAGGTAGTCGGGCGAGCCGATCAGGTCGCCGGTACGGGTGAGCGCGGAGTCGCCCTCGAAGGTGGCGATGCCGAAGTCGGTGAGCACCACCCGCCCGGTGCCGCGCTCCAGCAGCACATTGGCGGGCTTCACATCACGGTGGATCACCCCGGCCTGGTGCCCCCGGTACAGCGCGGCCAGCACCTGGGCGCCGATCCCGGCGGCCTCACGGGGGCTGAGCGTGCCCTCCTGCTCGACCAGCTCCGCCAGCGAGCGGCCGTCGATCAGCTCCATCACGATCCACGGCTTGCCGTCCTGCTCGACGACGTCGTGGATGGTGATCACGCCGGGGTGCTTGATCCGCGCGGCGGCGCGGGCCTCCTGCTTCATCCTGGACTGGACGATCAGCAGGTCCTCCTCGGCGAGGTGTCCCACCGAGAGCTCCTTGACCGCGACCTCGCGGTCCAGCATCCGGTCCTCGGCCCGCCAGACGGTCCCCATACCGCCCCGGCCGAGTCGGGCCCCGAGCAGATAGCGGCCGACCAGGGTCCTGGGCACCTCGCCGTCGGCCTGCGTGACGGGGCCGCGCGACGACTGTCCGTCACGCTGCCCGCCCCGTGTGGACCCGAGTACCGAGTCCTCTTCCGTACCCACCGTGCTCCCCCTCGCCAGTGTCCTGCCGTTTGCGTCCAAGCCTGCGGCGACTGGCCCGCTTGAGAATCAGCCGGTGGCACTGCACGACAACCCCAGGGTTTGCTGCACAGCCTAGGCAACACCTGGGTCGCCTGGATAGGCAGGGCCACTCATGTGACCGCCCTGTAATGGTCGACAACCGGTCAGTGGGCCACCAGAACGGTCACGACCAGGGCAATGAGGACGAAGAGAATGATGCCACTGATGAGTGTCACACCCAGTAACGCCGGGTGCCGGTGCGGCGCGGCGTGTCGGTGGTGCGAGTCGTGGGGGAAATCCGGGTGTTCCAGCACCTCGCCGCGCCGCCTGCGCGCGGGCAGCAGCGCGGCCACCGCCAGCAGCTCGTCCTGGTCGATCGGCTCCGGGGCGCGGACCAGCAGGCGGCGGATCAGCTCGGCCGCCTCGGGCAGCCCGAGCCGCTCGGCGGGGTCGGGCCGCAGCAGCGCGTGCACCAGCGGGCCGAGCGGGCCGCACTCCGGCAGCGGGGACGGCCGGGACGCCTCCAAGGCCGCACCCCTGGCCGCGATCGCCGGGCGCTGGGGGGTGACCGCGGACCGGATCTCGCCCGAGCGCGCCGCCGCGAACAGCTCCTCGGTGTCCCGCTCGGGGAACGGGGCCGCGCCGGTCACCGAGCGGTAGAGCAGCACCCCCAGCGCCCAGGCGTCCGCCTCGGGGCCGACCCCGGTGGCGGGGGCGCCGGACCCGGCCGCGATCCGGGCGGCTGCCTGGGAGTCCATCGGCGGCGGCCCGGCCTGCTCGGGCGACCAGCGCTCGGCGACGGCCCCGACGATCACCGCCCGGGCGTCCCTGGCCCGGATCCGGGCCGGCGACCAGGACGCCTCGGGCACGCCCGCGGCCGGCGTCTCCGCCCCCGGCCCCCCGCAGAGCGCCTCCTGCGCCGCCCCCACCACCAGGCCCCCGGCCAGCGCGGTGCCGTCGGCGCACACGGTCACCGTGTCGGCGGTCAGATTGCCGTGCACCAGGCCGACGGCGTGCACCGCCCGCAGCGCCATGACCAGGTCGTGCCCCATCTCGGCGACCCGGTAGGGCGAGAGCGGGCCGCGGTCGAGCAGGGTCCGCAGCGGGACGCCCGGCAGCGACTCGCCCACCACCCACAGATAGCCGTTCTCGTCGAAGACCTGGAAGACCTGGCTCAGCCTGGGGTGGTCGGGGACGATCCCGGCGACATAGGTCGCCTGCGTCAGCGCCCGTCCGGTGGTGCTGTCAGTCTGCTTGTCGAGCGCCGGCTGCTTGTCGAGCGCCACCTGGTCGTAGGGCAGCACCAGTTCGGGCAGCGGTACGGCGTCGAGCTGGACCTCGGCGCCGCTGCGCTGGTCCAGCGCCGCGACACCGGTCCCCTGAGTCCGCCCCTCCAGCCGGTAGCGCCCGGCGAGCACCCGGCTCTCGGCCGCCGCCCGGGGAGCGGGAACGGCACCCCGCGCGCCCCGGCCCGCCCTGCCTGCCCTGGCCGTTCTGGCCGTCCTGCTCATGCCGCCACCTCCCTCGTCCGCCCGTCCGCCGATCCGTACCCGAGCCGTCCGCACCCGGGTACCTCACCTCAGCGTACGTCCCGACGCGCCGTCAGCCCGCAGGCTGGAAGCTGGAGAAGAAACGGTTCAGGAGCTGCTGGTTCCTGGCGTCGTTCCAGGTCGCGTCGGGGGCGGTCCAGTAGATGGCGTAGCCGTGTTGCGCGTCGGTGACGAAGCCCCGGTTGAGCGAGTGCAGGGTGGTCCCGGCTTGGGAGTAGGTCCATTCCCAGTCGGCGGCGTCCCAACCGTCGCGGTAGACGACGGTGTGCAGGGCGATCCGCCGGTACCCCGCGAATTTGCCGGAGATCGCCGCCTCCTCGCTGCGCCAGGCGCCGACGGCGCTGCTGCCGGGGGTGCTGGTGGAGTCCAACTGCAGCGTCCCGGCGGGCCCGTGGTACTTCCAGCTGGTGGCGCTGCTGCTGACCAGGGTCCAGCCGACCGGGATCTCCACCGTGGCGCCGCCGGGGCCCTGGACCCGGCGGAACGCCCCGGACACGGCACCGCCGGAGGCTGCAGTGGAGGCGGACGCCGCCGAACCCGTGCCCGCCTTCGTGCCCGACGAGGCGGCGGCGGAGCCGGACGCCGACACCGAGGCGACCGTGCTCCCGCCCGCCGAAGTGCCCCGGGCGTTCCGTTTGCCGTGCTGGTTGACGGCCACGGCCACGGCCACCCCGATCGCCACCACCAGCAGCAGCGCCAGCAGCGCCAGCAGCGGCCGCACCCGGCGCCGCCTCGCCGTGGACACCGTCGCGGGCCCGTAGGGCACCGACTGCTGCGCGCCGGCCAGCGGCATCGGCGGGACCGGCTGCATCGTGGTGGGCGCGGGCTCCTGGACGGGCGCCGGCACCGGCTCGTCCGGCGCGTCCAGCACGGCCTCCAGCATCCGCCGGGCCTCGGCCTCGTTCAGCCGGTCGTCCGGATCCTTGCGCAGCAGTCCCTCGATCACCGGGACCAGCGCCCCGCCGCCCTTCGGCGGCGTCAGCTCCTCCGTCATCACCGCCGTCAGCGTCGACAGCGCCGAGCCCTTGTCGTACGGCGGGCGCCCCTCGACCATCGCGTACAGCGTCGCCCCGAGCGACCACAGGTCGGACGGGGCGCCGGGTATCCGGCCCCGGGCCCGCTCCGGCGAGATGTACGAGGGCGCGCCCACCAGCATCCCGGTCGAGGTCACCGAGGGGTCGCCCTCGACCCGGGCGATGCCGAAGTCGGTCAGCACCACCCTCCCGTCGTGCCCGATCAGCACATTGGACGGTTTGACGTCCCGGTGCAGGATGCCCGAGCGGTGCGCCTCGGCCAGTACGCCCAGCAGCTCCAGACCGATCTCGGCGGCCCGGCGCGGCGTCAGCACCCCGTCCTCGCGGATCACCTGGCTCAGCGCCCGCGACTCGACCAGCTCCATCACGATCCAGGGCCGGTCGTCCTCCTCGACCACGTCGTAGACCGTGACGGCGGCGGTGTGCCGGATCCGGGCGATCGCCTTGGCCTCGGTGAGGGCCCGGGCGATCAGCCGGTGCCGCTCGTCCTCGTCCACGCCGGTGAACCGCAGCTGCTTCACCGCGACGTCGCGGCCCAGCATCTCGTCCTTGGCACGCCAGACCGTGCCCATGCCGCCCTGCCCGAGCACGGACGCCAGCCGGTAGCGGCCCGCCAGCAGCCGCCCGGGCATCCCACCGCCGCTCTTCCCGACGCTCTGGGCTCCAGCATTCTGGTCGTCGGCCCGCTCGTTGGTCATCCGGATGAGGTCCCCTCCGACTTCGGTACATCAGTGATCGCCGGCTCCCCCACCCCCCGGGGAGCTGGCCCAATCCTCCCCTACCCCAGCGGGACGATGTCCTGCGCCCCCAGCCGGGCCGCGTCCGCGGTCAGGTCGTCGGGCTGCTGCTGCGACTCGCGCTCCGCCTCCACCCGCTTCCGGTAGTGCTCCACCTCCCGGTCCACCTGCCCCTTGTCCCACCCCAGTTCACTGGCCATCAGGTCGGCCGTCTCCACCATCGCGGCGGTGCCCCGGTCGAAGGTCTCGATGGAGATCCTGGTCCGCCTGGCGAGCACGTCGTCCAGGTGCCTGGCGCCCTCGAAACGCGCCGCGTAGACGACCTCGGCCCGCAGGTAGTCGTCCGACCCCGACAGTGCGTCAGCCAGGGTGGGGTCCTCCGCGATCAGGTCGAGCACCTCCTCGGCGAGCGAGCCGTAGCGGTTCAGCAGGTGCTCGATCCGGGCGATGTGCAGCCCGCTGCGCCGGGCCAGCTCGCCCCGGCCGTTCCACAGCGCCTGGTACCCCTCGGCCCCCAGCAGCGGCACCCGCTCGGTGCAGGACGGCGCGACGCGCTGGTCCAGCCCGTGCACCACCTCGTCCACAGCGTCCTTGGCCATCACCCGGTAGGTGGTGTACTTGCCGCCGGCGACCACCACCAGCCCCGGCACCGCGTGCTGCACCACGTGCTCGCGGCTGAGCTTGGAGGTGGCGTCCGACTCCCCGGCCAGCAGCGGGCGCAGCCCGGCGTAGACGCCCTCGACGTCCTCCCTGGTCAGCGGCACCGACAGGACCGAGTTCACATGGTCGAGCAGGTACTCGATGTCGGCGCTGCTGGCCGCCGGGTGGTCCTTGCCCAGGTTCCACTCGGTGTCGGTGGTGCCCACGATCCAGTGCCGGCCCCAGGGGATCACGAAGAGCACGCTCTTCTCGGTGCGCAGGATCAGCCCGGTCGAGGAGTGGATCCGGTCGCGCGGCACGACCAGGTGGATGCCCTTGGAGGCCCGGACGTGGAACTGCCCGCGCTCGCCCACCAGCGCCTGGGTCTCGTCGGTCCAGACGCCGGTCGCATTGACCACCTGCCGGGCGCGTACCTCGAACTCGCCGCCCTGCTCCAGGTCGTGCACCCGGACGCCGACCACCCGCTCCCCCTCGCGCAGGAAGCCGACCACCCGGGCCCGGTTGGCGGCCAGCGCCCCGTAGGAGGCCGCGGTGCGCACCAGCGTGGTGACGAAGCGGGCGTCGTCCATCTGCGCGTCGTAGTACTGCACCGCACCCACCAGGGCGTCCTTGCGCAGACAGGGGGCCTGCCGCAGGGCCTGGCGACGGGTCAGGTGCCGGTGCACCGGCAGCCCCCGGCCGTGGCCGCCGGTCACCGACATGGCGTCGTACAGGGCCACCCCGGAGCCGACGTAGGGACGCTCCCAGCCCCGGTGCTGCAGCGGGTAGAGGAACGGCACCGGTTTGACCAGATGCGGCGCCAGCGTGTCCAGCAGCAGCCCGCGCTCCTTCAATGCCTCCTTGACCAGCGCGAAGTCCAGCATCTCCAGATAGCGCAACCCCCCGTGGATCAGCTTGCTGGAACGGCTGGACGTCCCCGACGCCCAGTCCCTCGCCTCGACCAGACCGGTCGCGAGGCCGCGGGTCACGGCGTCCAGCGCCGTCCCCGCCCCGACCACCCCGCCGCCGACCACCAGCACGTCGAGTTCCTGCTCGGCCATTCGGGCCAGCGATTCCGCCCGCTCGGCCGGTCCCAGTTTCGCGCTACGCAAGGCTGCCTCCGTGTGCATCCGACCGGACCCGTTAAGCCCCAGTCTGCCGCTTTGCTCCAGAATCCCAGACCAAAGAAGACCACGTCCCCGGCACAGGAACGTGCCAGGGACGTGGATGGGAGAACAACGGTCAGTGGTGCGCGGTGGGCGCCACGGTGACCTCCACCCGCTGGAACTCCTTGAGCTCGGAGTAGCCGGTGGTGGCCATCGCCCGGCGCAGCGCGCCGAACAGGTTCATGGTGCCGTCCGGGGTGTGCGAGGGGCCGTGCAGGATCTCGGCGGTGCTGCCGACCGTGCCCAGGTCGACCCGCTTTCCGCGCGGCAGTTCCTCGTGCACGGCCTCCATGCCCCAGTGGAAGCCCTTGCCGGGCGCGTCGTTGGCCCGGGCCAGCGCCGCCCCGATCATCACCGCGTCGGCGCCGCAGGCGACGGCCTTGGCCAGGTCCCCGCTGTAGCCGACACCGCCGTCCGCGATGACGTGCACGTACCGGCCGCCGGACTCGTCCATGTAGTCGCGCCGGGCCGCCGCGACATCGGCCACCGCGGTCGCCATCGGCACCTGGATGCCGAGCACCGTCCGGGTGGTGTGCGCCGCGCCGCCGCCGAAGCCGACCAGCACCCCGGCCGCGCCGGTGCGCATCAGGTGCAGCGCTGCGGTGTAGGTGGCGCAGCCGCCGACGATCACCGGGACGTCCAGCTCGTAGATGAACTGCTTGAGGTTGAGCGGCTCGGCCGCGCCGGAGACGTGCTCGGCGGAGACGGTGGTGCCGCGGATCACGAAGATGTCCACCCCGGCGTCCACGACGGCCTTGGAGAACTCGGCGGTCCGCTGCGGCGACAGCGCGGCGGCGGTGACCACGCCGGAGTCGCGGATCTCCTTGAGCCGACGGCCGATCAGCTCGGCCTTGATCGGCTCGCGGTAGATCTCCTGGAGGCGGCGGGTGGCCACGGCCTCATCCTTGACCTCGGTGATCTCCTCCAGCAGCGGCTGCGGGTCCTCGTAGCGGGTCCACAACCCTTCGAGGTTGAGCACGCCGAGGCCGCCCATCTGACCGAAGGCGATGGCCTGCTCCGGGGAGACCACGCTGTCCATCGGCGCGGCCAGGAACGGGAGCTCAAAGCGGTAGGCGTCGATCTGCCAGGCGATCGAGACCTCCTTCGGGTCCCGGGTCCGCCGGCTCGGTACGACGGCGATGTCGTCGAAGGCGTACGCCCGTCGGCCCCGCTTGCCCCGCCCGATCTCGATCTCGGTCACGTCCAGCCCTTCGCTCAACCTGTTACTGCCAGGCCCCAGTATCCCGTACAACGACGGGAGGGCCGCCGGGCGGCCCTCCCGTCGGAACGTGCGGCTACTTGCCGTGGTAGTTCGGTGCCTCGACGGTCATCTGGATGTCGTGCGGGTGGCTCTCCTTGAGCCCCGCCGAGGTGATCCGGACGAAGCGGCCCTTGGACTCCATCTCGGCGACGGTGGCGGCGCCGACATAGCCCATGGTCTGCCGCAGGCCGCCGACCAGCTGGTACAGCACCGCGGACAGCGGGCCGCGGTAGGGCACCTGGCCCTCGATGCCCTCGGCGATCAGCTTCTCGTCGGAGCTGACGTCGCCCTGGAAGTAGCGGTCCTTGGAGAAGGACTTGGCCTGGCCGCGGGACTGCATCGCGCCCAGCGAGCCCATGCCCCGGTAGGACTTGAACTGCTTGCCGTTGATGAACAGCAGCTCGCCCGGCGACTCCTCGCAACCAGCGAGCAGGCTGCCCAGCATCACCGTGTCGGCGCCGGCCGCCAGGGCCTTGCCGATGTCGCCGGAGTACTGCAGGCCGCCGTCCCCGATGACCGGAACGCCGGCCTCGCGGCAGGCCAGCGCCGCCTCGTAGATCGCGGTGACCTGGGGGACGCCGATGCCGGCGACCACCCGGGTGGTGCAGATCGAGCCGGGGCCCACGCCGACCTTGACGCCGTCCACGCCGGCGTCGATCAGCGCCTGGGCGCCGTCACGGGTGGCGACGTTGCCGCCGATCACATCGACGTCCACCGACGACTTGATCTTGGCCATCCAGCTCAGCGCATTGCTGTTGTGGCCGTGCGAGGTGTCCACCACCAGGAAGTCCACGCCCACGGCGGCCAGCGCCTGGGCCCGCTCCAGCGACTCCGCGCTGGCGCCGACCGCGGCGCCGACCAGCAGCCGGCCCTCGCCGTCCTTCGCGGCCAGCGGGTACTTCTCGGCCTTGACGAAGTCCTTGACCGTGATCAGGCCCTTGAGCCTGCCCTCCGCGTCCACCAGCGGCAGCTTCTCGATCTTGTGGCGGCGCAGCCGGGCGATGGCGTCCTCACCGCTTATCCCGACCTCGCCGGTGATCAGCGGCATCGGGGTCATCACCTCGCGCACCTGGCGGCTGCGGTCCGACTCGAAGGCCATGTCGCGGTTGGTGACGATGCCCATCAGCCGGCCCGACGGGTCGGTCACCGGCACGCCGCTGATCCGGAACTTGGCGCAGAGCGCGTCCGCCTCGGCCAGCGTGGCCTCGGGGCTGACCGTGATCGGGTCGGTGACCATGCCGGACTCGGACCGCTTCACCAGGTCGACCTGGTTGACCTGGTCCTCGATGGATAGATTCCGGTGCAGCACACCGACGCCGCCCTGACGGGCCATCGCGATCGCCATCCGCGACTCGGTGACCTTGTCCATCGCGGCGGACAGCAGGGGAATGTTCACCCGGACGTTCCGCGAGACCCGTGACGAGGTGTCCACCATGTTCGGCAGCACCTCGGAGGCTCCGGGGAGCAGCAGGACGTCGTCGTAGGTGAGCCCGAGCATCGCAAACTTCTCGGGGACACCTGCGGCATTCAAAGACATTGGGGCACCTTCCCGTACCGACCCGATCAACCACTCGACGTCGGCGCCACCGGGGGCCTTCCAGCAAGGCAGCTTAGGCACCGATACTTGAGTCTACCGGTACACAGAAAGCCCTCTTGCGCCACAACCACCCCATGTGCTTAGCGCCACACACTCTCTGCGCGCCCCGCCATGCAGCACCTCAGGGGCGCGAGGAACTGCGCGGCCAACCACGCACAACCCGCACCCCTACGCGGACAGTCCCTCCGGCCCGCCCAAAGCCAACGCACGCAACCTGCTCAGAGCCCGATGCTGAGCCACCCGCACCGCCCCCGCGGACATCCCCAGCACCTCCCCGGTCTCCTCAGCCGTGAGCCCCGCAGCCACCCGCAGCAGAACGAGTTCCCGCTGCCGCGCCGGCAGACAAGCCAACAGCTCCCGCGCCCACGCGGCGTCGCTGCTCAGCAGCGCCCGCTCCTCCGGCCCGAGCGCGTCGTCAGGGGTCTCCGGCAAATCCTCCGCCAGAAACACCGACTGACCGGGCCCCTTCATCGCCGCCCGCTGCAGATCGGCCACCTTGTGCGCGGCGATCCCGTACACGAACGCCTCGAAGGGACGCCCCTGGTCGCGGTAGCGCGGCAGCGCGCACAGCACGGCGAGGCAGACCTCCTGGGCCACGTCGTCCACATGGTGCCGGGCGCCCCCGGGCAGCCGGACCAGCCGGGCCCGGCAGTAGCGGAGCACCAGCGGGTGAACCCGGGCCAACAGCTCGTCGGTGGCCTCGGCGTCCCCGCCGACCGCACGGACCACGAGTTCACCAATGGGAACAGCGGCCCCACCGGTGGTCTGGACGCCGCCTGCGGCAGCCGTCACTTCGTCGTCACGCACCGGTCCATGGTGCCTGGTCGCGGAGGAAAACGCGGCACCGCACCCCGACTTGTGCATCGGAACGTTATGCGCCACCACTGACCCCTCCCGCCCACCGGCCGCCGCACTCCGCATTGGGTCCATGTACTCCATGGTGCGCCCTCGGCCGGGATTCCCCGCGCTCCGATCCTCCGGTGGCAGGCGTGCAAGGGCTGGAGCCTACCCGGCGGACCTGAGCAACCCCTCCCCCGCCCGTCGGGCGGGGGCTGCGCACCACCGTCAGCGCACCAGGCCCCAGCGGAAGCCGAGGGCGACGGCATGGGCCCGGTCCGAGGCGCCGAGCTTCTTGAAGAGGCGCCGGGCGTGGGTCTTGACGGTGTCCTCGGAGAGGAACAGCTCGCGGCCGATCTCGGCGTTGCTGCGACCGTGGCTCATCCCCTCCAGGACCTGGATCTCACGCGCCGTCAGTGTCGGCGCCGCCCCCATCTCGGCACAGCGCAGCCGCCTGGGCGCGAGTCGCCAGGTCGGGTCGGCGAGTGCCTGGGTGACCGTGGCGCGCAGCTCCGCCCGTGAGGCGTCCTTGTGCAGGTAGCCCCGCGCACCGGCGGCCACCGCGAGTGCCACACCGTCGAGGTCCTCGGCGACGGTGAGCATGATGATGCGGGCGCCCGGGTCGGCGGACAGCAGCCGCCGAACGGTCTCGACACCGCCGAGGCCGGGCATCCGCACGTCCATGAGGACGAGGTCGGACCGGTCGGCCACCCATCGGCGGAGCACCTCCTCACCGTTGGTAGCGGTGGTCACCCGGTCGACACCGGGCACGGTCGCGACCGCACGGCGGAGCGCCTCCCGGGCAAGCGGTGAATCGTCACAGACGAGAACGGAAGTCATGACCGTCCTCCGCAGCTGATCCGCGTCACGTTGAGCCTCCTGGCTGGTACGAGCTGGTACAAAGCGTCACCGGCACGGCCGTGGTGTACAGACGTCTTCCCCGACGTCCGACCCGTTGACCGCCTCCGCACAACCAACGACCGTCACCCGAATGAGTTACGGGCCCGACGATCGCCTCCACCACTCTATGTGGTCGACCCGTTACGGATCATCCACCGCGCAGTGCACTCCGGCGCACAGGCGCCGCGCGCACAGCGCACGCACGTCGCACACGGCTACGCAGTCGTCGGCAGACCCCGGCGTGGCGGCCGCATTCGGCCTACCTCCAGCCCCAACGAGTACCCCCAGTCGCAGGACACGCCACTGCTCCCTTCGTCCGTTTTATGAGAGTTTCAGAACTTCAGACCTATATGCAACGCTGATGGCCTCTTGTCCGATTAGATCTATGTGAGTCATATTTTCATCTACTAGGACCGGACCGCACAACAACTTGAGGGAATGAGCAGCAATGGCAGACTTCTCACGCCTCCCCGGCCCCAACGCCGATCTATGGGACTGGCAGCTCTCCGCCGCCTGCCGCGGTGTCGACAGCTCCCTCTTCTTCCACCCCGAGGGCGAGCGAGGGGCGGCACGCAGCTCCCGCGAGCAGTCCGCCAAGGAGGTCTGCTCCCGCTGCCCGGTGCGCACCGAGTGCGCCACACACGCCCTGGCCGTACGCGAGCCGTACGGGGTCTGGGGCGGGCTGACCGAGGACGACCGCGAGGAACTGCTGGGCCGGACCCGGCACCGCCCGAGCGCCGGCACCGACAGGGACACCGAAGCGGACGGGGAGGCGGAGGTGGACCTCGACGCCGACATCTTCGAACCGATCCGGCACTGACCGCGGGAGATGCGAAGAAGAATCGTTTCTTCGACTGCCCGGGTTCCCCTCCGAGCGCGTCAGCGGGACGGGACGGGGACCCGGGCCAGCCGGTCCAGCATCAGCTCCACCGCCGGCACCTGCGCCAGATCAGGCAGCGTCAGCGCGACGACCTCGCGGAACACCCCCGAGGCCAGTGGCACCACGGCCACCCCCGCCGAACGCACCGACGCCAGCGCCAGCTCCGGCAGCACGGTGACGCCCAGCCCCGCGCCGACCAGGCCCAGCACCGCCGGGTAGTCGTCGGTCGCGAAGTCGATCCGGGGCGCGAAGCCCTCCTCGGCGCACATGTCCACCAGATGGCCACGGCACTGCGGACACCCGGCGATCCACTGCTCGTCGGCCAGCTCGGCCAGCGCCACCGGGTCCTCCGTGCCGCGCCCGGCCAACGGATGCCCGGCCGCGACCACGCCCACCAGCCGGTCCTTCAGCAACGGCCGGACCACCAGATCGGACCAGTCGCAGGCGGCGGCCGAGGCGGATGCCTCCACCACGGCCTCGGCCCGCGCCTGCCGCCGCGACCCGCCCTCGTCGTCCAGCGGCAGATGCAGTTCGGTCACCCGTCCCGGATAGCGGAAGGCCACCGCCACCTCGCAGTCCCCGCCGCGCAGCATCGCCAGCGACTCGGGCGGCTCGGCCTCGGTCAGCGACACCCTCACGCCCGGCTGCGCCTCGCGCACCCCGGCCACAGCCGCAGGGACCAGCGTCGCGCTCGCCGTGGGGAACGACACCAGCCGCACCCGACCCGCACGCAGCCCGGCGATCGCCGCCAGCTCCTCCTCCGCCGCAGTCAGCCCGGCCAGGATCCCGGCGGCATGCCGCACCAGCACCTCGCCCGCCTCGCTGAGCCGCACCCCGCGCCCGACCCGGACCACCAGCGGCGTCCCCACCGACTTCTCCAGCGCCTTCATCTGCTGACTCACCGCCGGCTGGGTATACCCCAGCTCCCGCGCCGCAGCCGAGAAGGACCCGGTCCGAGCAACAGCCCGGAGCACTCGAAGATGACGCGCCTCAATCATGCGGCCAGCATAAGCGTCTCTTTGACCCGGAACGGAAAGCTGTGCACAGGCTTATGCATGCAGAAGGGGCGCGGGGAACTGCGCGACAAGCCACCCGCAAGGGTGCAACTCGCCGCAGACAGTTCCCCGCGCCCCGGGTAGCAAGAACTACCTAGTGGCTGTGCCCGTGCCCACCATGGCTGTGCCCAGCGTCGCCCTCGTCCTCAGCCGGCTTCTCGACAACCAGCGTCTCGGTCGTGAGCAGCAGCGAAGCGATCGACGCCGCGTTCTGCAGCGCGGAGCGCGTCACCTTGACCGGGTCGATGACGCCGGCCTTGAGCAGGTCGCCGTACTCGCCGGTCGCGGCGTTGTAGCCCTGGCCCTCCTCCAGCTCCGCCACCTTGCTGGTGATGACGTAGCCCTCGAGGCCCGCGTTCTGGGCGATCCAGCGCAGCGGCTCGACCAGCGCGCGGCGGACGACGGCGACACCGGTCGCCTCGTCGCCGACCAGGCCGAGCCCGCCGTCGAGCACCTTCTGCGCGTGCACGAGGGAGGCGCCGCCACCGGCGACAATGCCCTCCTCGACCGCCGCGCGGGTCGCCGAGATGGCGTCCTCGAGACGGTGCTTCTTCTCCTTGAGCTCGACCTCGGTGGCAGCGCCGACCTTGATCACGCAGACTCCGCCGGCCAGCTTGGCCAGCCGCTCCTGCAGCTTCTCGCGGTCCCAGTCCGAGTCGGTGTTCTCGATCTCGGCCTTGATCTGCGCGACGCGACCGACGACCTCGGAGGAGTCACCGGCGCCGTCGACGACGGTGGTGTTGTCCTTGGAGACGGTGACGCGACGGGCGGAGCCCAGGGACTCCAGACCGGCCTGGTCGAGCTTGAGGCCGACCTCCTCGGCGATGACGGTGGCACCGGTCAGGGTGGCCAGGTCGCCGAGCATCGCCTTGCGGCGGTCGCCAAAGCCGGGGGCCTTCACCGCGACGGCGTTGAACGTGCCGCGGATCTTGTTCACCACGAGAGTGGACAGCGCCTCGCCGTCGACGTCCTCGGCGATGATCAGCAGGGGCTTGCTGGAGCCGCCCTGGAGGATCTTCTCCAGCAGCGGGAGCAGGTCCTGGATCGAGGAGATCTTGCCCTGGTGGATCAGGATGTAGGGGTCCTCCAGGACCGCCTCCATCCGCTCCTGGTCGGTGACCATGTAGGGCGACAGGTAGCCCTTGTCGAACTGCATGCCCTCGGTGAACTCGAGCTCCAGGCCGAAGGTGTTCGACTCCTCGACGGTGATGACACCGTCCTTGCCGACCTTGTCCATGGCCTCGGCGATGAGGTCACCGACCTGCTGGTCCTGCGCGGAGAGCGCGGCGACAGCGGCGATGTCCTCCTTGCCGTCGATCTCACGGGCGACCGAGAGCAGGTGGTCCGACACGGCCTTGACGGCGGCGTCGATGCCCTTCTTCAGCCCGGAGGGGCCGGCGCCGGCGGCGACGTTGCGCAGACCCTCGTTGACCAGGGCCTGGGCCAGCACGGTCGCGGTGGTGGTGCCGTCGCCCGCGATGTCGTTGGTCTTGGTCGCGACCTCCTTGACCAGCTGCGCGCCAAGGTTCTCGTACGGGTCGTCGAGCTCGACCTCACGGGCGATGGTGACACCGTCGTTGGTGATGGTCGGAGCGCCGAACTTCTTGTCGATGACGACGTTGCGGCCCTTGGGGCCGAGCGTCACCTTCACGGTGTCGGCCAGCTTGTTGACGCCACGCTCGAGCGAGCGGCGGGCGTCCTCGTCGAACTTCAGGATCTTCGCCATGCTTAGGGTTTCCCTCTCAAACAACCGAGCCCGGACACCCGGTCTCACACAGTGAAGACTGGGGGCCCGGGCGGGGTCACGACTCTGCGGTCAGCGTCAGCTGGTGCTGCAGTAGTGCGGTGGTGCGGTGGTGCTTACTTCTCGATGATGGCGAGCACGTCGCGGGCCGAGAGGACCAGGTACTCCTGGCCGTTGTACTTGACCTCGGTGCCGCCGTACTTGCTGTACAGCACGATGTCGCCGACGGCGACGTCGAGCGGCAGACGCTGGCCGTCCTCGAAGCGACCCGGGCCCACGGCCAGGACAACGCCCTCCTGGGGCTTCTCCTTGGCAGTGTCCGGGATGACCAGGCCAGAGGCCGTGGTCTGCTCGGCCTCGAGCGGCTGGACCACAATGCGGTCCTCGAGCGGCTTGATGGCAACCTTGGAGCTGGTGGTCGTCACGTTCCGACCTCCCCCTTCGGAGATCACGGGGTGATACATGTCTTGGGTGCCAGAGGTGTGGTGCAAGCCCGTCGTCGCGGTGCCGGACCTGCCCTCTCGCGGTTAGCGCTCTCCGGGGGAGAGTGCCAACGACGACACTAGGCCGCGGTTAGCACTCAGTCAACCAGAGTGCCAACGACGCGCTTATTCGATGGATGATGGTGCGGTGGAGATCGAATCGTTCCGTGCCCTGCTGACCGACGAGGGCCAGGCCCTGCTGGCCGAGCTGGCGGACTTCCGGCCGGGGCAGGAGCTCGCGGTCGCGACCAGGCTGCGGCGCAGCCACGACGCGGAGCTGGTGTCGGCGGCGATCGGCCAGGCCGGGCTGCGGCAGCGGGCCGCGGCGAAGTTCGGCGCGGCGGACGCGGCCCGGATGTACTTCACCCCGGACGGGGTCGAGCAGGCGACCCGGAGCAGCGTCGCCGACTGGCGCGCGGCCCGGTTCAAGGCGCTGGGCGTACGCCGCCTCGCCGACCTGTGCTCGGGCATCGGCGGCGACGCGATCGCGCTGGCGCGGGCCGGCATCGAGGTGCTCGCCGTCGACCGCTCTCCGCTCACGTGCGCGGTCGCCGAGGCCAACGCCGCGGCGCTGGGGCTGGACGGGCTGATCCATCAGCGGTGCGGCGACGTGGAGGACGTGGCGCTCAAGGACTTTGACGCCGTGTTCGTCGATCCGGCACGGCGCAGCGGCCGGGGCAGGATCTTCGATCCTGAGGCCTACTCGCCTCCGCTGAGCTGGGCCGTCACCGCCGCACGGCAGGCCCCGTTCGCCGCCCTCAAGGTGGCCCCCGGCATCCCGCACCAATCCGTCCCCGAGGGCGCCGAGGCCGAGTGGGTCTCGGACGCCGGAGACGTCAAGGAGGCCGTGCTCTGGTTCGGCACCGGCGCCGCCCAGGAACACCCCCATCGGGCGACCCTGCTGCCCGGCGGCGTCACCCTCACGGGTGGTCGACTGCCGGACCCGGAGGCCGGACCGGTCCGCCGCTACCTCTACGAGCCGGACGGCGCGGTGATCCGCGCCCACCTCGTCGCCGAGGTCGCCGAGCAGTTGGACGCCGGCCTGATCGATCCCACCATCGCCTACCTGACGGCCGACGAGCTCCGCCCCACGCCCTTCGCCACCGCCTACGAGATCACCGACGTGCTGCCCTTCGGCCTGAAGAAGCTCAAGGCGCTGCTGCGCGAGCGCCGGGTCGGCACCGTGGTGGTCAAGAAGCGCGGCTCGGCGATCGAGCCCGAGGAACTGCGCCGCAAGCTCAAGCCGGAGGGGCCGAACTCCTGCACGGTCTTCCTGACCCGCGCGTCCGGCGCCCCGACGATGCTGCTGGGGCAGCCCGTGCGGGCTGCCCGCTAGGGCTTCTGGATGTAGTCCTCCAGGCGGGCGACCGTGAAGCCCTGCTCCTGGATCCGCTTGAGCAGGTTGGCGAACATCGCGGTCATGGTCTCGCCCTTGAGCTCCGAGGGGCCGCGGAAGTGGGCCAGGATGATGTCGCCGTCCTGGAGCTTGTTCCCGCTCTGGTACTGCAGACCCGTTATCTGCATCGTCTCCTTCCAGTAGACGATGGCGCGCGGGCCGCAGGCCTGGACCGAGGCGTTGAGGGTCGACGAGTAGGCGCCGTCGCCGTAGGGCGGGCGGAACAGGAAGGGCGCGACGCCGTACTCGGTGCTGAGGAGCTTCTGGTCGCCGCAGACCTCCTCCCGCTGCCGGGCCGCCGAGACCGTGCTCATCGCCGGGTGGTGCAGGGTGTGGTTCTGGATGCTGTCGCCGAGCGCCTGCAGCGGCTTGAAGTAGCCGTAGTCGCTCTTGATGGCGTCGTCCATCAGGAACATGGTGAAAGGGACCCTGAGGTCGCGCATCATTGCGACGAAGCGGGGGTCCTTCTCGGCGCCGTCGTCGAGGGTGATGAAGACGACCTTCTGCGTGGTCGGCACCGAGCGGAAGACCGGGACCTTGCCGGTTCTGGTCAGCTTGATCGGCTTGTCCGCGGGCGGGGCCGGGGTGGGGTTCAGCGGGGTGAGGCCCCACGTGGACCAGAGCGCGGCATCGGTGGACATCCCGCCGGTGGTCGCGGAGGTGGCGGCGGCCGAAGCGCCGGCACCCACCGCCCCCTCGGTCGTCCCCGCGGTCGTCCCGGGCGTCGGGGTCGCGCCGCCGCCGCAGGCCGTCGCGAGCGCCGCCAGGGCCAAGGCCCCCGCCGTCGTACCCAGAGCCCTGCCGCTCCAGCTTCCCAGAACGTGAACCACCGTCTACCGCTCCCTGCCTGACGTGCCCGTTCGTACGCATGCGCATACGTACGAACAGGACGCTAGCGATTCCCAGGCAGTTCCCAGTGGTCAATCAGGTAAGGATTACTCGGACATCCGGTGCAGCTGGTCGTGGGAGTCCGGAGCGGCCGGGACATGGGTCTCGGTCACCGGCAGCGACGAGTCCGCCGACAGGTCGAAGGCGGACGGGCGGCGGTTGCGCCGGACCATCTCCGAGCCGAGCGCGGCCACCATCGCGCCGTTGTCCGTGCAGAGCTTCATCCGGGGCACCCGGAGCTCGATGCCCGCGCGCTCGCAGCGCTCCTGCGCCATGGCCCGCAGCCGGGAGTTGGCGGCCACCCCGCCGCCGATCATCAGATGCTCCACGCCGTGGTCCTTGCAGGCCCGGACCGCCTTCCGGGTCAGCACATCGGTGACCGCCTCCTGGAAGGACGCGGCGACGTCCCGGACCGGCACCTCCTCGCCGGCCCGCCGCCTGGCCTCGATCCAGCGGGCGACGGCGGTCTTCAGGCCGGAGAACGAGAAGTCGTACGCGGCGTCGCGGGGACCGCTGAGCCCGCGCGGGAACCTGATCGCCTCCGGGTCGCCCTCGGCCGCGTAACGGTCGATCACCGGGCCGCCGGGGAACCCGAGGCCGAGCACCCGGGCGACCTTGTCGAAGGCCTCGCCGGCCGCGTCGTCGATGGTCGCGCCCAGCGAGCGGACGTCGCTGGTGATGTCGGAGGTCAGCAGCAGCGAGGAGTGTCCGCCGGAGACCAGCAGCGCCATCGTCGGCTCGGGCAGCCGTCCGTGCTCCAGCTGGTCCACGCAGATGTGCGACGCCAGGTGGTTCACCCCGTACAGCGGCTTGTCCAGGGCGTAGGCGTAGGCCTTGGCCGCCGAGACGCCCACCAGCAGCGCGCCGGCCAGGCCGGGTCCCGCGGTGACGGCGATGCCGTCCAGGTCGCTCGCCTTGATCCCGGCCTCGTCCAGGGCGCGCTGGACGGTGGGGACCATCGCCTCCAGATGCGCCCGGCTGGCGATCTCCGGGACGACGCCGCCGAAGCGGCCGTGCTCCTCGACGCTGGTGGCGACCGCGTCGGCGAGCAGGGTGGTGCCCCGGACGATGCCGACGCCGGTCTCGTCGCAGGAGGTCTCGATGCCGAGGACCAGCGGTTCGTCAGCCATCCTGGCTCAGTGCTCCTACGTTGTCGTGGTTGTTCGCAGCGGGATCGTCGAGCCGCATCACCAGGGCGTCGACCCCGGAGGGCTGGTAGTACTTGGGCCGGATCCCGATCGGCCGGAATCCGAAGCGCTCGTAGAGCCGCTGGGCGCGCGGGTTGTCGACCCTGACCTCCAGCAGCAGCTCACCGCAGCCGGCCGCGGCGGCCTGCCCGATCAGCCGGGCCAGCAGCCGGCCGCCGAGGCCACTGCCCCAGTAGCTCCTGGCCGAGGCGATGGTCTGCACGTCCCCGCTGCCGGCCACCGCCATCAGTCCCGCATAGCCGACGACCGCCCCCTGGGCGTCCTCGGCGACGGTGTACCAGCGGGTGGCGCGGGGGTGCCGGGTGTCGGCGAGCTCGGACCAGAACATCCCGGCGGACCATGCGTCCTCCGGGAACAGCTCGCCCTCCAGCTCCAGCACCGGGGCGATGTCCCACCAGCGCATCTCCCGCAGATTCGGGACCTGACTCATGCGGGAAGCACCGTCTTGTAGTTCTTGGGCACCTCGGCGTCCGGACGGCGCAGGTACAGCGGGGTCGGCGGGAGCAACGGGCGCCCGGCGGCGAGTTCGGCGGCCGCGTACTTCGCCAGCGCCGCCGCCGACTGGTGCACGGGCATGCCGGCGGGCACGTCGCGGAACACCTCCGGGTACAGCAGCGCGCCCGCGCCCACCGCCGGCAGCTGCCCGAGCCGCTCGGCGACCTCGGCCGGACGGTCCACGTGCGGACCGTCCACACGGGCCCCTGCGGCGTCGTAGGAGGCCCAGTACACCTCTTTGCGGCGGGCGTCCGTCGCGGCCGTGAAGGCGCCCTGCAGGCCCGCCTCGCGGGCGGCGTGGGCGATGCCGTCGAGCGTGCAGACGCCGTGCACCGGAATGCCGAGGGCGTGGCCCAGCGCCGCGGCCGTCGCCAGCCCCACCCGCAGCCCGGTGTACGGGCCAGGGCCGACACCGACCACCAGCGCACCGAGCTGCTCCTTGCCGACGCCGGCGGTGCGCAGCACCCGGTCGACGGCGGGAAGCAGCAGCTCGCCGTGGCGCCGGGCGTCGACCTGGTCGGCGGAGGCGAGGACCGTCCCGCTGTCCGTGTCGCTGTCCGTGTCGAGGAGCGCGGCGGTGACGGCGGGGGTCGCGGTGTCGAACGCAAGCAGAAGCACGGCACCAGGTTAGACGTTCACGGGATTCGGGATGAGAAGCTGGGACTTCACAGGCATTCCACCGCTGGAGGATCGAGTGGCAAGGATCGGTACGGGCGCTGTCGTCACCACACTGACGGCGTCCGCGCTCGCGCTGGTCACCGTGCTGGCGCTGCAGGCCAAGAGCTCGGCCAATGTGACCTCGGCCGCTTCCGGCAAGCCCGGCGCCTCGGTCTCCGCCTCGACGGGGACCTCCGCCAAGGCCAGCGCCTCGCCCAAGCCGGCCGCCGTCCCGGCGCACTCGGGGACGGGCAAGCGGGTGGTGTACTCGCTGGGCGCCAAGCGGGTCTGGCTGGTGGACGCGTCCGGCACCGCGACCCGGACCTTCACGGTGCAGCCCAGCACGCTCAGCCCCACCGTCGGGACCTACAACGTGAACAGCCGCAGATCCGGCCCCCGGGCCGGTTCGGACGGCGTGGAGATCAAGAACATCGTCGTCTTCGCTCAGCGCGGCACCACCGTGTTCGGCTTCAGCTCCGCGACGGACGGCACCACTCCCGCCCCCGACCCGGCGAAGAAGACCGGTGGCATCAGGGAGACCCTGGGCGACGGACAGGCGCTCTACGAATTCACCGTGGTCGGCAGCACGGTCGTCGTCGTCGCCTGACAGCGACTGCGCAGGTCAGGCGGCTTCGCGCGACTCCAGGACGATCAGCCCGGGCTCCTCGCACTCCTGCTCCCGCTCCGCTTCGGGCTCCGCCGGCGGTGTGCTCACCGCCGCGGCCGCGCCGGTCGCGGCGAGCAGGGCGGCCACGCCGACGGGCGGCTCCTCCCCACCACGGCGGGGGGTCGTTCCGGACATGTCGCCTCCCGTGACTGGTTTCCCACGCGCTGACTTGCACCATCTTCCCGACAGCGCGTCGGAATAACAACCAGGGACAAGGATCTTGTCGCGACTCAGGCGCGCACGGGTTGCAGCAGGGCCCAGTCGGTGCCGGTCCAGCGGTCGCCCAGACCCGTGAGGGTGACGCGTCGCTCGTCGTCGCCCTCGTCCGGCGCCTCGTCGCCGAGGGCGCGCTCGATCCGTACCTCCAGGCGGGAGTCGGACAGCTCCTCGACCCTGCCCTCGCCCCACTCCACGACGACCACCGAGTCCTGCAGCGAGACGTCCAGGTCCAGGTCCTCCATCTGGTCCAGGCCGCCGCCCAGACGGTAGGCGTCGACATGGACCAGGGCCGGGCCGCCGGTCAGCGAGGGGTGCACCCGGGCGATGACGAAGGTCGGCGAGGTGACCGCGCCGCGGACGCCCAGGCCCGCGCCGAGGCCCCGGGCGAGGGTGGTCTTGCCCGCGCCCAGCTCGCCGGAGAGCAGCACCAGGTCGCCCGGGCGCAGCAGCGAGGCCAGCCCGCGGCCGAGGTCCTGCATGGCCGCGGCGTCGGGCACGGTGACGGCGGTGACGGTCGGGGTGTCGTCCATGTGCGGTCGGGTCCTTTCGGTAGCGGTAGGGGATTCCCGGCGGTCAGGTCAGGGACTCGTCGACGGCGACGGCCGGAGCGGTGCCGAGCGCGAGGTCCCGCACCGGCTGCGGCAGCGGTGCGCCCGAGCCCCTGGCGGCCTGCTCCAGCAGCAGCGCGAGCTGGGTGTTGACCAGGTCGGGCAGCTCCAGCATGAGCAGGTGCCCGGCGTCGGGGACGATGATCAGCTCGGCGTCCGGGAGTTCGGCGGCGATGGCCTGGCTGTGCCGGGGCGGGGTGAGCAGATCCTTGTCCCCGCCCATGACCAGGGTGGGGATGTCGCGGAAGGCCGCCAGCGCCGCGGTCTTCTCGTGCAGGTCGAAGGCGGGGAAGAACTCGGCGACGACGTCGATCGGGGTGGCCTCCAGCAGCCGCTGGGCGAAGCGCTCCACGGCCGGGTCCACGTCCTCCCGGCCGAAGGAGAACTTGCGGTAGACCACCGAGGTGAGGTCGCTGCCCAGGCGGCGGCTGCGCTCCACCAGGTCGCGCTGCCGGCCGAGCGCCTTCAGCACCCCGGGGGCGACCCGGTGCAGCATCCTGGCCCCGTAGGCGGGCAGGCCCAGGGTGACGCCGGACCAGCTGCCGGCCGTGGTGCCGAGCAGGGCGACGGCGGCCACCCGCTCGCGGAACAGCTCGGGGTGCTGGTCGGCGAGGGCCATCACGGTCATGCCGCCCATCGAGTGGCCGACCAGGACCAGCGGCCCGGTGGGGGCGACGGCGTCGATCACGGCCTTGAGGTCGCCGCCGAGCTGGTCGATGCTGGCGGGTTCGCCGGCCAGATGGCTGCGGCTGCGCTCGGAGCGGCCGTGGCTGCGCTGGTCCCAGAACACCAGCCGAAGGCCCTCGCGGAAGGCGGCCCGCTGGAAGTGCCAGCAGTCCTGGTTGAGGCAGTAGCCATGGCAGAAGACGACGGTCAGCGGCGGCGTGGGCACCATGCCGAGCATGCTGCCGACGCCGGAGAGCACCCCCCCGAGTGGGCCGCCGGAGGCCGTGCCGCCGCCGGGACGGAACCGGCCGAGCCAGCCCTTGCGGGGCGCGGAGGACCCGGCATCGACGGAGGACCCGGCGGCGCCGGCTGCCGGAGGAGTCTGCGGTGCGTCCTGCCAGCCGCTGCCGTCCAGTTCCACATACAGCTCGGTGCCGTCGGGAGCGGCGACGGTCCGCGGTCGGCCGCGCAGCGAGCCGAACGGCGCGGCGGCCTCGACCTCGGCGCCGGCCCGGCGGCGCATGTCCCGTCCTATGGTGAGCCGCTCGACGGCGACGCCGGCGGCGGCGCCCGCGGCGACCACGCCCAGGGAGAGCCCGACCAGCCCGGCCCGGCGCCAGCGGCCGGCCGCGACATCGCTGGCGACCGACCCCGCCACCGCCTTCACCTGCTGGACCGCCTCGACCGCGGCTCCGGCGGCCGCGCCGGTGACAGCGGAGAGGCCGCTCTCCTCGCTGCTCATCCGGCCTCCACGGCTCCGACGTAACGTCGGGGGACCCTTGCCCCGATCCGGGTGACGATCTCGTAGGAGATCGTCCCGCAGGCCCTGGCCCAGTCCTCGGCGGTGGGCTCGCCGCGGTCGCCGGGGCCGAACAGCACCGCGAGGTCGCCGACCTCGGCGTGGTCGCCGCCCAGGTCCAGAATGAACTGGTCCATCGCGACCCGGCCGGCGATGGTGCGCCACTTGCCGGCGAGCCAGACCGGGCCGGTGCCGCTGGCGTGCCGGGGGACGCCGTCCGCGTAGCCGACCGGGACCAGCGCGAGCGTGGTGTCGCCGGACGTCGTGTAGGTGTGGCCGTAGCTGACGCCGTGTCCGGCCGGGACCGTCTTGACCTGGGCCAGCCGGGCCTGCAGGGTCATCACCGGCCGCAGCCCGAAGTCGGCGGGGCCGCCCAGCTCCGGGACCGGGGAGAGGCCGTACTGGGCCAGGCCGGCCCGGACCAGGTCGAAGTGGGCCTCCGGCATCAGCAGGGTGGCCGGGGAGTTGGCGAGGTGGCGCACCTCGGGACGCAGCCCGGCGGCCTCGGCGACCGCCAGGGCCTCGCGGAAGGCGGCGAGTTGGGCGTCGTTCGCGGGATGGCCCGGCTCGTCGGCGCAGGCGAAGTGGGACCAGACCCCGGCGACGGTGAGCAGCCCCTCGGCCTCGGCCGCACGGGCGGCGGCGACCAGGTCGGGCCAGTCGTGCGGCTGGGCGCCGTTGCGGCCGAGCCCGGTGTCGGCCTTGAGGTGGATCCTGGCCGTACGGCCGGTGGCCCGTACCGCGGCCAGGACCCGGCGCAGCGCCCACTCACCGCTGACCGAGATGTCGATGTCGGCCGCGACGGACTGCTCCCAGGGGCCCGCCGGGGTCCACAGCCAGCAGAGCACCCTGGCCCGGTCGGCGGTGATCCCGGCCGCCCGCAGCGTCAGCGCCTCCTCGGGGGTGGCCGTGCCCAACCAGGTCACCCCGGCGTCCAGCGCCGCCAGGGCGCAGGGCACCAGCCCGTGGCCGTAGGCGTCGGCCTTGACCACGGACATGACCTCGGCCGGCCCGGTACGGGCGCGCAGGGCACCGAGGTTCCCGCGCAGCGCCGCCAGGTCGATCAGAGCTTCGGCACGCATCGCCGGCTGGGGGTCCGGGGGGTTGCTCCCCGGGAGGTTGGAGTCCATTGCCGGACATTCTCCCAGACCGCGCGGTACTCAAGGGAAACCGGTCGGGCTGCGAGCTGCTGCGGATCAGGTGCCGCGCTTGCGGCCGAAGACCGCGACCGGGTCGTGCAGCCTGAGCACGCCCCACAGCGCCCGGGCGTCATGGTTGTTCAGGTTGACGCAGCCGTGCGAGCCGGGCGGGGTGGAGATCGGTTCGAGGACGGCGTGGAACGCCTCGCCGCCGGAGAAGAACTGGCTGTACGGCATGGCGACGTAGCCGTAGAGGGAGGACCGGTGGTGGGCGTCGCGCCAGAACACATGCCACAGCCCGGTGCGGGTCACATGGCCCCGGCGGCCGCTCCTGACCGGGACCGGGCCGAAGACCACTCTGGAGCCGACCTGCACCCACATCCGCTGGTGGGTGAGGTCCACGCAGGCGATCCGGCCCATCGTGGTGGGACACCGGCCGACGGCGTGCGGCCTGGCGGCGGCCTGGGCCTGCGCTCCGCCGAATGAGACGATCCCGGCCGCCACCGTCCCCGCCGCGAGCAGCACCGCCGCACGCCGCACCCTGGTCAGCTGCACCCTGCCCTCACCGTTCCCTTCCCACTGTCCGTCAGATACGGCTGTCCGTCGGAGCCGGCACACCGTCACGCTCCGACAGCGGGACAGGTGTTCTGCTTCGGACAGTACGTATCAGTCCACCCCGGTCACCCCGCGCCACGCCGCCGGAAGCGCCGCGGCCACCCCTGCGGCGGTGACCGGAGCGTCGCCGAGCGTCCGCGCCGCCAGACCGTGCAGATAGGCCGCGACCGAACCGGCGTCGATCGGCGCAAGCCCGGCCGCCAGCAGCGAGCCGGCCAGCCCGGAGAGCACGTCGCCGCTCCCTGCGGTGGCCAGCCAGGGCGTTCCGGTCGGATTCACCCGTACCGGCGCCGCCGGATCCGGACCGGCGACCACCGTGGTCGAGCCCTTGAGCAGCACCGTGCAGCCGTACAGCTCCGCGATCCGGCGCGCACAGCTGATGCGCGCCCCCTCGACCTGCTCCCGGGTCGCCTCGACCCCGGCCCCGGCCAGCAGCGCCACCGCCTCCCCCGCGTGCGGGGTCAGCAGCAGGTCGATCGCCCCCGCATTGCTCAGCGCCGCGCCGCGGCGGGCCAGCAGCCGCAGCCCGTCCGCGTCCACCAGCACCGGCGCGCCCGCCGCCAGTGCCTCCTCCAGAGTGCGCTGCGCCTGGTCATCGTCCGACAGACCCGGACCGACCACCCAGGCCTGCACCCGCCCGGCCGCCTTCGGCCCCCCGTTCGTCACCAGTACCTCCGGATGGGCCCGGACCACCTCGGTCGCCGCCGAGCCCGCGTAGCGCACCGCGCCGGCGCCGCCGTTCAGCGCGGACGAGACCGCGAGCACGGCCGCCCCGGGGTAGCGGTCGGAGCCGGCCGCGATGCCGACCACGCCGCGCCGGTACTTGTCGCTCTCGGCCGAGGGCCGCGGCAGCAGCGCGGCGACGTCCGCGTGCTGCAGTGCCTGCACCGCCGCGGGCCCGGGCTCGATCCCGATCTCCACCAGCCGCACCACGCCCGCGTACTGCGCCCCCGGGTCCACCAGCAGACCCGGCTTGTGCGTCCCGAACGTCACCGTCACCGTCGCGCGCACGGCGGCGCCGGCGACCTCCCCGGTGTCCGCGTCCACCCCGCTGGGCAGGTCCACGGCCACCACCGGCACGCCGGACCGCTCCACCGCCTGCACATACGGCAGCGCCGAATCGCGCAGTCCGCCCCGGCCACCGATCCCCACGATCCCGTCCACCACCAGGCCGGCCCGCCCAATCTCCGCCAGCCCCTCGGCCTGATCCTCCGTCACCACGCCGCCGGCGCCCAGCAGGGCCGCCAGCCCGGCGCCATGGGTCCGCTCCCCCGCCAGCAGCACCGCGCTCACCCGGGCCCCGCGCGCCGCCAGCCGCGCACCGGCGAACAGGGCGTCACCGCCGTTGTCCCCGCTGCCGACCAGCAGCACGACCCGGCTGCCGTAGACCCTGTGGCTGCTCCGTACGGTACGGCGGGCCACTGACATTCCCCGGTCCGCGCCCCCCGCCAGCAGTTCTTTGCAGGTGGCCGCCAGGCCGGCCGCCGCCCGCTGCATCAGCGCGCCTTCGGGCAGCCGCCGCATCAGCGACTCCTCCGCCGCCCGTACCCGCTCCACCGTGTGCGCATACCGCATGGCCCGCTCCTCAGCCGCTGAAGACCCGGATCGCGGCTCAGCCCTCCGCGATCACCACCGCCGACGCTACGCCCGCGTCATGGCTCAGCGAGAGATGCCACGACCGCACGCCCAGCTGCTCCGCCCGCGCCGCCACCGTGCCGCGTACGGCCAGCAGCGGACGGCCGGAGGGCTCCGTGCTCACCTCCGCGTCCGTCCAGGCCATCCCGCCCGGCGCCCCGAGCGCCTTGGCCAGCGCCTCCTTGGCCGCGAACCGGGCCGCCAGCGAGGCGGCACCGCGCCGCTCCCCGCTCGGCAGCAGCAGCTCGGCCTCGGTGAACAGCCGCTCGGCCAGGTTCGGCGTCCGCAGCAGCGACGCCTCGAAGCGGGCGATCTCCGCCACATCGATGCCGACCCCGATGATCATTCTCAGCTCCCTCGTCCCCCGCCCGGTGGCAGGGTCACCCCATCGTGCCCCAGCCCCGCCGGATTGCCTGGACAATGGGCTGGTGCGGATACAGCTGCTCGGACCCTTCCAGGTCACCGACCCGGCCGGTGATCCCGTCGAGGTCGTCGGCGCCCGGGTGCGCGTCCTGCTGACCGCATTGGCGCTGGAGGCGGGGCGGTCCGTGTCCGCGGCCGCGCTGACCGAGGCGCTCTGGCCCGACGGCGCCGCCCCGGCCAACCCGGCCAACGCCCTGCAGGCCCTGGTCTCCCGGCTGCGCGCGGTCCTCGGCCGCGAACTGGTGGTCGCGGCCCCGCAGGGCTACCGGCTGGCCCTGGACCCCGCGCAGGTGGACGCGCTCCGCTTCGAACAGCTGCTCAGGGCGAATGCGTCCACCGAGCACGCGTCCGCCGAGCAGCTGGCCGCCGCCCTCGACCTGTGGCGCGGCCCCGCGCTCGCCGACGTCCCCGGCTTCGACGACATCGCCGCCCGGCTGGAGTCGCTGCGGGCCAACGCCCGCGAGGACCTCTTCGAGGCCCGCATCGCCGAGGGCAGGGGCCCGGAGGTCGTCGCCGAGCTGGACGCCCTCAGCGCCGCGGCACCGCTGCGGGACCGGCCCCGCGCCCTGCTGATGCGCGCCCTGCACCAGGCCGGCCGCAGCGCCGACGCCCTCACCGTCTACGAGCAGGGCCGCGCGCTGCTCGCCGACGAGCTGGGGGCCGACCCGTCGCCGCTGCTCAGGGCCGCCCACCAGGCGGTCCTCGCCGCCGCCGACCCGACTCCCACGCCGGTCAGGGCCGCCCCACGGCTCCCCGCTCAGCTCACCAGTTTCCTCGGCCGCGAGAGCGACCTCGCAGCCGTCGCCGACGCCCTGCTCCACACCCGGTTGGTCACCCTCACCGGTCCCGGCGGGGCCGGCAAGACCAGGCTCTCCCTCGAAGTCGCCGCCCGGCACCAGGCCCCGGTCCGGCTGGTGGAACTCGCCCCGGTCGCCAACCCCGGCGACCTCCCGTCCGCCCTGCTCACCGCGCTGCAGCTGCGCGAGTCCTCCGGCACCCAGCGGCCCAGCGCGCGGGCCCATCCGCTGGGCGAGACGGTGGACCGGATCGTCGACTCGCTCGGAGTGCGCGAACTGCTGATCGTCCTGGACAACTGCGAGCACCTGGTCACGGCCGCCGCCGACCTCTCCGCACGGCTGCTGGCCGGCTGTCCGGGCCTGCGCATCCTCGCCACCAGCCGGGAGCCGCTGGGCATCACCGGCGAGCAGCAGTACCCGGTGCTGCCGCTGGGATTCCCCGCCGACCCGCATCAGGACCAGGACCTGACGGTGGACCAGGCCCTCGCCTTCCCCGCCGTACGGCTGTTCCAGGAGCGCGCCGCGGCGGTCCGCCCCGGCTTCCGGCCGACCACCGCCGACCTGCCGCCGGTCCTCGCCATCTGCCGGGCCCTGGACGGACAGCCGCTCGCCCTGGAACTCGCCGCCGCCCGGATCCGCAGCCTCTCCCCCGCGCAGATCTCCGAGCGGCTGGCCCGACGCTTCCAGCTGCTCACCGGGGGAAGCCGGACCGCGCTGCCGCGGCACCGCACCCTGCGGGCGGTGGTGGACTGGAGCTGGGACCTGCTGGAGAAGCCCGAGCGCTCGCTGCTGGCCCGGATGTCCGTCTTCTCCGGCGGCGCCGAGCTGGAGACCGTCGAACAGGTCTGCGCCTCGGACGAGCTGAGCTCGGGTCAGGTCTTGGACGCGCTCGCCTCACTGGTCGACAAGTCACTGGTGGTGCACGCTTCCTCGGGCCGCTACCGACTGCTGGAGACGATCAAGGTCTACGCGGCCGAGCGGCTCGCCGAGGACGACGGCGCGGCAGCCGCGACCCGCACCGCGCACGCGGCGCACTTCACCGCGCTCGCCGAGACCGGCGAGCCCGAGCTCTACGGTCCCGGGCAGATCCGCTGGCTGGCCCGCTTCCTGGCCGAGCACGAGAACCTGATCTCGGCACTGCGCTGGGCAGTGGAGCAGCGCGACGCCGCCACCGCGGTGCGCCTGGTCGCCGGGATCGGCTGGTACCTGTGGCGGCGCGGCGAGCGCGGCGAGAGCCTGCCGTTGGTGCACGCCGCGCTGGAACTGCCCGCCGACGGCGTCCCGCTGCTGCCGCGCACGGTCGCCCACGGCATCACCGCGCTCTACAGCCTGGACACCAACTGGGAGCCCGAGCCGGCGCTCAGCCTGATGCACACAGCCATGGACCTGCGCACCGAACTGGGCGACCCCTTCGCCCATCCGCTGCTGCCGATGATGGACATCATGGACGCGATGTTCAGCCACCAGGACTGGGCCGTCGCCGGCATCGCCGAGCCGCTGTTCGGGGCGCCGGACCCCTGGGTCCGGGCCACCGCGCACCTCTTCATGGGCTATGCCCGGCAGAACGAGGGCCGCCCGGAGCAGGCCGAGGAGCACCTCCGGGAGGCCACCGAGCGCTTCGAGGCCGTCGGCGACCTGTGGGGGCAGTCCTTCGCCAGCGCCGGCCGCGCCGAGCTGGCCCAGTGGCGCGGCGACGGCGCGGAGGCCGTGCGGCTGTGGGAGCTGGCCATCAGCCTGGAGGAGCGGATGGGCGTCAGCGCCGACTCCGCCGACTACCGGGCCCACCTGCTCACGGCCCGGCGGGTGGGAAAGCCGTTGGACCCGCAGGTGCTGGCCGCCATGGAGGCGGAGGCCGAGACCTCCCTGCGGGACAGTTCCTGGTCGGGCGTGCTGATGACGCAGATGACCCTGGCCGAGGCCTACCGGAGTCTCGGTCGCCCCGAAGCGGCCCGTGCGACCATGGCCAAGGTCGTCGCCATGGTCGGCTCCCGGCCCCGGACCGTCCCGCAGATGACCATGCTGCTGCACACGGCGCTGGCCCAGGTCGAGATCGCCGACAGCGCGTTCGCCGTCGCCGAGGAGCATCTGCGTACCGCCTCCGCAGCCGTCCTGCACTTCTACGACGGCCCGGTGGTGGCCTTCACCCTGCACGGCTGGGCCGATCTGGCCCTGCAACGCGGCGACGCCGTCCGGGCGGCGGAGCTGCTGGGCGCGGCGCACACCCGGCGGGGTGTGCCGGACCTCTCCTCGCCGGACCTCGCCCGGATCTCCCAGCAGGCCTTGGCCGAGCTGGGCGAGGAGGCGTACGCCCGGGCCTACGCACGCGGACGGGCCATCCCGGACCAGGAGCTGTTCTCCTGGTTCGGGGTGGCCGTCGAAGGCTCGTTGCTCGGTCCCCAGCGCGAGCGCCGAGCCGGGCAGTGACCAGGGGTCCGCAGGTTCAGCTGCGCCGCTGGTAGGCGCGCAGCGCCAGCGGGAAGAACACCACGGCGATGGCCGCCGCCCACAGCAGGGTGTGCACCACGGGACCCTGCACCGGACCGCCGTCCAGCAGCGCCCGCATGGCGTCCACCAGCGAGGTGACCGGATTGATCTTCACCCAGGCCTGCAGCCAACCCGGCATCGAGGAGACGCTGACGAAGGCGCTGGAGGAGAAGGTCAACGGGAACATCACCACGAAGCCCAGCATCTGGACCTTCTCCGCGTTCTCGGCGACCATCCCGACCAGCACCATCATCCAGGACATGGCCAGCGCGAAGACCACCATCAGCGCCATCGCGCCGAGCACCCCGGCCACCCCGGCCGGCCGGAAGCCGAGCGCCAGGCCGAGACCCAGCATCAGCGCCATCGACCAGACCTGCTTGCCCAGGTCGGCCGCCACCCGCCCGGCCAGTGGCGCGGACCGGGCGATCGGCAGGCTGCGGAGCCGGTCGAAGACGCCCTTCTGGATGTCGCTGTTCAACCCGACCGCGGTGGTCAGCGTTGCGAACAGCCCGTTCTGGACCATGATCCCGGCCAGCGCGAACTGCAGGTAGGCATGGGTGGACCCGGACATCTGGCCGCCGAACACATAGGTGAACAGCAGCAGGAACATGACCGGCTGGACGCTGAGGTCCATCAGTTCCATCGGGTTGTGCTTGATCTGCACCAGATTGCGCCAGGTCAGCGTGGCGGTGTGCTGCAGACCGGCGAGGAGGCCGACCCGGCCCGCCGGGGCGGGGGGTGCGGTGAGCGTTGCGGTGGCCATGGTCAGACTCCTGCCTTCAGGGTGGCGGCCTCGGATTCGGCCTCGTTCTCGGGCTCGTTCTCGGTCTTGTCGGTCACCGCGGCGCGGTGGCCGGTCAGGGTGAGGAACACCTCGTCCAGGCTGGAGCCGCGAAGCGACAGCTCGCTGACGACCAGTCCGGCCTGTTCCAGCCGCGCGACCACGGCCGGCATCAGCGCGACGTCCCGGACCGGGGCGCTGACCAGACCGTTGGGGGTCATCTCGGTCCCGGACCCGGCGAGCGAGGCGACCACCCCGTAGACCAGCTCCAGCTGCTCGGCGCGCTGCGGCCGCAGCTCCAGGACCTGCCCGCCGACCTGGGCCTTCAGCGCGTCCGGAGTGCCCCCGGCGATCACCCGGCCCTTGTCGATCACCACGATCTCGTCGGCCAGCTGGTCCGCCTCCTCCAGGTACTGCGTGGTCAGCAGGACGGTGACGCCCTCGCTCACCAGCCCGCGGACGATGTCCCAGAGCTCATTGCGGCTGTGCGGGTCGAGTCCGGTGGTGGGCTCGTCCAGGAACAGCACCTGGGGACGCCCCACCAGCGAGGCCGCGAGGTCGAGCCGCCGCCGCATCCCGCCGGAGAACGTCCCGGCCGCCCTGCCCCCCGCCTCGGTGAGCGCGAAGCGCTCCAGCAGCTCCGCCGCGCGCTTCCTGGCATCCGGCCGGGACAGTCCCAGCAGGCGGCCGATCATCAGCAGGTTCTCGAACCCGGTGAGCATCTCGTCCACCGCGGCGTACTGCCCGGTGAGCCCGATCTGCGCCCGCACGGCCGGCGCCTGCCGCACCACGTCGAGCCCGCCGACCAGCGCCCGGCCCGCGTCGGGACGCAGCAGCGTCGCCAGCACCCGCACCGTGGTGGTCTTGCCGGACCCGTTGGGCCCGAGCAGCCCGAGCACCGTCCCGGTGCGGGCCGCGAGGTCCACCCCGTCCAGTGCCCGGGTTTCCTTGAAGGTCTTCACCAGGCCCTCGGCCTGGAACGCGTAAGTCATCGGGTCTCCCCCGTCGTCGTACCGTCTGTCGTCAGGACCGACGATGCACCCGGGCACTGACAAACGGCTGAGACGAATCTCTCCCGGCTGACAGGCCGCTGACACGCACATGAACCCCACCCGCACCGACAATGGACGGGTGCCGACAACGCTCGAAGCCCAACGCCGCGCTGACGCGTCCCCCTTTGTCGACCTCGCACGGTCGGAGTGGAGCGCGCTCCATGAGCGCACGCCCCTGCCGCTGACCGCAGCCGAGGTGGAGCGCGTGCGGGGTCTCGGCGACGTCATCGACCTCCAGGAGGTCAAGGACGTCTACCTCCCGCTGTCGCGCCTGCTCAACCTGTACGTCACCGCGACCGGACGGCTGCGCGGCGCGCTCAACAACTTCCTGGACAGCAACGAGCACACCCACACCCAGCCGGGCACCCCGTTCGTCATCGGCGTCGCCGGCAGCGTCGCCGTCGGCAAGTCCACGACGGCCCGGCTGCTCCAGGCGATGCTGGCCCGCTGGCCCGAGCACCCCCGGGTCGAGCTGGTCACCACCGACGGCTTCCTGCTCCCCAACTCCGAGCTGCGCAGCCGCGGGCTGATGGCCCGCAAGGGCTTCCCCGAGTCCTACGACCGCAGGGCGCTGACCCGCTTCGTCGCCGACGTGAAGTCGGGCAAGGAGGAGGTCACCGCGCCGGTCTACTCGCACCTGGTCTACGACATCGTCGAGGGCGAGCGGCTGACGGTGCACCGCCCCGACATCCTCATCGTCGAGGGCCTCAACGTCCTCCAGCCCGCGCTGCCCGGCCTGGACGGCCGGACCCGGGTGGCGGTCGCGGACTTCTTCGACTTCTCGATCTACGTGGACGCCCGCGTGGACGACATCGAGCGGTGGTACCTGGAACGGTTCCGCAAGCTCCGGGAGACCGCGTTCCAGGACCCCACCTCCTACTTCCGCCGCTACGCGGAGGTCCCCGAGGACGAGGCCATCGACTATGCCCGCCAGCTCTGGCGCACCATCAACCGCCCCAACCTGGTCGAGAACGTCGCCCCCACAAGGGGCCGCGCCAGCTTGATCCTGCGGAAGGGCGCAGACCACAAGGTGCAACGGGTTCGCTTGCGGAAACTGTGACCGTCGCGGACGGTTGCCGTTCGCGCAGTTCCCCGCGCCCCTGTAGGGGCGCGGGGAACTGCGCGAGGACCATCTACAGCGGTAGAGCCGTCCGCACGACCTCGGCCAACCGCTCCGCAACGGCATGAACCTGCTCAATGTCCGCAGCCTCGACCATCACCCGCACCAACGGCTCCGTCCCCGAAGGCCGCAGCAGCACCCGCCCCGTGGAGCCGAGCTCGGCCTCGGCCGCGGCCACCGCCCTGCGCAGGGTCTCGTCGGTGGACGCCCGTCCCTTGTCCACGCCCTTGACGTTGATCAGCACCTGCGGCAGGCAGGTCATCACCCCCGCCAGCTCCGCCAGCGACTGCTTGGTCGCGGCGACCCGGGCCGCCAGCATCAACCCGGTGAGCGTCCCGTCCCCGGTCGTCGCGTGGTCCAGGAAGATCACGTGACCGGACTGCTCGCCGCCCAGGTTGTACCCGTGCTGCTTCATCGACTCCAGCACATAGCGGTCGCCCACCGCGGTCTGGATCAGGTCGATCCCCTCCCGCTCCATGGCCAGCTTGAAGCCGAGGTTGGACATCACCGTGGCCACCACGGTGTTCTTGGTCAGCGTCCCGGCCTCCCGCATCGCGCAGGCCAGCACCGCGAGGATCTGGTCGCCGTCGATCTCGTTGCCCTCGGCGTCCACCGCGAGGCAGCGGTCGGCGTCGCCGTCGTGCGCGATGCCGAGGTCGGCCCCGTGCTCGACCACCGCCGCCCGCAGCGGCGCGAGGTGGGTGGAGCCGATCCCGTCGTTGATGTTGAGCCCGGTCGGGTCGTCCCCGATGGTGTGCACCACCTCGGCCCCGGCCCGGCGGAACGCCTCCGGGGAGACCTTCGCCGCCGCGCCGTGCGCACCGTCGATGACGACCTTCAGGCCGTCCAGACGGTTGGGCAGCACCGAGAGCAGATGCTGCAGGTACTGCTCGAAGCCCTCCTCGTGGCTGCGGACCCTGCCCACGGCCTCGCCGGTGGGGCGGGTCCAGTCGTGGCCCTCGAAGCGCTCGTACTCGGCCTCTATGGCGTCCTCGACCGCGTCGTCGATCTTCTGCCCGCCGCGCGCCAGGAACTTGATGCCGTTGTCCGGCATCGGGTTGTGGCTGGCCGACAGCATCACGCCCAGGTCGGCGTCCAGCAGGTCGGTGAGGTAGGCCACGGCGGGTGTCGGCAGCACGCCGACCTTCAGCACGTCCACCCCGGAGCTGGCCAGGCCGGCGATCACGGCGGCCTCCAGGAACTCCCCCGAGGCACGCGGGTCACGGCCGACCACGGCGACCGGACGGTGTCCCTCGAACGCGCCGGCGTCCCCCAACACGTGCGCCGCGGCTACGGAAAGGCCCAGCGCCAGCTCGGCGGTGAGGTCCACGTTCGCAAGTCCGCGCACGCCGTCCGTGCCAAACAGTCGTCCCACTGCTTCATCCTCCGCGGCTCAGTCAACCAGGTTCGAAGTCCATCAACGCAGTCCATCAACGCAGCACGCCCCGGGAGCACATGGTGTGCTCCCGGGGCGTGACAGTCCAGCTTCGGCCGCAGGCTCCAGGGTGTGGGGGAGCAAAACGCGGCGAGGCGGGGAGGCTTAGCGCTTGCTGTACTGCGGCGCCTTGCGGGCCTTCTTCAGACCGGCCTTCTTGCGCTCGACGGCGCGCGGGTCACGGGTCAGGAAGCCGGCCTTCTTCAGGGCCGGGCGGTTCGCGTCGACGTCGACCTCGTTCAGCGCGCGGGCGACGCCCAGGCGCAGGGCGTAGGCCTGACCCGAGATGCCGCCGCCGTTGATGCGGGCGATGATGTCGTAACGGCCGTCCAGCTCAAGGAGCTTGAAGGGCTCGTTCACGATCTGCTGGTGCACCTTGTTGGGGAGGTACTCCTCCAGGGTGCGACCGTTGATCTTCCAGACACCGGTGCCGGGGACGATGCGCACGCGGGCGATCGCCTCCTTGCGACGGCCCAGGCCGGCGGCCGGGACGGCCTCGGCGAAGCGGCCGACAAGGGACTCGGTGGTGTACTCGGTGGGCTCCTCGACCTCAACCTCGAAGGTCTCGTCGACCTCGAGCGGGGTCTCGGCAGTGGTCTCGGCCACGGTTCTCCTCAGCTGCGTTTCTGTTTTCGGGGTGTGGCCGGTGTTACTGCGCGACCTGGGTGATCTCGAACGGCACCGGACGCTGGGCAGCGTGCGGGTGCTGGTCGCCCGAGTAGACCTTCAGCTTGGAGAGCATCTGACGGCCCAGGGAGTTCTTGGGGATCATGCCCTTGATGGCCTTCTCGACGGCCTTCTCCGGGTTCTTCTCCAGGAGGTCGTCGTAGCGCACGGAGCGCAGGCCACCCGGGTAACCGGAGTGGCGGTAGGCCAGCTTCTGGGTCTTCTTGTTCCCGGACAGGTGCACCTTGTCCGCGTTGATGATGATGACGAAGTCACCCATGTCAACGTGCGGCGCGTACACCGGCTTGTGCTTACCCCGGAGGAGGTTCGCGGCCTGAGAGGCCAGGCGGCCGAGAACGACGTCTTGGGCGTCGATAACGAGCCACTGACGCTGGACGTCGCCGGGCTTGGGGCTGTACGTACGCACGGTCGTAGCCTTCGCTTTTCAGTGAGTGTGTCCTGACAGGACCACCCGGACGATCGGAAGCAGCCGAGACGCACTTCCCCGGACGCAATCGGATGGGCGCGTCGCTGCTTATCGGCCCGGTGGACCGGCGTACCGACCTCTCACGTGAGATGGAGCGAGCCAATACGCACAACGAACTCGCAGGATACCGGGACGGAGCCGTACGGGTCAAAATCGCCCGTCCGGAACCGCGGTACCCCGCAAGCCGTCGTTCAGTCTACGTCCTCTATCAAGGTCATCGGTCCCGTGTCACCCGGCTCTCGTCCCAGACCGGCTCAGGAGCCTCATAGACGCGACCGTCCGAGCCGAAGACCACGTACCGGTCGAAGCTCCGCGCGAACCAGCGGTCGTGGGTCACCGCGACCACCGTTCCCTCGAAGCTCTCCAACCCCTCCTGGAGCGCCTCCGCGCTGTCCAGGTCCAGGTTGTCGGTGGGCTCGTCCAGCAGCAGCGCGGTGGCCCCGGAGAGCTCCAGCCGCAGGATCATCAGCCGGGCCTGCTGCCCGCCGGAGAGGTCCTGGAACCGGATCTCCTCCTGGTGATGCAACTCATAGCGGCGCAGCACGCTCATCGCCGCCTTGCGGTCCATCGCGTGCTCGGACTCCAGGATCTCCCTGGTGGTCCGCCCGAAGAGCTCGGGGTGGGCATGGGTCTGCGCGAAGTGGCCGGGCACCACCCTGGCGCCGAGCTTCCAGCTGCCGGTGTGGGCGACCTGCTCGCCGGCGAGCAGCCGCAGGAAGTGCGACTTGCCGGAGCCGTTGGAGCCCAGCACCGCGACCCGCTCGCCGTAGAAGACCTCCAGGTCGAACGGTTTCATCAGGCCGGTGAGCTCCAGCCGCTCGCAGGTCAGCGAGCGCACCCCGGTCCTTCCGCCGCGCAGCCGCATGGCGATGTTCTGCTTGCGCGGCGGCTCCGGCGGCGGACCGATCTCCTCGAACTTCTTCAGCCGGGTGACCGAGGCCGCATAGCGCGAGGCCATCTTCGGACTGCGGGCCGCGTAGTCGCGCATGTCCAGCACCAGCTTCTTCAACTGGTCGTGCTTCTCGTCCCAGCGGCGGAGCAGTTCGTCGAAGCGGGCGAAGCGCTCCTCGCGAGCGGCGTGGAAGGTGGCGAAGCCGCCGCCGTGCACCCAGACCTCGCTGCCGCCGACGCCGGTCTCCACGCTGACGATCTTCTCGGCGCTGGACGCGAGCAGCTCGCGGTCGTGCGAGATGAACAGCACCGTCTTGGAGGTGGCCTTGATCTGCTCCTCCAGCCAGCGCTTGCCGGGGACGTCCAGATAGTTGTCCGGCTCGTCCAGCAGCAGCACCTCGTCGGGGCCGCGCAGCAGCGCCTCCAGCACCAGCCGCTTCTGCTCGCCGCCGGAGAGGGTGTTCAGGCCGCGCCACTGGGCCCGGTCGTACGGCACACCCAGGGCGGCGGTCGTGCAGACGTCCCAGACGGTCTCGTACTCGTAGCCGCCGACGTCCGCCCAGTCGGAGAGCGCCTGGGCGTAGGCGAGCTGCGCCTTCTCGTCGTCCTGCGCCATCATCGCCAGCTCGGCCGCGTCCACCGCCCTGGCGCCGGTACGGATCCTCGGCGGGGCCACCGACACCAGCAGATCGCGCACCGAGGCGTCCGGCGGCAGTGCGTGGCCGCCGTCCTCCTCCGCCGCCCTCGCGTCGTCGGAACCGGCCTCGCCGCTGCGACCGGTGGTCCCGACGAACTGGCGCATCACGCCCAGGCCGCCGCTGATCGTCACCGATCCGCCGTGCGGCTGCAGGTCACCGGCGACCATCCGCAGCAGGGTGGTCTTGCCGGCGCCGTTCGCCCCGACCAGGGCGACCGCCGCGCCCTCCCCCACCCGGAAGGACACGTCGTCGAACAGCACCCGCCCGTCCGGCAGGTAGTACTCCAGGTGTGAAATCTCGACATGTCCCATGGTCCGCTCCAATTTTCCGGGGCGCGACGCCCCGTACCCCTGCGAAACCCGCCGGTGGCTCGCCTGCGCCGAACCGAACCCGCTGGGAGAACCTGGGCAATTCTCTGCCGCGCGGACGCCGGGCCCAAATGGGTTTCCGTTCAGCGCACCGGCGACCCGGCCCGTAGCTGCGCCAGCACGGCCTGCGCCTGGCCATCGGCCCCCGCGTGGTTGGGGTGGAACGGGACGGCGATGCCCGGAGTGTTCAGCGACAGCGGCAACAGGCCCTCGGTCCAGCGCACGGTCGGGCTCTGGCAGACGTCGTGCCCGAGCGAGGGGGTGTAGGTGTCGGCCAGCTCCGTCCCCTTCGGATCCGCGGCGGCGGCCCTGGCCAGCATCGCGTCCACGGAGAGCAGCACCCGGTGCAGATACGGCATGTCCTGGCCGCTGATCGGCACGTACGGCCAGCAACCGCGCTCCGGGAACACCGCGAGGTAGTTCACCAGCAGCACCCTGGCCCGCGGGGCCCGCTGGTGGATTCCGGCCAGGACGCCCGCGACCACCTGCTGCTCGGCGGCGATCCGCTCGGCGAGCGGATCGTGCGGGCAGGTGACGGTGGGCAGCGGCAGCAGGGCCAGGCAGCGCCCGATCATGCCGACCAGGTCGAGGTCGTTCCCGCCGATCCCGACGGTCACCAGATCGGTGCCCCGGCCCAGTCGTGAGAACTGCGGCGCATTGATTCCCCCGAGCACCGGCTGAGGCCCCGTCATACTGCCGCTCACGGCCCCGCCGCAGGTCGCGTCCTTGAAGTCGGCCACCCCGAGCGCCGCCGCGACCTGGTGCGGGTAGTCGTACGACACCTGGGCGCAGCCGAGCGGCACAAAGGCGTCGGTGATGCCCGGCAGGATCGCGCTGTCGGCCTGGAAGGAGTCCCCCAGGGCCACATACGCGTGGTAGCGCGGCGCCGGCGGCTGGGCCGCCGTTGCGCCGGTCATGGCGCTCGGCGCCCACAGCAGGCAGCCCAGCAGGGTCGCGGCCAGGGCGTTGCGGCGCAGCATGCTCAACAAGGTGTTGCTCCATCAGTTCTCTCGGCCCCCGCGCCCCCACGACCCGCGCGAGAATAGACGCACCTCCGGCGCGCAGCGCGCAGAAAGGCGCGCTCGTTCGTCAGGTTCACTCCAACGGATGGACCCCTCCGACCTGCGGGATGTCCCGGAATCCGGGAATCCCGTTATGCTCGCGGCCCATGAGCAATGGGCCCGCGCCGGACAATGCCAAGCCGCTCCCCCGCCGGGGAGCGGACACCGCTGGACGCATCCCGACCCAGTACGGACCGGGCAACCCCGTCGCCGAGACCCTGACGGAGAACCAGTTCCGTATCCGCCCCGGGGCGCCCACCCTGCCGGCCCCCGAACCCAAGCAGGCCGCGGAACCCGAGCGCGAGCAGTTCCAGGCCATACTGGACAGGCAGGAGGCCGCCTCCGCCAGCAAGCGTCGCCGTCTCTGGCTGAGCGCCGCGCTGGTGGCCCTGCTGGGCCTGGCGGGCACCGGCGCCGCCCTGCTCACCATGCACCCGGCCAAGCAGTCGACCGCCCGGGCCGCCGCTTCGCCTTCGTCCCCCGCCACCACCGCGCCCGCGATTCCGGTGCAGCAGACGCCGACTGACGCACCATCGGCCACAGCGGCAGCCACCAGCGCCGCGCCGACGCCATCCACCCTCGACCCGGTCCGGCTGCTCTCCGCGGCGGCCACCGACACCGCACCGCTGAGTGCGGTGACGCTCTTCCCCGGCAAGAGCGTCACCGTCAACAGCCATTCCTACACGCAGGCACTGACAACGACCTCCACCTGCGTCCCCGCGGTCACCCCGAACCTCGCCGCGGTGCTCGCCAAGAACGGCTGCCTGAAGCTGTTCCGGGCCAGCTACTCGGTCGGGACGACCGCGGTGAGCATCGGCGTCGGAGTCTTCGACAGCGCCGCCCAGGCGGCCGCGGTCAAGGCGCAGTACACCGCGGGCAACCTGGAGCCGCTGTCCGGCGGCTCGCTCCCGGCCTTCTGCCACGACGTCGCCTGCCGGATGACCGTCAACGCCTACGGCCGCTACGCCTACTTCACCGTGGCGGGATACACCGACGGCAAGCCGGTCCCGGCGGCGGACACCTCCGCCCTGGCCGCCGGCCAGGACATGGGCCGTATGGTCTACGAGAACCTGTTCACACGCGCCAAGGAGGAGGCAGCGGCGAAGAAGTAGCCGGTGCCGACCTGGTTACTCCGTCTGCGGGCCGTAGCCGGCTGGTCGCGCAGTTCCCCGCGCCCCTGGAGAGTGCAACATACCCACGGCGGTTCACCTGCAGCACCCTAGGGGCGCGGGGCTCTGCTTGATTGACTGCGCGCGCGACCAGCCACGCACATGCCGCAGCACGGAACCGCCCTACCCCCGCGTGAGCACCCGCAGGTTCCGGGCCGCCCGACTGCGCGCCGCCAGGTCCTGGTCCGCCGGATAGCCGACCTCCTCCAGCGTCAGCCCGTACGGACGCACCACGCTCACCGCCGAGTTCCGGACTCCGGCGGAGAGCACCTCGCCCGGGAACCCGACCGGCCGCTGCCCGCCGCCGACCAGCAGCATCGCGCCGACCAGCGCCCGCACCATGTTGTGGCAGAAGGCGTCGGCCCGGACCGTGCCGACCACCAGCCCAGGCAGCCGGGGGCCGAGCAGCGCGTCGCCCGGCAGCCGCTCCCAGGAGAAGTCCAGCAGCTCCCTGATGGTGGTCGCGCCCTCACGCTTCTTGCAGTAGGCCGCGAAGTCGTGCTCGCCCACCAGCAGCCGGGCCGCCTCGTTCATCGCGTCCACGTCCAGCGGCCGGTCGTGCCAGAGCACGTGCGCCCGCCGCAGCGGGTCCACCCCGGCCGGGTGGTCGCAGATCCGGTAGGCGTAGCGGCGCCACACCGCCGAGAAGCGGGCATCGAAGCCCGCCGGGGCCTCGGCCACCCGCCACACCCGGATGTCGCCCGGCAGCCGCCCGGCGAGCCTGCGGCGCAGCTTCTCGCCCTCCGCCGCCCAGATGTCCCCGGGCAGGTCGACATGGGCCACCTGCCCGCGTGCGTGCACCCCCGCGTCGGTCCGTCCGGCCACCGTCAGCGGGAAGACCTCGGGCTGCCGCAGCACCACCCGGATCGCATCCTCCAGCTCGCCCTGGACGGTCCGCCGCCCGCTCTTCTGCTTGGCCCAGCCGGAGAAGTCCGTCCCGTCGTACGACAGGTCCAGCCGCACCCGGACGAACCCCTCGGCGGCACCCTCGCGCCGGGACTCCCGCTCTTCCACACACTCAGTCATCACAGCCCCGAAAGTTCGCGGTACGAGAACGGGCCCGCCCTCCCCGAAGGGAAGGCGGGCCCGCTGCGGAGGCGGTCAGGCCTCCTCGGTCTCCTCGACGGAGTCGACCGGAGCGGCATCCTCGACCGGGGCGGCGTCAGCCGGCGCGGCGTCGACCGGGGCGGCAGCCTCGGTCTCCTTGACGGAGCGCTTGGTCGCGGCCTCGGCCTCGCCGACGGCGGACTGGGCCACGGTCAGGGCCTCGACCAGCTCGATGACGGCCATCGGGGCGTTGTCGCCACGACGGGGGCCGATCTTGGTGATCCGGGTGTAGCCACCGGGACGGTTCTCGTAGCGAGGACCGATCTCGGTGAAGAGGGTGTGCAGCACTGCCACGTCGGTGATGGTCTTGCGGACCTCACGGCGGTTGTGGATGTCACCCTTCTTGGCCTTGGTGATCAGCTTCTCCGCCACCGGGCGCAGGCGGCGAGCCTTGGCCTCGGTGGTGGTGATCCGGCCGTACTGGAAGAGCTCGCGGGCCAGACCGGCCAGCAGCAGACGCTCGTGGGAGGGACCGCCACCGAGGCGGGCACCCTTCGCGGGGCGAGGCATGGTGTCTCCTTGGATCTCCGACCCCCGGCCGTACCAGGTACCGGGGCGGGCGTACGGGCACTGTTGCCCGGACGACTTGGTTGCACAGCCATCAAGAGTACGGGACCGCCGAGGCGGTCCCGTACCACTCGATCAGCGGAACTTAGTACTGCTCGGTCTCCGCGAAGCCCGGGTCGTCGTCGTCGGCGCCGAAGGCGTCGGCGGCGGCGGTCGGGTCGAATCCGGGCGGGCTGTCCTTGAGGGCCAGGCCCATGCCGGCCAGCTTCGCCTTGACCTCGTCGATCGACTTCGCACCAAAGTTGCGGATGTCGAGCAGGTCGGCCTCGGAGCGGGCGACGAGCTCACCCACGGTGTGGATGCCCTCGCGCTTGAGGCAGTTGTACGACCGAACGGTGAGCTCCAGCTCCTCGATCGGCAGGGCGAGATCAGCGGCCAGGGCGGCGTCCGTGGGGGACGGGCCCATGTCGATGCCCTCGGCGTCGATGTTCAGCTCGCGAGCGAGACCGAACAGCTCCACCAGGGTCTTGCCGGCCGAGGCCATGGCGTCACGGGGACGCATGGCGGGCTTGGTCTCGACGTCGACGATGAGCTTGTCGAAGTCGGTACGCTGCTCGACTCGGGTCGCCTCGACCTTGTAGGTGACCTTGAGCACCGGGCTGTAGATGGAGTCGACCGGGATCCGGCCGATCTCCTGGCCCGACTGCTTGTTCTGGACGGCGGAGACGTAGCCGCGACCGCGCTCGACGGTCAGCTCCATCTCCAGCTTGCCCTTGCCGTTGAGCGTGGCGAGGACCAGCTCGGGGTTGTGCACCTCGACACCGGCCGGGGGCGCGATGTCGGCGGCGGTGACCAGACCCGGGCCCTGCTTGCGCAGGTACATCACGACCGGCTCGTCGTGCTCCGAGGAGACGACCAGCTGCTTGATGTTCAGGATGAGGTCGGTGACGTCCTCCTTGACGCCCGGCACGGTGGTGAACTCGTGCAGGACGCCGTCGATCCGGATGCTGGTGACAGCAGCGCCGGGGATCGAGGAGAGGAGCGTGCGGCGGAGCGAGTTGCCGAGGGTGTAGCCGAAGCCCGGCTCCAGCGGCTCGATCACGAACCGGGAGCGGAACTCGTCGACGACCTCTTCGGTCAGCGACGGACGCTGAGCGATCAGCATGAGGTGAATCCTCCAGATAGATCTTCGGCACCCACTATTTGATGCCGACGAAAGCAAGGATACGGCCCCTGAGCAAACAAGGGCCGTATCCCGGTACTACCGCTGCTTCAGAAGCAGCCGTGCGTCAGACGCGACGGCGCTTGGGGGGGCGGCAGCCGTTGTGCGGGGTGGGGGTGACGTCCTGGATCGAGCCGACCTCCAGGCCGGTGGCCTGGATGGAGCGGATCGCGGTCTCGCGGCCGGAGCCCGGACCCTTCACGAAGACGTCGACCTTGCGCATGCCGTGCTCCTGGGCGCGACGCGCGGCGGCCTCGGCGGCCATCTGCGCGGCGAACGGAGTCGACTTGCGGGAGCCCTTGAAGCCGACGTGGCCCGAGGACGCCCACGCGATCACGTTGCCCGAGGGGTCCGTGATCGAGACGATGGTGTTGTTGAACGTGCTCTTGATGTGCGCGTGGCCGTGAGCGACGTTCTTCTTTTCCTTGCGGCGGATCTTCTTCGCGCCTGCAGCCTGACGACCCTTGGGGGGCATAAGTCTGTTTCTCCTACTGAGGTGGTCGGTCCGCTAGCCCAGCGGGCCGGATTCAAGTCCGGTGTTGGGGCGGACTACTTCTTGCCGGGCTTCTTCTTGCCGGCAATCGCGCGACGCGGACCCTTGCGGGTACGGGCGTTGGTGTGGGTCCGCTGACCGTGGACCGGCAGGCCGCGGCGGTGACGCAGACCCTGGTAGCAGCCGATCTCGACCTTGCGGCGGATGTCAGCGGCGACCTCACGGCGGAGGTCACCCTCGACCTTGAAGTTGGCGTCGACGTAGTCGCGCAGCTTGACCAGGTCGTCCTCGGTGATGTCGCGAACACGGATGTTCGGGTTGACACCGGTCTCGGCGAGGGCGAGCTTCGAGCGGGTACGGCCGATGCCGTACACGTAGGTGAGGGCGATCTCGATCCGCTTTTCGCGGGGGAGATCAACGCCGGCGAGGCGTGCCATGAATGTGGCTCCAGTGTTCCTTCGGAGGTCTGACGCGATGCCTCTCCTTCGACTCTCGTCGATGGAGCCCCGGCCTCCGGACCGAGGGTGGCAGTCCGCTCATCGTTTCCGACGAACGGATCGGGCATCCCGCTTCATGTTGTTTTTCGCGTCGCGCGAAGAGTTACGACCCGTGAAGGGAAGTGATCAGCCCTGACGCTGCTTGTGGCGCAGGTTCTCGCAGATCACCATGACCCGACCGTGACGGCGGATCACCTTGCACTTGTCGCAGATCTTCTTGACGCTCGGCTTGACCTTCATGGGATTCAGGTTCTCCGGGTCGAGCGCACCGCGAGTGAACGCGGCGCGAGATCTGCTTCTTGCTTACTTGTACCGGTAGACAATTCGACCGCGGGTCAGGTCGTACGGGCTGAGCTCGACGACGACCCGGTCGTCCGGGAGGATGCGGATGTAGTGCATTCGCATCTTGCCGCTGATGTGGGCGAGGACTTTGTGCCCGTTCTGCAGCTCTACCTTGAACATGGCGTTCGGCAGAGACTCGATGACGGTGCCCTCGATCTCGATGGCGCCTTGCTTTTTGGCCATGTCCTGCGGGTATCGCCTTCCGGGGTTCGACTACCGTAGTCGGCACTCACGCAGGGACCGCTAAGTCCACCCCGTCACAACGGACGAAGGCATGCGGGAGCAAGCTACGAGTGAGCCGACACAGCAGTCTACGTCAGCGGACAAGCGATCGCGAAATCCGTTCATCCCAGCGGGCCAATGCAGGAGATCAGCCCAGCGGGTCGGGCGCCGCGGTGATGCCCAGCTCGGCGAGCTTGGCCCGGCCGCCGTCGAAGGCGGTCAGCACCAGCGGGCCCTCCTCGGTGACGGCGATGGAGTGCTCCCAGTGCGAGGACCAGGTGCCGTCGTTGGTCTTGACGGTCCACTCGTCAGCGAGGGTGTGCGTCTTCGGGGTGCCGAGGCTGACCATCGGCTCGATGGCGATGGCGAAACCGGGCACCAGCTTCATGCCGCGGCCGCGCTTGCGGTCCACGTAGTTCAGCAGGTGCGGGTCCATGTGCATGGCCGAGCCGATGCCGTGGCCGCCGAAGTCCTCGATGATGCCGTACTTGCCCTTGGGCGGCAGCGGCTGGCGCCGGATGTACGACTCGATGGCCCGGCTGATGTCCGAGAGCCGGTTGTTCTTCTTCACCTGGGCGATGCCGGCCCACATCGAGTCCTCGGTGACCTGGCTGAGCCGCAGCAGCTCCTCGGCGTGCCCGCCGCCGACGAAGCAGGTGATGGCGGCGTCGCCGTGCCAGCCGTCGACGATGGCGCCGCAGTCGATGGAGATCATGTCGCCGTCGGCCAGCACCCGGTCGCCGGGGATGCCGTGGACCACCTCGTCGTTGACGGAGGCGCAGATCACCCCGGTGAAGCCGTGGTAGCCGAGGAAGTTGGAGGTGGCGCCGTGGTCGGCGATCACCTTGGCCGCGACGGAGTTCAGCTCGCCGGTGGTGATCCCCGGCGCCACCGCCTCACGGCATGCCTTCAGCGCCTCGGCGACGACCAGGCCCGCCTCCCGCATCTTCTTGATCTGCTCGGGGGTCTTGATCTCAACCATGCGCTCTCGCCTTCCCAGTACCACGGGTTCCCGCTCCTGCTGCTGTCACTGCCGACCGTTCAACGGTACGGCCCCGCTCATGAACGCGCTCCGGCCGTGACACCCGACGGGGCGTCACGGCCGGCCTGCTCGGACGAAGGGCTCAGCCTTCGTCGTCCTCGTCCTTCTCCCGCAGCGCCGCGATCGCGCGCTGGGTCACCTCGTCCACCTTGCCCAGCGCGGGGATGGTCGTGACCAGTCCCTGCTTCTGGTAGTACTCGATGATCGGCTCGGTCTGCGTGTGGTAGACGTCCAGGCGGACCCGGACGCTCTCCTCGGTGTCGTCCGAGCGCTGGTACAGCTCGCCGCCGCAGATGTCGCAGACGCCGGCGGCCTTCGGCGGGTTGTACTCCACGTGGAACACGTGGTTGCCCTCGTTGCGGCAGATCCGCCGACCAGCGATCCGGCGGACGACCTCGTCCTCCGGGACCTCCAGGTCCAGCACACCGTCCAGCGCGATGTTCCACTCGGCCAGGATCCCGTCCAGCGCCTCGGCCTGGGCCACGTTGCGCGGGAAGCCGTCGAGCAGGAAACCGTCGGCGGCATCGGGCTGGGCAAGGCGGTCCTTGGCCATCCCGATGGTCACCTCGTCCGGCACCAGCTTGCCCGAGTCCATGATGCTCTTGGCAGCGAGGCCGAGCTCGGTGCCCTGGCTGATGTTGGCGCGGAAGAGGTCACCGGTGGACACATGGGGAATGGACAGGGTCTTGGCCAGCAGCGCGGCCTGAGTACCCTTCCCGGCCCCAGGCGGCCCGACGAGGACAATACGCATCAGCGGAGGAACCCTTCGTAGTTGCGCTGCTGGAGCTGGCTCTCGATCTGCTTCACAGTTTCAAGGCCGACACCAACAATGATGAGGATGCTCGTACCGCCGAACGGGAAGTTCTGTGACGCCCCGAACAACCCGAGTGCGACCAGCGGCACCATCGCGATCAGGCCCAGGTAGAGCGAGCCGGGCCAGGTGATCCTCGTCAGCACGTAGTTCAGGTATTCGGCCGTCGGGCGGCCCGCCCGGATGCCCGGGATGAAGCCACCATACTTCTTCATATTGTCGGCAACTTCTTCGGGGTTGAAGGAGATGGCGACGTAGAAGAAGGCGAAGAAGACGATCAGCAGGAAGTACAGCGCGGCATAGAGCGGTTTGTCGCTCTTCGTCAGGTTTGTGTTGACCCACTGGGCCCACGTAGCAGTGGATCCGCTCAGCTGGACGATCAGGCCCGGGATGTAGAGCAGCGAGCTGGCGAAGATGACCGGGATCACACCCGCCTGGTTGACCTTCAGCGGGATGTAGGTCGAGGTCCCGCCGTAGGCGCGACGCCCGATCATGCGCTTCGCGTACTGCACCGGGATCCGGCGCTGTGCCTGCTCGACGAAGACCACCAGCGCGACCATCGCCAGACCCATGATGAGCACGAAGACGAAGGTGGCCCAGCCCTTCTGGGCCTTGATGTTCAGCAGCGAGGACGGGAAGCCGGCCGCGACCGAGGTGAAGATCAGGATCGACATGCCGTTGCCGATGCCGCGGTCGGTGATCAGCTCACCCAGCCACATGATGACCACGGTGCCCGCGGACATCGTGATGACCATGGTCGCGATCCGGAAGACGCTCTGGTCCGGGACGATCTGGGTGGTGTCGCAGTTGACGCTGCCGAACAGGGCGCCGGTCGAGGCGGTGGCCACGATGCCGGTCGCCTGCAGGATCGCCAGGGCGATGGTCAGGTAGCGGGTGTACTGCGTGATCTTCGTCTGACCGGCCTGGCCCTCCTTCTTCAGGGCGTCCAGGCGCGGAATCACCACCGTCAGCAGCTGAAGGATGATGCTGGAGGTGATGTAGGGCATGATGCCCAGCGCGAAGATGGTGATCTGCAGCAGAGCGCCGCCGCTGAAGAGGTTGACCAGGCCGAGCAGCCCGTTCCCGCTCTTCGAGGAGGCATTCACACACGCCTGGACGGCCTTGAAGTTCACCCCGGGGACGGGGATGTGGGCGCCCATCCGGAAGACGACCATGATGCCCAGCGTGAACAGCAGCTTCTTGCGCAGGTCGGGCGTCTTGAACGCCCGGGCGAACGCGGTGAGCACGGTGCCTCCTGCAGCTCCCTGCCGAGAGCGGCGGGAGGGACGGTGGATCTGGGCCCGGTACAAGTCGAAACAGGGCCGAATGACGGTGGGGTGTGCCACCGTTCGGCGACGGCTCGCGGACAGAGTCTGCGGCCAACCTACAAGTGGACTCCACGGACTCTAACAGTCCGTGGCCACTCGAATGAAGCGCGTGGCCCCCTCAGCTTGGACCAGGAACGGTCCGGGACGCCAGAAGGCCCGGTTCTCCTCTGCGTACAGAGGGGAACCGGGCCTTGAAGGCCTGTCAGGCGAGAGCTCAGATGAGCTCGGTCACCGAACCGCCCGCAGCGGTGATCTTCTCCGCGGCGGAGCCGGAGACGGCGTCAACCGAAACCTGCAGCGCGACGGTGATCTCACCGGTGCCGAGCACCTTGACGAGCGAGTTCTTGCGAACCGCGCCCTTGGCGACCAGGTCCTCGACGGTGACCTCGCCACCCTCGGGGTAGAGCGCACCGAGCTTGTCCAGGTTCACGACCTGGAACTCCACCCGGAACGGGTTCTTGAAGCCCTTGAGCTTCGGCAGGCGCATGTGAAGGGGCATCTGGCCACCCTCGAAACGCGCCGGCACCTGGTAACGCGCCTTGGTGCCCTTGGTACCACGACCAGCGGTCTTACCCTTGGATGCCTCACCACGACCGACACGGGTCTTGGCGGTCTTGGCACCCGGGGCGGGACGCAGGTTGTGGATCTTCAGCGGGTTCTGCTCCGCCATTTAGTCCACCTCCTCGACCGTGACGAGGTGGCGGACGGTCTGGGCCATCCCGCGGATCTCGGGACGGTCCTCCTTCACGACCACGTCGTGCATGCGCTTGAGACCAAGCGAACGCAGGGTGTCACGGTGGTTCTGCTTGCTGCCGATGTAGGACTTGGTCTGGGTGATCTTCAGGCGAGCCATTACGCAGCCCCCTGCCCAGCCGCACGCGCACGCAGCAGGGCTGCGGGAGCGACGTCCTCCAGCGGCAGGCCACGACGGGCCGCGATCTCCTCGGGGCGCGAGAGGCCCTTCAGAGCGGCGACCGTGGCGTGCACGATGTTGATGGCGTTGTCGGAGCCCAGGGACTTCGACAGGATGTCGTGAACGCCGGCGCACTCGAGCACGGCGCGCACGGGACCACCGGCGATAACACCGGTACCCGGCGAAGCCGGCTTGAGCAGGACGACGCCCGCGGCCTTCTCACCCTGGATCGGGTGGGGGATGGTGCCCTGGATGCGGGGAACCTTGAAGAAGTTCTTCTTCGCTTCCTCGACACCCTTGGCAATGGCCGCGGGAACTTCCTTGGCCTTGCCGTAACCAACACCTACGGTGCCGTCACCATCGCCGACCACGACCAGCGCGGTGAAGCTGAAGCGACGACCACCCTTGACTACCTTGGCGACACGGTTGATCGCGACAACACGCTCGACGTACGCGGTCTTCTCGACGACGGGAGCGCCGTCACGACCATCCCGCTTACGGTCACGCCGCTCGCCACCGCCGGTGCCGCCGCCGGCGCCGCTACCGCGGCGCTGGGGTCCAGCCATTGGATTTACCTCTCTCGTTTACGTCCGCCAGCTTGGGCGAGCGGGTCAGAAGTCGAGCCCGGACTCACGGGCGGCGTCCGCCAGGGCGGCGATGCGCCCGGCGTACTGGTTGCCCGCGCGGTCAAAGACGACCGACTCGATGCCGGCGGCCTTGGCGCGCTCGGCGACCAGGGCTCCGACCTTCTTGGCCTGCTCGGTCTTGTCACCGTCGACGCCCTTGATGGACACGTCGAGGGTGGACGCCGAAGCCAGCGTGTGGCCCGCGAGGTCGTCGATCACCTGCGCCACGATGTGGCGGTTGGACCGGGACACGACCAGGCGCGGACGCACCGGCGTACCGGAGACGCGCTTGCGGACGCGGATGGCGCGGCGCTTGCGGGCGGCAGCCTTGTAGGCGTTGCCCTTGCCGATCTTCACACTGAGGCTCATGAGTTACTTACCACTCTTTCCGACCTTGCGGCGGATGACCTCGCCGGCGTACTTGACACCCTTGGCCTTGTACGGGTCGGGCTTGCGCAGCTTGCGGATCTTGGCCGCGACCTCACCGACCTGCTGCTTGTCGATGCCGTCCACGTGGAACTTGGTGGGCGACTCGACGACGAAGGCGATGCCTTCGGGGGCCTCGATCAGGATGGGGTGGCTGTAGCCGAGCGCGAACTCCATGGAGGAGCCCTTCGCTGCGACTCGGTAGCCGACGCCGCTGATCTCGAGCGACTTGCGGTAGCCCGCGGTCACGCCGGTGATCATGTTCGCCACCAGCGTGCGAGTCAGGCCGTGCAGGGCCTTGGACTGACGCTCGTCGTTGGGGCGGGTGACGAGCAGAGTGCCGTCCTCACCCTTGGCGATGTCGATCGGCGCGGCAACGGTGTGGGCAAGGGAACCCTTGGGGCCCTTGACCGAGACCGTGCGGCCATCGATGGTGACGTCCACGCCGGCGGGAACCGGGATGGGCAGCCGTCCAATGCGAGACATTGCTGTACCTCCGTTTCCCTGAGTTACCAGACGTAGGCGAGGACTTCCCCACCCACGCCCTTCTTGGCTGCCTGCTGTCCGGTGAGCAGACCCGCGGACGTGGAGATGATCGCCACTCCCAGGCCGCCGAGCACCTTCGGCATAGCGGTGGACTTGGTGTAGACCCGCAGACCCGGCTTGGAGATCCGCTTGATGCCCGCGATCGAGCGCTCGCGGTTGGGGCCGAACTTGAGGTCGACGGTCAGCTTCTTGCCGACCTCGCCCTCCTTGGGCTCCTCAACCTTCCATCCCGTGATGTAGCCCTCCTGCTGGAGGATCTCGGCGATGTGAGTCTTGATCTTGCTGTGGGGCATCACGACAGTGTCGTGGTAGGCCGAGTTCGCGTTTCGCAGACGCGTCAGCATGTCTGCGATCGGGTCGGTCATGGTCATGATGGCCTGTGGCCTCTCTCACCGCGGTTTCCCGAAGCGCGCAGCCCGGGGTTCAACCAGAGCGGGCGCGGCGCGGGGACCTACGGTGTAGTAAGACTTATTCGGGGCAACAAGGGCCCCGACCTAGCCACCCTACGGGACTCCCGGAGGAGTTCCAAAAACGGCGGCCAGGTCGGGAACCTCTATGTGCCCAGAACTACTGGACTACCAGGAGCTCTTGGTGACGCCCGGCAGCTCGCCGCGGTGAGCCATCTCACGAAGGCACACGCGGCAGAGGCCGAACTTGCGGTACACGGAGTGCGGGCGACCGCAGCGCTGGCAGCGGGTGTAACCCCGGACGCCGAACTTCGGCTTGCGCTCCGCCTTCGCGATGAGGGACTTCTTCGCCATGTGCTCAGTTCTCCTTGAACGGGAAGCCAAGGGCACGCAGCAGCGCCCGGCCCTCGTCGTCGGTCTGGGCAGTGGTGACCACCGTGATGTCCATGCCCCGCTGCCGGTCGACCTTGTCCTGGTCGATCTCGTGGAACATGACCTGCTCGGTCAGACCGAAGGTGTAGTTGCCCTTGCCGTCGAACTGCTTCGGCGACAGACCGCGGAAGTCACGGATGCGCGGGAGCGCCAGCGACACCAGACGGTCCAGGAACTCCCACATGCGGTCCCCGCGAAGGGTGACGTGGGTACCGATCGGCTGGCCCTCACGCAGCTTGAACTGCGCGATGGACTTGCGGGCCTTGGTCACGGTCGGCTTCTGGCCGGTGATCGCGGTGAGGTCCTTGACCGCGCCGTCGATCAGCTTGGAGTCGCGGGCGGCGTCGCCCACACCCATGTTGACCACGACCTTGACCAGGCCGGGGATCAGCATGACGTTCTCGTACGAGAACTGCTCCTGCAGCTGACCCTTGATCTCGGAGCGGTAGCGCTCCTTGAGACGGGGGGTCACCTTCTCAACAGAGGTGTCGGTCATCAGATGTCCTCACCGGTTCGCTTGGCAACGCGGATCTTGTTGCCCTCGTCATCGAAGCGGTAACCGACGCGGGTGACGACCTTCTTGCCGTCCTTCTCCACGACGAGCTGAACGTTGCTCACGTGGATCGGGGCCTCAGTGGTCACGATGCCGCCGGTCTGGGCACCACGGGCGGTCTGGCCGACCTTGGTGTGCTTCTTGACCCGGTTGACACCCTCGACCAGGACGCGGTTCTCGGTGGGGATGGCCTGAATGACCTTCCCCTGCTTGCCCTTGTCCTTGCCGGTGATGACCTGGACCAGGTCACCCTTCTTGATCTTCATGCTGTTCGCCATGGTTAGAGCACCTCCGGCGCAAGCGAGATGATCTTCATGAACTTCTTGTCGCGCAGCTCGCGGCCCACCGGGCCGAAGATGCGCGTGCCGCGCGGGTCACCATCGGTGTTCTTGAGGATGACGGCGGCGTTCTCGTCGAAACGGATGTAGGAACCGTCGGGACGACGGCGCTCCTTGACGGTGCGGACGATGACGGCCTTGACCACATCGCCCTTCTTCACGTTGCCACCGGGGATCGCGTCCTTGACGGTGGCGACGATGACGTCACCGATACCCGCGTAGCGTCGGCCGGAGCCACCGAGAACACGGATGCAAAGGATCTCCTTCGCACCAGTGTTGTCGGCGACACGCAGTCGCGACTCCTGCTGGATCACAGCTTTCTCCTGATCGTCAACGATCGGGACCGGGCCGGCCCGCTGCTCACCCGAGCGCTCCCGTCCGTCCTGTTCTCACAGGCGGGGGGAACCCCGGGCACATACGAGCCGCGCCCAATCGCGTTCGTTACTACTTGGCCTTCTCGAGGATCTCGACGACGCGCCAGCGCTTCGTCGCGGACAGCGGCCGGGTCTCCATGAGGAGGACACGGTCGCCGATACCCGCGGCGTTGGCCTCGTCGTGCGCCTTCAGCTTGTTCGTACGGCGGATGACCTTGCCGTACAGCGCGTGCTTGACGCGGTCCTCGACGGCGACGACGACGGTCTTGTCCATCTTGTCGCTGACGACCAGACCCTCACGGGTCTTACGGAATCCGCGTGCTTCGGTCGTGTTCTCAGTGTCAGTCATCAGGCGCTCTCCACCGTCTCGATGCCCAGCTCGCGCTCACGCATCAGGGTGTAGATCCGCGCGATGTCCTTGCGGACGAGCTTGAGCCGTCCGTGGTTGTCGAGCTGCCCGGTCGCCGCCTGGAAGCGGAGGTTGAACAGCTCCTCCTTGGCCTCACGGAGCTTGGCAACGAGACCCTCGTTGTCCAGCTCGCGAAGCTCTGCAGCCGTGGTGGTGGCCATCAGCTCTCACCTGCCTCGCGCCGGACAATCCGGCACTTCATCGGAAGCTTGTGCGCGGCGCGGGTGAGCGCCTCGCGGGCAATCTTCTCGTTCGGGTACGACAACTCGAACATCACGCGTCCGGGGTGCACGTTGGCGATCCACCACTCCGGCGAACCCTTGCCGGAACCCATGCGGGTCTCGGCGGGCTTCTTGGTGAGGGGACGGTCCGGGTAGATGTTGATCCAGACCTTGCCGCCACGCTTGATGTGACGGGTGATGGAGATACGAGCGGACTCGATCTGCCGGTTCGTCACGTACGCCGGGGAGACGGCCTGCAGGCCGTACTCGCCGAACGCCAACTCGGTACCGCCCTTAGCCATGCCACGCCGCTTGGGGTGGTGCTGCTTGCGGTGCTTGACCCTGCGAGGGATCAGCATGGGGTCAGGCCTCCGTTCCGGAATCGTTCGAGGTGGGAGCCTCGGCCGCAGCCTCGTTCACCGCGGCCGGAGCCTCGGTGCCGGGGCGACGACCACGGCCACCGCGCTCGCCACCGGCGGGACGCTCGCCCCGACGGGGACGCTCGCCCGGGCCACCCGCACGGGGCGGACGGTTGCCGGCCTTGGCGGCGGCGTTGTCGGCGCGGACCTCAGCGATGTTCTTGACGTCGCCCTTGTAGATCCAGACCTTGACGCCGATGCGGCCGAAGGTGGTCTTGGCCTCGAAGAAGCCGTAGTCCACGTTGGCGCGCAGGGTGTGCAGGGGCACACGGCCCTCGCGGTAGAACTCCGAGCGGGACATCTCGGCGCCGCCGAGACGGCCGGAGCACTGGATCTTGATGCCCTTGGCGCCCGACTTCATCGTGCCCTGCATGCTCTTGCGCATGGCACGACGGAAGGAGACGCGGGAGGACAGCTGCTCGGCAACGCCCTGGGCGACCAGCTGGGCGTCCATCTCGGGGTTCTTGACCTCGAGGATGTTCAGCTGGACCTGCTTGCCGGTCAGCTTCTCGAGGTCGCCGCGGATGCGGTCGGCCTCGGTGCCGCGACGGCCGATGACGATGCCGGGACGGGCGGTGTGGATGTCCACCCGCACGCGGTCACGGGTGCGCTCGATCTCGACCTTCGAGATGCCGGCGCGCTCCATGCCGGACGTCATCATCCTGCGGATGGCGACGTCTTCCTTGACGTAGTCCTTGTACAGCTTGTCGGCGTACCACCGGGACTTGAAGTCCGTGGTGATGCCGAGTCGGAACCCGTTCGGGTTGATCTTCTGACCCATTAGCGGGTGCCCTCCTTCGAGGCGAGAACCACGGTGATGTGGCTCGTCCGCTTGCGGATCCGGTACGCGCGGCCCTGGGCCCGCGGACGGAAACGCTTCAGGGTCGGGCCCTCGTCGACGAACGCCTCAGCGACGTACAGCGACTCCACGTTGTTGTGGTTGTAGTTGTGCACGGCGTTGGCGATGGCGCTGTCGAGCACCTTGCCGACCGGCACGCTCGCGGCCTGCGGAGCGAAACGCAGGACCGCCTGGGCCTCCGTGGCATTCATGCCACGGACAAGGTCCACCACGCGGCGGGCCTTCATGGGCGTTACGCGGATGTACCGCGCCGTTGCCCTGGCTTCCATGGGAATCCCCTTGTTGGTGTCTGTCATGGTCTTCGCACCCCGCCTTAGCGGCGCTTCGACTTGCGGTCGTCCTTGACGTGGCCGCGGAAGGTGCGGGTCGGCGCGAACTCACCGAGCTTGTGGCCGACCATCGACTCGGTGACGAACACCGGGATGTGCTTGCGACCGTCATGCACCGCGAGGGTGTGGCCCAGCATCGCCGGCACGATCATGGAGCGGCGGGACCAGGTCTTGATGACGTTCTGGGTACCTGCTTCGTTCTGAACATCCACCTTCTTCATGAGGTGGTCGTCGACGAAGGGCCCCTTCTTGAGGCTGCGCGGCATCGAGACTGCTCCTAGCGCTTCTTGTTCGTCTTGCGGCGGCGGACGATGTACTTGTTGGACGCCTTCTTCGGCGAACGAGTACGACCCTCCTTCTGACCCCACGGCGAAACCGGGTGGCGACCACCGGAGGTCTTGCCCTCACCACCACCATGCGGGTGGTCGATCGGGTTCATGGCGACACCACGCACGGTCGGGCGAACGCCCTTCCAGCGCATACGGCCGGCCTTGCCCCAGTTGATGTTCGACTGCTCGGCGTTGCCGACCTCGCCAATCGTGGCGCGGCAGCGGGCGTCGACCAGGCGAACCTCGCCCGAGGGCATGCGGAGGTGGGCGTAGACGCCCTCCTTCGCGAGCAGCTGCACGGAGGAACCCGCGGAACGGGCGATCTTCGCGCCGCCACCGGGCCGGAGCTCGATGGCGTGGATGACCGTACCGACCGGGATGTTGCGCAGCGGCAGGTTGTTGCCGGGCTTGATGTCGGCCTGGGGGCCGTTCTCAACCCGGTCGCCCTGGCCCAGCTTGGCCGGGGCGATGATGTAGCGCTTCTCGCCGTCTGCGTAGTGCAGCAGCGCGATGCGTGCGGTGCGGTTGGGGTCGTACTCGATGTGAGCGACCTTGGCCGGAACGCCGTCCTTGTCGTGACGACGGAAGTCGATGACGCGGTACGCGCGCTTGTGACCGCCACCCTGGTGGCGGACGGTGACGCGACCGGTGTTGTTACGACCGCCCTTGCTGTGCAGCGGGCGGACCAGCGACTTTTCCGGCTCGGACCGCGTGATCTCGACGAAGTCGGCAACGCTGGAGCCGCGACGGCCCGGCGTTGTCGGCTTGTACTTGCGGATGCCCATGGCTTCTTCTGTCCTCGTCCGTTTCGGTTATCCGACTCGCCGTCAGGCGGAGGTCGGAGCCCCGAAGATGTCGATGGGCTTGCTGCCCTCTGCCAGCGTCACGATGGCGCGCTTGGTGTCCTTGCGCTTGCCGAAACCGGTGCGCGAGCGCTTGCGCTTGCCCACCCGGTTGATCGTGTTGACGTTGGCGACCTTGACCGCGAAGACCGTCTCGACGGCCTGCTTGATCTGGGTCTTGTTCGAGCCCGGCGCCACGATGAACGTGTACTTGCCCTCGTCGAGGAGCGCGTAGCTCTTCTCCGAGATGACCGGCTTGAGCAGCACGTCACGGGGGTCCGTGAACGTCTTGCTGGTGATCGTCGCGTCGCTCATCAGGCGTCGCTCCCTTCGAGCTCGCTCGAAGAGGCAACGGCCTTCGCGGACGCGGCAGGGCCGGCCACAAAGCGCTCGAAGGCGGCCTGGGTGAAGACCACATCGTCGGAGACGAGCACGTCGTAGGTGTTCAGCTGACCGGCGTCCAGGATGTGCACCTCGGGCAGGTTGCGGGCGCTCTTGATCGCCAGCTCGTCGTCACGCTCGACCACGAGGAGGACGTTCTTGCGCTCGCTGATCTTGCCGATCAGGGTGCGGGCAGTCTTGGTGGACGGCGCATCGCCCGCGGTCACGCCGGTGATGACGTGGATGCGGTCGTTGCGGGCCCGGTCGGTCAGGGCGCCACGGAGCGCGGCGGCCTTCATCTTCTTGGGCGTCCGCTGCGAGTAGTCGCGCGGCACGGGGCCGTGCACGACGCCACCGCCGGCGAACTGCGGAGCGCGGGTCGAACCCTGACGGGCGCGGCCGGTGCCCTTCTGGCGGTAGGGCTTGCGCCCGCCACCGCGGACCTCGGCGCGGGTCTTGGTCTTGTGCGTGCCCTGGCGGGCCGCGGCCAGCTGGGCGACGACGACCTGGTGGATCAGCGGAATGCTGACCTTCGCGTCGAAGATCTCGGCCGGCAGCTCGACGGTGCCGACAGTCTCACCCGCGGGGGAGAGAACATTGATGGTGCTCATTGCTTCAGGCCCCCTTTGCCGCAGTGCGGACCAGGATGAGGCCGCCGTTCGGACCGGGGACCGCGCCCTTGATGAGCAGCAGACCCTTCTCCGCGTCAACGGCGTGGACGGTCAGGTTCTGGGTGGTCACACGCTCGTGGCCCATGCGACCGGCCATCTTCATGCCCTTGAACACGCGACCCGGGGTGGCGCAGCCACCGATCGAGCCGGGCGAGCGGTGCTTGCGCTGCACGCCGTGGCCGGCGCCCAGACCGTGGAAGTTGTGGCGCTTCATGACACCCGCGAAGCCCTTGCCCTTGCTGGTACCGGTCACGTCGACCTTGATACCGGCCTCGAACACCTCAGCGGTGATCTCCTGGCCCAGGGTGTACTCGCCGGCGTCGCTGGTGCGCAGCTCGACGAGGTGGCGACGGGGGGTGACGCCGGCCTTGGCGAAGTGACCCGCGAGGGGCTTGTTCACCTTGCGCGGGTCGATCTCGCCGAAACCGAACTGCACGGCGTCGTAGCCGGTGCCGTCGGCGGTGTGGACCTGGGTGACGACATTGGGGCCGGCCTTGACGACGGTCACCGGAACGATCCGGTTGTTCTCGTCCCAGACCTGCGTCATGCCGAGCTTCTCGCCCAGGATGCCCTTAATCTGCTTAGCCATCTTCAGCTCCCGCCCTTCAGAGCTTGATCTCGATGTCGACACCGGCCGGGAGGTCGAGTCGCATCAGAGAGTCAACGGTCTTGGGGGTCGGGTCGAGGATGTCGATCAGACGCTTGTGCGTGCGCATCTCGAAGTGCTCGCGCGAGTCCTTGTACTTGTGCGGCGAGCGGATGACGCAGTACACGTTCTTCTCAGTGGGCAGCGGCACCGGGCCTGCGACCTGCGCACCAGTACGCGTCACCGTCTCGACGATCTTCTTCGCCGAGGAGTCGATGACCTCGTGGTCGTAGGCCTTCAGCCGGATGCGGATCTTCTGTCCCGCCATGGCTTCTTGTAGTCCTTCGTGTCGATATTGCTGCTTCTGCGGCCGAGGGCTCCGGGTGGAGTCCTCAGTGGCGTCCCGTTCGACCCACGCGGTCGGGCGTGTCGCGCTGCCCGCCATAAAAAAGCCTTGGCCGAACTCAGAGGCCCCAGGCGGCGGAACCGAGAGGTTCACACCTGGGGCGGGACGCCGGGTTGAGGGCCTGTCCACGCTTCCCGGAAGATTCCCGTACGTCCGTGCCGCAGCTGCCGCGCTTCGTCATACATCAACTAGGCAACGGCCATCACGGGCACGACGAGTACTGTGGGACTCGCTTCCGGTCCTCCCAGCAACCACCGACCCCTAGGGGCCGGAGCGCAGTGGAGGCGCGCAGCATCGGCGCTCAACCGAGCAACTTGGCTAGTGTGCCATACCGGACACGCACGACGCCAATCAGGGTCGATGAGAGTACCCCGGGCGGCAGGTCCGTCAAACCTCGGAGCGGAACGCTACCTCTTGCGCCACACCACGACGTCGGGAGTCCCGGTCGCACCGTGACTCGGGAGCGCCCTGACGGGGTACCAGCCCGCCGGAGCGTGCGGCCAACTCGCGGTCAGCGGCTGGCCCTGCGTCGGCGCCTCGACCACGGCGACGTTCGCGGACCTGGGCAGGTGCTTCAGCGGGTCCTGGATCCAGACGCTGCCGTGGAACACCTCGTACGGCAGCACCCTCTCCACGGTCCAGTCCGTCAGCGGATTCAGCACCACGTTGTCGTGCGAGGTGATCCCGGCGTCCGCCATGAATCCCACCGCCGGGTGCCGGCGCTCGGCCGCCCAGGGCTTGGTGATCTGCTCGGTGACCACGACGGTCTCCACCGCGGCGAGCAACGCCACGCAGACCAGGACCGGCACCAGGGCCCTGCGCCGGAACAGCACCACCGGAACCACGACCAGGGCCAGCAGCAGCACCGAGACCACCGTGGTGCGCAGCAGGTGCAGGTTGTTCGCGTCCCCGCCCAGCACCAGCGCGTCCGGCATGCCCCAGGAGACGAAGAGTTCGTTGGTGTTGGTGAAGTTGGGGCTGACGCGCACCACCACGAACACCGTCAGCACCGCTACCAGGACCAGCGCCGCGGCGGCGGCGCGGATGAGCGCGGTCCGATTCAGCCGGACCAGCCCGGCGAGGCCGACGGCGAACATCGCCGGCACCAGCAGGGTGAGATAGCGGGCGTAGATCCAGGTGTCGATCCGGTTGTCGTCCGGCAGCCCGGACGCGGAGGCCAGGGCGACGCCGACGAGGGTCGCCAGCATCGCCCCGGCGACCACCCGGTTCGGCCGGCTGCTCCCGCGCCCGAACAGCACCGCCACGCAGAGCACGATCGCCAGCGCGCCCAGCCCCCAGGTGGAGGTGCAGAAGTACCAGAACTGGCCGAGCGTCCGGCTGAAGTTGCGACTCAGCAGGGAGGGGTCGAACAGGCCCTTGAAGACGGCGGTGCCGACCGCGCTGGGGATGCTGTGGGTCCGCGCCAGGAAGTGGTCGACCAGGAACCTGTCCAGCCCGATCCCGATCGCCAGACCCACCACCATGGAACCGACCGCGGCCCAGGGCACCCAGCGCCGGACGACGACGAGCAGCAGCACCGCGCCGGTGATGGCGACCATCACGCCGCCGCGGTCATGGGTCGCCATCGCGTAGGAGGCGGCCAGTCCGGAGCCGGCGCCGTACCAGACCCGGGCGCGCGTGCTGCCGGCCGGGGTAAGCCAGGCGTGCAGGCAGAACAGCCAGCAGAGCACCAGGATCGGGAAGATCACGTCGGTCATGGCGAACTGCGAGTAGAAGACCACCGGGTTGATCAGGGCGATCCCGAACGCCGCCAGGAAGGCGAGCTTCCGGCCCAGTTCCAGGCGCCGCAGGAACACATAGGCGGCGGGCAGGACCAGCGCGTTGAGCAGCGCGTTGGTCACCAGCACCAGCCGGTACGCCGTCTCCGCGCTGTGCCCGAGCCAGAGCGCGGGCGTGATCAGCAGCGGATAGCCGCCCGGCAGCACCTCGCCGGCCGGCATCGCGGTGTTGCTGCCGCCGGCCAGGATCCGGGCGAGCACCAGATAGGCGTCCTCGTCCGGGTGCACGCTGGGGAAGGTCATCGACGCCACCAGCACCAGCCGGAAGGCGACCTGGACGACGTAGGCCAGCGCCAGCGCCGCCGGGACGAACCACGGCCGGCTGATCAGCCGCTGTGCCCGGCTCGCCACCGCGCTACCGCGCCCCGACCGGGCATCCGCCCGGTCCTCGCGATCGGCGACGGCGGGCGTCGCCGACCCGGCACCGCCGACCGCACTGTCGACGCCATCCATAGCTTGCTTCTCTCCTGGAGCAGATGGGGGTGGTGCAGAGGAACGGTGCTGGCCCGTGTGTGCGGCCCAAGCTAGCAAGAGTCGCTGCACATTGACTGGAAGGATCCGGAACGCGGAACCGGTATTACTGTCGGCTCGGCGAACCGGCCGGGCCCACGGCGAACCGGACCAGGGTGCCCGCCGCCCGCACCTGCCCCCGGCCGATCGCCGCCGGAGCCATGGTCAGGGCATGCAGCCGGGTCGAGCGGTGGCGCCGGGCGGTCAGCGCGGCACGCTTCCAGCCGACGGCGTCCATCCGCCGCGCCGTCTCCAGGAAGAAGCGCTGCGCCTCGGTGAAGCGGTCCCCGGTGAACGCCTGGGCCGAGGACTCGCTCAGCGCATGGCGGCGGTAGCTGAAGCAGACCTCCTCGGCGAGGGCCAGCCGCTCCCCCGCGACGACGAGCTCCATCACCAGCGCCAGGTCCTGGATCACCTTCAGGTCCTCGCGGAAACCGCGCTCCCGTACCGCGTCGGTGCGCCAGCAGATCGACGGGAAGTAGAGCCAGTTCCCGCGCAGCAGGCTCACCGCGAGCTCCTCGCCGCCGAGCTCACCGCGACCCTGCTCCCTGGGCGCGTAGAGCCGTCGCTTCACCGAGTCGGCCAGGGTGTCCACCGGTCTCCCGGCGCCGTCGATCACCAGCACGCCGGGCTGGACCATGGCCGCCCCGGGGGCGGACCGCAGTGCCTCGCGGACGACCCGCAGGTAGTTGGGGTGCATCAGGTCGTCGGAGCCCATCAGCACCACATGGTCGAACGTCGTGAGTTCGAGGCAGCGGTTGAAGTTGCCGGTGACGCCGAGGTTGCGTTCGTTGCGGACGTAGCGGACCCGGGGGTCGTCCAGCTCCTCGAACCAGCCCGGCACCTCGGGCTCGGTGCCGTCGTCCACCACGGTGAGCCGCCAGTCGTCGCCGTCCAGCGCGAGGACGCTGCGCACGGCGTCCTGCATCAGTCCGACGTCGCCGTAGTAGGGCAGCATGATGTCGAACTGCGGGACCGTCACCTGGTCGGCCGTCACTTGGCGCCCCCGGCGGTCGGTCGCAGGGCGGAGCGCCCGGAGATGTCGCGTTCGGGCATCCGCCGGATCATGGCCAGCATCAGCACGAACCCGGCCCGGCCGAGGTAGACCATGGCCTTGACCGGGGAGGCGCTGGGGGTGCCGGTGGTCCGCTCGCGCATCGCGACGGGCACCTGGCGCACGGTGAATCCGCAGCGCAGGGCGCCGACCATGCTCTCGACCGTGTCGCCCAGGTACTCCACCGGGTACCAGTGTGCGAAGAACTCGATCAGCTGCCGGTTGCAGGCGCGGTAGCCGGAGGTGGTGTCGGTGAGTTCGGTGCGCGCTATCCGCGACAGGACCACCGAGAGCAGCCGCATGGCCAGTCTCCGCGGCCCGCGGACGGTGTAGTCGCCCACCCCGGCGAAGCGCGCCCCGATCACCAGGTCCACCGTGTCCAGCGCCTGCAGCAGGTCGGGGACGAAGGCCGGGTCGTGCTGACCGTCGGCGTCGATCTGTATCGCGATGTCGTAGTCGTGCTCGTACGCGTACCGGTACCCCAGCCGCATGGCGCCGCCCACGCCGAGGTTGTAGGGCAGCCGCACCACGGCGGCGCCCCCCTCCGCGGCCACCCGGGCGGTGTCGTCCGACGAGCCGTCGTCGACCACCAGGGAGTCGGCGAAGGGAAGCTTGGTCTGGATCTCCTTCAGCACCGACGGCAGGCCCTCGGACTCGTTCCAGGCCGGCAGGACGACCAGGATCCGCTGCTCCGGGTTCATGCCTGGACCTCCTGGTCTTCCCTGACCGGCTCGTTCCGTGCGACGGGGCGCAGGCGGTCAGCCGTCAGCGCCTCCAGCGTCACGGTGTGCTCGCCGACCTTGCTGCGGATCAGGGCGACCTCCTCGGACAGGATCCGGGTCTCCGCCTCCAGGCGGCTCGCCTCCCAGCTCAGGTGCAGGCAGACCAGCAGCACCAGGATGAAGCCGGCGAACAGCACCAGGCTGGCGCCGTTGGCCACGCCGATCTTGTGAGCCACACCGTTCAGCACGGTCGGGAAGAAGCCGAGCGGCGCGATCAGCACGCCGATCCCCAGCCAGATGGCCGCGTACTTCTCCCGTAGCTGCTGGCGGCGCAGCAGCTCCAGGATGCACGCCAGCACCACCACGCCGGTGATGGAGGTGAGCACAGAGAGTTGCACGACTGCTGCCTTGCCTTTCGTCCGAAGTGGCTCAGCTAGAAGATATCCGTCGAGAGGCGCTGCCGCCGGGCGGCTTCGGCAGCCGAAAGTGTCCTCCGCCCCGGTGACCACCAGACGAACGCGAGCATGACGAGGGCTGTCGTGGCGGAGCCCAGGAAGTATGACACCTCCACACGAACGGCGACCGCTCCGTGGACGCAGCTGATTCCCACCAGCACCGCGGTGCCGAGGGCCCAGCTGGCGAGCTGGAACCGGTGGCGGTCCATGGCGATGAGCGCCTGCCCCACAACCATGGCGAGCATGTAGAACATCGTCCCCGCCGAGAACCAGAACAGGTCCCGGTGGCCCAGTACGTCCGGCGCACCGAGCAGGGATCTCAGCAGCCAGGGACCGAACAGCACCGCCGGGACGCCGCCGAGCAGGCCGAGACCTCCGACCACGCCGCTGGTGCGCACCAGGAGGCGGCGGAAGCCGGACCGGTCCCCTTCGGCCGAGGCCGTGGACAGCCCGGTCATCAGCGTGGGCAGGACCGAGCCGAGCACGAACAGCGGCACCCGGCAGAGCACCCCGGCGTTCAGCACCGCGACCTGGAGGTCCGCGTCGTCCGGCGCGACCAGGCCCACGGTGAGGACCGCCGCGTTGACCATGACCTGGGCCAGCAGGGACGCGCCGACCAGCAGCCCGGTGTTCTGGAACAGCTCCGACCAGGCCATCTGGGGTCCCGGGCCACAGCCGCGCAGGGTGGCCGGCAGGGTGCAGACCACGGCCCCCAGCGGCGCGATCGCGAGCACCAGGGCGAAGGCCCAGGCCGAGTGCACCCCGCAGAGCAGCAGGGCCGGCGCCAGGACGATGCGCAGCGCGCCGTCGATGGCCAGCGAGACGCCGTAGGCGTTGAAGCGCCCCAGTCCGGCCAGCACTCCGCGGCTGGCATAGGCCAGCCCCATGCCGAGGACGGCCGCGGCGAAGGTCCAGAGCAGGGACTCCTGGCCGTGCAGGAAGAGCTGGGCGGTGGGGCCGGCCGTCAGCGCCAGCAGCACCGCGATCGCGCCGATCATGAGCAGGGTGCCCGCCACCGCCCGGCGCAGCACCGGCAGCACGCCCTCGCCACGCACCACGCGGGAGGCCACCACCCGGGTGAGTTCCTGCTCGACCGGGAAGAACAGACCCAGGCTGAGAGTCATGATCAGCGACCACAGCGCCGAGACCGCGGCCCGCGGGTCGCCGGAGAGCGCGTGATTGGCTGCGGCGATCTGGATGTAGGACGCGGCGCCCAGAGTCAGCGTTCCGCCGATGACCAGGTGCGTCCCCGGCGGAACGACGCTCAGCAGCCGGGCGACCGGCCGGTTCACGGCCGGCTGCGCGGTTGCGTGGTCGGGGCGGTCGAAGTGGGGAGCAGGCCGGTGAAGGCTTCCCTGCCGATGGCCTCGGCGAGGCTCTCCCGCCACTCCGGCAGCGGCTTCAGGCCGGCCGCGGACCAGCGGTCGTGTCCGAGCACGCTGTAGCCGGGGCGCGGAGCCGGACGGACGAAGGCGTCCGAGGTGGTCGGCCTGATCCGCTCCGGGTCCAGCCCGGACAGCTCGAAGGCGGCACGGGCCAGCCCGAACCAGGTGGTCTCCCCCGAGGCGGTGCCGTGGTAGATCCCGGCCGGGGCGGTCCCGTCCAGGGCCGCGCGGCCGAGGGCGACCAGCTGCCGTGCCAGTTCGAAGGACCAGGTGGGCTGGCCACGCTGGTCGTCGACCACGGTCAGGGTGTCCGTCCGGCCGGCCAGCTTGAGCATGGTGGCCACGAAGTTGCCGCCGTGCTCCCCGTAGAGCCAGGCCGTCCGCACCACATAGCCGCGCGCCGGGAGCAGCTCCAGTACGGCCTGCTCGCCGACCAGCTTGCTGCGACCGTAGGCGTTCAGCGGGTCGGTGGGCGCGTCCTCGGGGTAGGGCGAGGTGCCCCGGCCGTCGAAGACGTAGTCGGTGGAGACGTGCAGCAGGACGGTGCCCTGCTCGGCGCAGGCCGCCGCCAGATTGCGGACCCCGTCCCCGTTGACCGCGGTGGCGGCGGCCTCCTCGGTCTCGGCGCCGTCCACGTCGGTCCATGCGGCGGCGTTGACCACAACATCAAGCCCGCCAACATCAAGCCCGCCGACGTCAAGCCCGCCCACATCGTGTCCGGCTACTGCCGCGCGTACCGCCTCGGCGTCGGTGATGTCCAGCTCCGCCCGGGTCACGGCGGTGATCCCGATGCCGGGGATCGCCTCGAGCACGGCCAGCAGATCGCGGCCGAGCATCCCGGCCGCACCGGTCACCAGCCAGCGGCTGCGCAGGGGGGCGCTCACGACTCCAGCGCCGCCTTCTGCTTCAGCGGCTCCCACCACGCGCGGTTGTCGCGGTACCAGGCGATGGTGGCCGCAAGGCCGTCCTCGAAGCGGACCCGGGGCGCGTAGCCGAGCTCGTCGCCGATCTTGGTGATGTCCAGCGAGTAGCGGAGGTCGTGGCCCTTACGGTCCTCGACCGGCACGACCATGTCCCAGTCCCTGCCCGTGGCCTCCAGCAGCAGCCCGGTGAGCTCCTTGTTGGTGACCTCGGTGCCGCCGCCGATGTTGTAGACCTCGCCGGCCCGGCCCTTCAGCAGCGCGAGCTCGATGCCCCGGCAGTGGTCGGAGACGTGCAGCCAGTCGCGGATGTTGCCGCCGTTGCCGAACAGCGGGACCTGCTTGCCGTCCAGCAGGTTGGTGGTGAACAGCGGGATGACCTTCTCCGGGAACTGGTAGTGCCCGTAGTTGTTGGAGCAGCGGGTCACCACCACGTCCATGCCGTGGGTCCGGTGGTAGGCCAGCGCGAGCAGGTCCGAGGCGGCCTTGGAGGCCGAGTACGGGGAGTTCGGCTGCAGCGGCCACTCCTCGGTCCAGGAGCCCTCGCTGATGGACCCGTAGACCTCGTCGGTGGAGACATGGACGAAGCGGCCGATCCCGTGCTTGCGGGCCGAGTCGAGCAGCACCTGGGTGCCGAGCACGTTGGTGGTCACGAACGGGCCCGCACCGGCGATGGAGCGGTCGACATGCGACTCGGCGGCGAAGTGCACCACGGCGTCGTGGCCGGGCATGACCTGGTCCACCGCGTCGGCATCGCAGATGTCGCCGTGGACGAAGGTGTACCCGGGGTGCTTCGCCACCGGGGCGAGGTTCTCCTCGACGCCCGAGTAGGTCAGTTTGTCGAGAACCGTGATCCGAGCGTCGGCGTCAGCGCCCAGCAGCTGGCGGACGAACTCGGAACCGATGAATCCGGCGCCGCCGGTTACGAGAATTCTCATAGTGGGACGCATCATACGGGGCGCGAAGCACGCGCTCCGGCCCGGTCTAAACTCCGACCATGCGTGGAATCCTCCTGGCGGGCGGAACAGGCTCGCGCCTCTGGCCGCTCACTCGTGCCGTGTCGAAACAACTCCTGCCCGTATTCGACAAGCCGATGGTCTACTACCCGCTCTCGACACTGGTCATGGCCGGGATCGACGAGATCCTGATCATCACCACCCCCAATGACCGCGACCAGTTCCAGCGTCTGCTCGGCGACGGCTCCCAGTGGGGGCTCAGCCTCAGCTACGCGATACAGGAGAGGCCCAACGGGATCGCCGAGGCCTTCGTCCTCGGGGCGGACTTCATCGGGGACGACTCGGTCGCCCTGGTCCTGGGGGACAACATCTTCCACGGCAGTGGCCTCGGCAGCCGGCTGGCGGGCCACTCCGGCCTGGTCGGCGGCCGGATCTTCGCCTATCCCGTCGCCGACCCGAGCGCCTACGGCGTGGTGGAGTTCGACACGGAGGGCAAGGCGGTCTCCATCGAGGAGAAGCCCGAGAAGCCCAAGTCCCGCTATGCCGTGCCCGGCCTGTACTTCTACGACAACCGGGTGGTCGGGATCGCCCGCACGCTGAAGCCCAGCGCCCGCGGCGAGCTTGAGATCACCGCGGTCAACGACGCCTACCTGCGCGCGGGCGAACTGAGCGTCACCGTCCTGGACCGCGGTACGGCCTGGCTGGACACCGGGACCTTCGTCTCGATGGTGCAGGCCTCCGAGTTCGTCCGGGTGATCGAGGAGCGCCAGGGGCTGAAGATCGGCTGCGTCGAGGAAGCGGTCTGGCGGCGCGGCCTGATCGACGACGCCCAGCTCAGGGCCCTTGCCGAACCCCTGTTGAAGAGCGGCTACGGCGACTACCTGGTACGCCTGTTGGAAGAGGAAACCATGTAATGCTCCATCCCTCCGGGGGGCGACCCCCCGTACCCCCACGCAGACCCGCGGTCGGCGCCCCTGGTGCGCAGACCTCACGAGGAGAAACTGAATGAAGATCCGCGAACTCGGTATCGAGGGCGCCTGGGAGATCGTCCCCCAGCTGCACGGCGACCCGCGCGGCCTGTTCACCGAGTGGTACCGCTTCGACCACCTGGCCGCCGAGGTGGGGCATCCCCTGCGGCTGGCCCAGGCCAACCTGTCGGTGTCCGCCGCCGGCGTGGTGCGCGGGATCCACTTCGCCGATGTGCCGCCCGGCCAGGCCAAGTACGTGACCTGTGTGCGCGGGGCGGTGCTCGATGTGATCGTGGACCTGCGGGTGGGCTCCCCCACCTTCGGGCAGTGGGAGGGCGTCCAGCTGGACGACACGGACCGTCGCGCGGTCTACCTCTCCGAGGGTCTGGGTCACGGCTTCTGCGCGCTCACCGACGACGCCACGCTGTCCTACCTCTGCTCGGAGACCTACAGCCCCACCGGCGAGCACGGCATCCACCCGCTGGACCCGGACCTGGCGATCGAGTGGCCCGCCTCGGCCCCGCAGCTCTCCGGCAAGGACGAGTCCGCGCCCTCGCTCGCCGAGGCGATCGCCACCGGACTGCTGCCCGATTACGAGCAGACAAAGGCCTTTACCGCGGGTCTCACTGTTCACTGAGAATTCATTACGGCCCCTGCTTTTCCGCTCCTCCTCGGAATTCTCCGAAAAACCACAGAGGACCCCGTTCCATCGCGAGATGGAACGGGGTCCTCTGCTTGCGCTGCTGGTGCAGGCAGGCCGATCAGATCAGCAATTACTTGATGATCTTGGTGACCTGGCCGGCGCCGACGGTCCGGCCACCCTCACGGATGGCGAACTTCAGGCCCTCCTCCATGGCGATCGGCTGGATCAGCGCGACCGTCATGGCGGTGTTGTCGCCCGGCATGACCATCTCGGTGCCCTCGGGGAGGGTCACGACGCCGGTCACGTCCGTGGTGCGGAAGTAGAACTGCGGGCGGTAGTTGTTGAAGAAGGGGGTGTGACGACCACCCTCGTCCTTCGACAGGATGTAGGCCTGGGCCTCGAAGTCGGTGTGCGGCGTGACCGAACCCGGCTTGATGATGACCTGGCCGCGCTCGACGTCCTCGCGCTTGATGCCACGGAGCAGCAGACCGACGTTCTCACCGGCCTGGCCCTCGTCGAGCAGCTTGCGGAACATCTCGATGCCGGTGACCGTGGTGGTGGTCTTCTGCTCCTTGATGCCGATGATGTCAACGGTCTCGTTGACCTTCAGGACACCACGCTCGATGCGGCCGGTGACGACGGTGCCACGACCGGTGATCGTGAAGACGTCCTCGATCGGCATCAGGAACGGCAGGTCGACCTCACGGGCCGGGGTGGGGATGGCCTCGTCCACGGCGGCCATGAGGCCGAGCAGCTTGTCGCCCCACTCCTTGTCGCCCTCGAGCGCCTTGAGCGCCGAGACGCGCACGACGGGGAGGTCGTCGCCCGGGAACTCGTACTCGGAGAGGAGCTCACGGACCTCGAGCTCGACGAGCTCCAGGATCTCCTCGTCGTCCACCATGTCGGCCTTGTTCAGGGCGACGACGATGTAGGGGACGCCGACCTGGCGGGCCAGGAGCACGTGCTCCTTGGTCTGCGGCATCGGGCCGTCGGTGGCGGCCACGACCAGGATCGCGCCGTCCATCTGGGCGGCACCGGTGATCATGTTCTTGATGTAGTCCGCGTGACCGGGGCAGTCGACGTGGGCGTAGTGACGCGCCTCGGTCTGGTACTCGACGTGCGCGATGGAGATGGTGATACCGCGCTGGCGCTCTTCGGGAGCCTTGTCGATCTGGTCGAAGGCCGAGGCCTCGTTCAGGGTCGGGTAGGCGTCGTGCAGCACCTTGGTGATCGCCGCGGTAAGGGTCGTCTTACCGTGGTCGATGTGACCGATGGTGCCGATGTTGACGTGGGGCTTCGTCCGCTCGAACTTCGCCTTCGCCACTGGGTCCTCCTGAGGACTGGTTCTGTACGCCGTACGACGTCAGGTGGTCTGATATCGCGCCGGTTCCGCCGCGCTGTCTGCGCCCGGTTCCGGCCCGGGGGGTGGGGGCCGGAGAGGGCCCGGGAGTCGCCTTGCGGCAGACCCCGGGCCACCTCCTACAGCCTAAAGGGTGGTACGTACCGGGATGTCCCGGTGCTTACTCGCCCTTGGCCTTAGCGATGATCTCTTCCGCCACGTTCCGGGGAACCTCGGCGTACGAGTCGAACTGCATCGAGTAGCTGGCGCGGCCCGACGTCTTGCTGCGCAGGTCGCCGACGTAGCCGAACATCTCGGACAGCGGGACGAGGGCCTTGACGACCCGTGCGCCGCTACGCTCCTCCATGGCCTGGATCTGGCCACGGCGGGAGTTGATGTCGCCGATCACATCGCCCATGTAGTCCTCGGGCGTGGTGACCTCGACGGCCATCATCGGCTCGAGGAGCACGGGGGACGCCTTGCGGGCACCCTCCTTGAACGCCATCGAACCGGCGATCTTGAACGCCAGCTCCGAGGAGTCGACGTCGTGGGAGGCACCGTCGAGCAGGATCACGCGGACGCCCTGGAGCGGGTATCCGGCGAGCACGCCGAACTCCATGGCCTCCTGCGCACCGGCGTCGACCGAGGGGATGTACTCCTTCGGAACGCGGCCACCGGTGACCTTGTTCACGAACTCGTAGCCCTCGGCGGTGTCCAGCGGCTCGATCGCGATCTGGATCTTCGCGAACTGGCCGGAACCACCGGTCTGCTTCTTGTGCGTGTAGTCGATACGCTCGACGGCCTTGCGGATCGTCTCGCGGTACGCGACCTGGGGCTTGCCGACGTTGGCTTCGACCCGGAACTCACGCTTCATACGGTCGACCAGCACCTCCAGGTGCAGCTCGCCCATACCCGCGATGATCGTCTGGCCGGTCTCCTCGTCGGTGTTGACCTGGAAGGACGGGTCCTCCTCGGCCAGCCGCTGGATCGCGACGCCCAGACGCTCCTGGTCGCCCTTCGACTTGGGCTCGATGGCGACGCGGATGACCGGGGCCGGGAAGTCCATGGACTCCAGGATGACCGGCTGCTTGTCGTCGCTCAGGGTCTCGCCGGTGGTGGTCTGCTTGAGGCCCATGACGGCGACGATGTCGCCGGCGCCCACCGAGTCGATCTCCTCACGCTTGTTGGCGTGCATGCGGTAGATCTTGCCGATGCGCTCCTTGCGGCCCTTCACCGAGTTGAGGACGGCGGTGCCGGCCTCGAGACGCCCGGAGTAGATCCGGATGAAGGTGAGCTTGCCCAGGTGCGGGTCCGACATGATCTTGAACGCCAGCGCCGACAGCGGCTCGTCGTCCGAGGCCTTGCGGAAGATCTCCACCGACTCGTCACCGGGCTTGTGGCCCATGACGCCCTCGACGTCGATCGGGGAGGGGAGGTACTTCACGACCGCGTCGAGCAGGGGCTGGACGCCCTTGTTCTTGAACGCGGTGCCGCAGAAGACCGGGGTGAAGTTGCCGGCGATGGTGCCGCGGCGGATGCCGGCGACCAGTTGCTCCTCGGTGGGCTCCTCGCCCTCCAGGAACAGCTCCATCAGCTCGTCGTCGCCCTCGGCGGCCGTCTCGATGAGCTTGGCACGCCACTCCTCGGCGATCTCGGCGTGCGACGCCGGGATGTCGACGGTGTCGTACATCTCGCCCTTGGCGGCCTCGGCCGACCAGAGCAGCGCCTTCATGCGGACCAGGTCGATGACGCCCTGGAAGTCCGCCTCGGCGCCGACGGGCAGCTGCATGACCAGCGGGGTCGCGCCCAGCCGGTCGATGATCGAGTCGACGCAGCGGAAGAACTCCGCACCGACGCGGTCCAGCTTGTTGACGAAGCAGATACGCGGGACGTTGTAGCGGTCAGCCTGACGCCACACGGTCTCGGACTGGGGCTCGACACCGGCCACACCGTCGAACACCGTGACGGCACCGTCGAGCACGCGGAGCGAACGCTCCACCTCGACGGTGAAGTCGACGTGGCCCGGCGTGTCGATGATGTTGATGGTGTTGTCCACACCGTCAACCGTCCAGTGACAGGTCGTCGCGGCCGACGTGATCGTGATGCCGCGCTCCTGCTCCTGCTCCATCCAGTCCATGGTGGCAGCGCCATCGTGGACCTCACCGATCTTGTACGAGACACCGGTGTAGAAGAGGATCCGCTCAGTGGTGGTCGTCTTGCCCGCGTCGATGTGCGCCATGATCCCGATGTTGCGGACCCTGGCAAGGTCAAGGGAGGTTGCAGCCATGGTGGCTCGTCTCTCTCTTTCTTGTTTCTGACGGGGTTCGGACTACCAGCGGTAGTGCGCGAAGGCCTTGTTGGACTCGGCCATCTTGTGGGTGTCCTCGCGACGCTTCACGGAGGCGCCCAGACCGTTGCTCGCGTCCAGGATCTCGTTGAGCAGACGCTCGGTCATGGTCTTCTCGCGACGGGCGCGGGAGTAACCGACGAGCCAGCGCAGCGCCAGGGTGTTGGCACGGCCCGGCTTGACCTCGACCGGCACCTGGTAGGTCGCGCCACCGACACGGCGGGACTTGACCTCAAGGGTCGGCTTGACGTTCTCCAGGGCGCGCTTGAGCGCGACCACCGGGTCTGCACCGGTCTTCTCGCGGACGCCCTCGAGGGCGCCGTACACGATGCGCTCGGCGGTGGAGCGCTTGCCGTGCAGGAGGATCTTGTTGACGAGCGACGTCACCACAGGGGAGCCGTAAACCGGGTCGATGATGACCGGGCGCTTCGGGGCGGGGCCCTTACGAGGCATTCTTACTTCTCCTTCTTGGCGCCGTAGCGGCTGCGGGCCTGCTTGCGGTTCTTGACACCCTGGGTGTCGAGCGAACCGCGGATGATCTTGTAACGCACACCCGGCAGGTCCTTCACACGACCGCCACGCACGAGCACGATGGAGTGCTCCTGCAGGTTGTGACCCTCGCCCGGAATGTAGGCGGTGACCTCGATACCACTGGTGAGGCGCACGCGGGCGACCTTGCGGAGAGCCGAGTTCGGCTTCTTCGGGGTGGTCGTGTACACACGCGTGCAGACGCCGCGGCGCTGAGGCGAACCCTTCAGTGCGGGCGTCTTGTTCTTCTCGACCTTGTCCTGCCGGCCCTTTCGGACCAGCTGCTGAATCGTAGGCACGCTATCTCCGTCTTCTTTGTGCCATCTCTGGTGAAACTACCCTGGTTGTGTCTCTCCGACGCCGACCCACGCGGTCGGGTGTGTCGGGCCGCTTCCCATCCCCTCGACTCCTTGCGGAGGAGCGGTGTGGAAGCGCGGTTCCCATGACGCGGCGGCTGATATGCACGCACGCACAAGAGACCCGGGGACACCCCAGGCACAAGGTCAGAGCGTACCCAGCGCATCGGCGCGGGTCAAAACACATAGGCAGCCGCAGGTCAGCGCGGTGGTGGCCGGAGCAGTTGCGAGGGCGGGCGGAGTGTGCTGGGACGGGTGGGTCGGCAGGGCTCAGTTGCCGCCGGCCGCCGGCGCCGCGGGAGCGGCGGGGGCGGGCATCATCCCGCCGCCGGTGCTGTGGCCGGCGGCCACGCCGAGGAAGAGCACCACGAAGAAGATCGCCACCGCGATCCAGCCCAGCGCGATCCCGGCCACCGCCATCCCGTCGCCGTCCTCGTCCCGGTCGCGCAGCTGGCCGCGGGCGATGTGGCCGCAGATCAGCGCGGGGAGGGCGGTCACGCCCAGGGTCGGCAGCTCGGCCAGGCCCAGCACCAGGGCGGCCACCGCGAGGCCGTTGGTGCGGCGCAGCCGGGGCGGCGGGGCGTAGGGGTTCACGCTGTACGGATCGAACGGACGGCCGTAGGCGTACGGGCCGGGCAGCGGATAGCCGCCCGGGGCCGGGGCGAAGACGGCGGGGATCACTGGCGCGGGCGTCAGATAGGGCACCGGCATCGGGCCGCTGGGGAGGTCCTGGATGACCCCGGACAGCTCACCATAGGTCTGCGAGCGGTAGATCTGCTCGACCCGGTCGTTGTACTCGTCCGGGGTCAGCCTGCCCTCGGCATAGGCGGCCTTGAGCACGTCGACGGTCCGCTCGCGGTCCGCGTGCGAGGCCCGCATGCCGGCCATTCCGGCGATCCCGTCCATGGCCGACCGCGGCTGCGCGGGCACGGGCGGTTGACCGTACGGAACGGTCGGTCGCCCGGGGCGTGCCGACTGCGCGCCCTGCCACCGCTGCATCGGATGCTTCGGCTCCTGGTGCGTGGACATCGGCGACCTCCCCGGTTGCACCCCGGCGGCTGGGCCCGGGCACGGCGTCTAAATGCCAAGCGTCTTCATCCATAGGTCTTGTCCCATAGTGCAAGACGTTCGGGGAGATCGCATCGTGCCCGGGCGCTGTGTAGAGGAGTTGTGACACAACCTCAGCACCCGGGCGGGCGGCGGATCCCGGCGGCTACTCGAAGCGGGCGGCGAAGCGCTGCTGGAGTTCGGGCCAGTGCCGGCGCAGCGCCTCGGCGCCGATCGGCTGGTCACCGCTGGGGGCGGCGAGTCCGTGGTTGGTGTAGAGGTGCTCGGAGAGGCGGTCCGGGTCCGGGTCGACGCCGTGCGCCTCGCGGTAGCTGAGCAGGCCGTCGAGGTAGGCGTCGAGGGGGTCGGCGGTGTCGGTGGCGTGCTCGGGCTCGACGGCCGGGTCGGGCTGGGCGGCGCTCTCGGACTCGGGAGAGTTCCTGGCGGAGAACCACACCTCGGGGCCCTGGTCGTCCTGGACCGGCTCGGCGTCGACCGGCTCGGGCTCGGTGGGGATCCGGTGGCGGGCGTTGACCAGCTTGGTGAGGACGGCGACCGGGTCGGGGTCCGGCACCGGCCGGGTCCGGGGCACCGGACGGAAGCCGAGGACCGACTGCGGGACCTCGGGAGCCATGGGCGCCGCAGGAGCCCCCTGGGCGAAGGGGCGGGCGAACGGGAGCTGGTCCATGTACTGCACCGGCGCGGGCTCCGGCTGCTGCGCCGGCCCGGCGAACTGTGCGGGCGCGGGCGCGTTCACCGGCGCATCCACCGGCGCGAGCTGGGGGGCAAGCGCCGGCGCGACCTGCTCCGCAGCGGACAGGGGCGTGTTGCGGATCAGGTCGAGGTCCAGCGGGACCCCGTACTTGGCGAGCTTCAGCGGCAGCAGGGTCTCGATCGGCGCCTGGCGGCGCCAGCCACGGCCGTACCTGGCCCGCAGATGGGTGCGGTAGACCAGCCGGTTCTGCTCCAGCCGGACCACGTCGTCGTAGGAGCGCAGCTCCCACAGCTTCATCCGCCGCCACAGCCGGAAGGTGGGCACCGGCGAGAGGAGCCAGCGCATCAGCCGAACCGACTCCATGTGCCGGTCCGCGCTGATGTCGGCGATCCGCCCGATGGCGTGCCGGGCCGCCTCCACCACCACCACGAAGAGCACCGGGATGATGGCGTGCATCGCCATCGCCAGCGGATCCCCCCAGGAGGAGGCCGCGTTGAAGACGATGGTCCCGGCGGTGAGCAGCCACGCGGTCTGCCGCAGCAGCGGGAAGGGGATGCGCAGCCAGGTCAGCACCAGATCCAGCGCCAGCAGGACGGCGATGCCGACGTCCACGCCGATCGGGAAGACATAGGAGAAGTTCCCGAAGCCCTTGTGCAGGGCCAGTTCACGCACCGCGGCATAGGAGCCGGTGAAGCCGATACCGGCGATGATGAAGGCACCGGCGGCGACCACGCCGATGAGTACACGGTGCGTACGGGTTATCGCAGGGCCTGCCATCGCTCGTTCAACCCCTGGGTCTGCTCGTTCATTTGGGTTTGGCGGTCTGGTTGTGCCGCGGGCGGGACCGGGCGGGGGACAGCTTGCCACACGCGTCCGGCCGAGCCTCGCGTCAACCGTCGATCCCGATGACGATCACGCGGACGGATACCGCATCGGCAACCGTCGGTTCCACCGTCTCCCCCACGGTACGGCGACCGCAAATCGACGTGTCGAACAGCCGTCGCAGTGGAATTGAATTCGCCACCCCGGCAACTTGGCAAAAGCCTGGCTGACGCCTCCGGCACCCGAGTACTTTCTGTATTTCCAGTCAACACACCTGGAACGTGGAGCAATCGGGGGATTTGATGAGCGCAGGCGAGTTCTGGGGTGCGGCCGACGAATCACCGCCGACTCGCCGGCGACCGGCGTCCCGAGCGGACCGCAGCCTCGACGACCGGGTTCCCTTCCTCGCGCGCCTCGAGCAGGCCGAGCGGGAGTCCCTGCTGGTTCTGGGCCGGACCATCCGCTATCCCGCCCGGTCCGTCGTCATAAGGCAGGAGGAGCCTTCGGCCCATGTGCTCCTGATCGTGCACGGCTGGTTGAAGGTGACGGTGTCCGCGGTCAACGGCTACGAGGCGCTGCTCGCCCTGCGTGGTCCCGGCGACATAGTCGGGGAGTCCGCCGCGGTCAGCGGGCGGCCCAGATCCGCGACAGTGACCTCATTGGAGTCCGTCGAGGCCGTCGCCGTCGACCAGGACCAGTTCACCGACTATCTGCACCGGACGCCGCATGCCGCCTTGCAGTTGCTCAGTCTCACTGTGGACCGCCTGCGCAGCGGGGACCAACGCAGGCTGGAGTTCGGGGCACTCACCGTCAGCGAGCGCCTGTCAGGGCTGTTGCTGGAGCTCGCCCGCGCCCATGGGATCACCACCGACGAGGGCATCGTGGTCGCCGTCCCGCTGAGCCAGCAGGAGCTGGCGGGCTCGGTCGGGGCCTCGCGCGAGGCCGTGACGCGACTGCTGAGGGTCTTGCGGGAGCGCGGCGTCATCGCCACCAACCGGCGTCGCCTGGTCATCCTGCGACCCGAACTGCTGCGCAGAACCGATCAGATATACGACTGATTCGCTCTGGTTCCATCGATTATCTGTCGCCGCAAGGGCTCAGACACTCGCTCTGTGCACTCTGTCACACAACGGATGTGCCCTCCGTCCTCACTGGTTCACGGCATTCACGCCAACCTGCTTCTGAACGAACAAGCCGTCGAGAGGCAGCCATGCCAGAACCCACCAACCGAACGATCCTGCTGTTCGACATCGAAGGGTTCGGAAAGCACGACGACGTACAGCAGACCTTCATGCGGCGAGTCCTCTATGACGTCGTCCGGGAGACCCTGGAGAGGGCGGGCGTCGAGCAGACCGCGCTACGGCTGGAGGACCGGGGCGACTCGGTCATGAGCCTGATCGACCCAGCCGTTCCCAAGACCCGCCTGCTGAAGGCCCTGCTCACCGAGACTCCGGCAATCCTGCACGGCTACAACCGGGTTGCCGCGAGCAGTACCCAGGTACGCCTGCGCGTCGTGCTCGCCTCCGGTGAGGTCGCCCTGCACGAGATCGCCGGGGTCATCGGCGGAGTCGTCGGCTGGGATCTCAACCAGGCGTTCCGGCTGCTGAACTCGGACGCCCTGAGGACCGCGCTTCGGGACCGTGCCGACCAGAGCGTTCTGTGCGTGTCGGAATCCGTCTACCGGGGCGTCGTCCGCCACGGCCATCCCGGGATCCGCCCCGAGGAGTTCGGGGAGGTCCGGATCGCCGGGAAGGAGGGGCCGATCACCGCCTGGGTGCACGGAACCGGCGGTGCCACCGCCGTGCCGGCCGAGGCCGGGACGGAGCCCGCCGGGGTACGGCAGCCGTCGGACGAGCCGCCGGCCACGGGGGAGCCGACGGACGTGCCGCGGGCGACGGAGCACCCAGCACCTCCGGCGGGCAACGCCATCCAGTTCCTGGGAGGTTCGCCGTCCTTCGGCGGCAGCCTGATCGCAGGCGATCAGACCATGGTCTCGGGCGGGCAGATCACCGGAGACGTCGTTTTCGGCAACAAGAGAACCGACCACGGGGGAACCGATGACCAGCAATCCTGACGCGAACCCCGCCGACCCGGCGGCGGATCCCGGCCGAAAGGCGGACGCCAAGGGCGCTGGCAAAGGCGAGGCCAAGGGCGAAGCCAAGGAAGAGGCCAGGGGCGGCGCCGACGCGGAATCCGATACCGCCGGCCCGACGACAGGCCCTCCGCCCCAGGGTGCCTGGGAGGGTTTCCAGGAGCTCCTCGACCACCTGCCGCCCGGCGTCAGCGGCCATCTGATCGGCGGCGACCAGCACACGGTGTCGGGCGGTCGGGTCCTCGGCGACGTCATCACCGGCAACAAGACCGAAGTGCACCACCACAACGCGCCCGGCACGAGCGCTCCCCGCTACGCGGGCGAGGTCACCGCTGCCGAGATCGACCGACTCATGGAGGTCTTCCAGAAGGGCGACGGGTTCGAGACCGCCCTGACCCGACTGCGCGACTCCCGCGTGCTGGTCCTCACCGGAAAGCATTCGAGCGGTCGCTGCGCGGCCTCGAAGGCGTTGCTCCGAGCTCTGAAGGTGCGTGCCGTCCGGGTCCTGGACACCGGCGTCGGCCCGGACGACATGCTCAACCAGACCGAGCCCGCGCCCGGATACGTTCTGTGGGACCTCCCGGTCAGCAGGAACCGGCGTCTCTCGGAGGACCGGCTGCGCACCCTGCGCACGAAGCTGGCCAAGGACGACGGATACCTCGTCATCACCACTGAGGACTCACCTCTCCTGACCGACCTCAGGCGGAACAACTGGACCGCGGACTGGACGCCGCCCACATGTGAGGCGATGCTCACCGCCCACGTCCGGGTGGAGCTCGGCCGGCGGCCGAGCGACTCGGACAGCGCGTCGGCCCCGGGCCTGCGACCGGAAACGCTGGGGGTCGGCGAGCTCCTGGCACTGCCGGCCACCCGCAGCTTCCTCAGCAGCACCCGCACGCCGCAGGAGGTCAAGGACTACGCCCAGGTGCTGGCCCGCTACTCCTCCGGGGAGGCCACCGAGGAGGAGCTCTCCGAGCTCGACCTGAGCGCCGTCGAGACACAGATCGCACACTGGTTCGCGAACGCCGACACCGACCTCCGCGAAAGGGCCTTCCTGGTCTCCCTCGCCGTCTTCGACGGAGCCGCATACGCGCTCGCCGCCGAGCGCGGGGACGAACTCCACACGCGGTTCCAGCAGATCGAGAATCCCGAACAGCAGGCCGGCACACCGGTGTTCGGCCTCCCGGCGAGGCAACGACTCGAGTCGGCCCGGGCCACGCTCTCCGAACGCAACGAGACCACCGTCTGGGGAGCCCTTCCCCAGCAGATCGCCACCTTCGACGACCAGCGGATCCGGTCCGCGCTGCTGCGCGAAGTCTGGTTGGGCCATCCCTCGGCCCGGCCTGCCCTGATCGACTGGATCAGCGCCCTCGCCGGAAGTGGCGACCCGCTGGTACGCACCCGTGCGGCCAGCGCCACCGCCGTGCTGGCCGCCCTCGACCTGCCTTCCGTCATGCCGCGGCTCCTGCAGCCCTGGGCCTCGTCGCCGCTGTACACGCTGCGGCTCCAGGCGGCGAACACGCTCACCCTGCTCGCCTGGTCCACCGGCGCGGCCGCAGTGCCCCTGATCCTCCGCAACTGGTGCCTCAGCACGGACGAGCGGGTCAGATGGACCGGGATCCGCAGCCATGGCCTGATCGGGTCGGTGGCACCGGAGGAGGCCCTTCGCGACCTCGGCGACCTGGTCTCCAAACCGGAAGCCGACCCGGGCCCGGACGAGAGGGAGGCTCTGCGGAGCGCCACCTCCCTGCTGTTGGTGACGACCAGCCGCTCCTTGGTACTGGCCCGGCTCGTCTCCTGGCTGGAACCCCGGGGAGCCAAGCGCGACCTGGCCCTGATCGCCTTCCTCCAGGCCGGTTGGTACTCCGAGGACGCCGTCAGCACCCCCCTCAGTTGGCCCTCCCTGCTGCGCTGGTACTCCCTCGGCGCGGCGACCGGAGGTGGCCCTCCCTCGGTGACCACGCTGGCCGAGGCCGACGAGCCCCAGGACCGACAGCACCTGGTCTGCCTCTGGTGGGCCGCCCTCTCCGAACCGGAGTACACCGACGACGCCAGAGAACTGCTGCGCCACTGGATCCGCACCGCCGAGCACGACCCGGACGCCGAACAGGACATCGCCTCCCTGCTCCGGGCGTTGGCGGTGACCGAGGACGACCGGCTGCGCCTCAGCCACCTGGTGCGGACCCTTGCCGAGGCGAACAGGGACACCCCGTTGGCTCACATCTGCCGACGCCTTCTTGTCGCCGCCGACCTGCCCGACCCCGACCCGAACCGGCAGTTCTGAGCTGCCTCAGCCTCAACAGACATCCAGACCAGGAGGGCCACCATGCCGGACTTCCGGCAGATTCCCGAGTGGAGTCAGTCCGCTCGCCGTAACAGCGAGATCGTCGACCCGGTCGCGGTCGTACGACAGGTGTCGCGGCTCGACCACCTCGCTCGCCGTCCCACCGCCAACGCCGACCGGGCGCTCGTCTTCAGTGACGGCTCGGGCAAGCTCGACGCCTACCTGCCACCGCACCGACCCGGTCGGGCCGAACTCACGGCCCGGGGCTACCGCGCCGTGTACGAGGTCGACATGGGCATCCACCACCTGGAGCTGGTCCATTCGCTGCCGTCCCAGGGCGACGCCTTCTGCTTCCAGGCGGAGGTCGACGTCACCTGGCAGGTGATCGCCCCCGCCCTGGTCGTCAGCAGTGGCATCCGTGACGCCCCGGCGCTGATCTCGCCGAGAATCCAGAGCCTGATGCGGGCGGCCAGCCGCAAGTTCTCGGTCGAGGACAGTGCCGATGCCGAGACAGCGGTCCAGGAGCAGCTTCGCGGCAGGCCCATCGCCGAGGACGTCGGCCTGCGCATCACCTGCACCGCGCGGCTCGACCTCGATGCCGCGGCCCGCGAGCACCAGTCCCGGCTCCGTGGCATCAAGTACGACATGCAGGCCGCCACCCCCGAGTTCGAGTACCAGCAGCTCCGGGCCCAGCAGGAGCAGCAACTCCTGACCCAGAAGGCGGACTTCTACCGGTACTACCTCGAACGGGGCGGCGTCCAGCAGTGGGCCCTGCAGGTGGCCCAGCACCCGGACGACATGCGCCACGCCCTGGAGAGCCTCCGGCAGGACGAGCAGATCCGGGTGCAGAACCAGATGCATCTGATCGAGAACATGATCGAGAACAAGGCGTTCGAGAATTTCCAGCTGGAGGAGCCGGCCAAGGAGGCCCTACGGCAGTTGAAGAACATCCTTGCCCCGTCCGCTGCCGCGTCACCCCAGCCCTCGGACCCGCCCGGCAAGCCGCAACTCCCGCCGGGGTACCCGACGGCACCCGGGCAGCCCGTCTCCGACCAACCGCCACCCTCCTGACGGCGAGGAGCCGCAGCCATGTCAGCAGGCAACAGTCCGGTCGGCGCGCCGGCGTCAGCACCCCCGCAACCTGCTTGGGATCCCATCGTCGGCACCCGGCTGCTCGCCGAACTGCGTGACGAGATCGCCCGCGCGGACAACAAGGCGTCCGTGCTCGTGGCGGCACTCGGCATCGCAGCCGGACTGCTGGCCGGACTCCTGTCCGGGCACGACTGGTCACCGGGCCGACTCCCGCCGGCTTCGGCGGCAGCCTGGTGGCCAGGGACGGTGAGCCTGGGCATCGCACTGGTCTCGTTGCTGCTGGCGATCCTGCCCCGCTACCGGAAGAGCGACTGGCATCCCGGGCTCCCCCTCACCTACTTCCAGGACATCAACCAGGCGGTGGCACTGGGACGGCTCGCGGAGGCGCTCGCCGACACCGAACGTGACCCGTCGGCAGCCCTGCTCACGGCACTCGCCAGCAACAGCCTGATCGTGTCGAGGAAGCACCTGTGCGTACGCACCGGTCTCGCAGCGTTCGCCCTCAGCGCGGTGCTGCTTGCTCTATCACTCGTCCTGCACTGACTCCCCACGCCCGCCAACGGCGGAACCGAACCCGAATCGAAAGGCACACGATGAACCAGCCGACGCAGTGGCCCGAAGAACCGGACCCACCGCAGTACCCGACGGAGCCGGCGTACCCGCAGGCCGAACAGCCCTCGGTCCCGCCGCAGTACTACCCCACCCCGCCGCCGTACCCGCACGCCGAGCCGTACCCGGCCGCACCCCCGTACCCGCAGGCCGAACAGCCCTTGGCCGCACCGCAGTACCCCGCACCACCCCAGTACCCTGCGGCGCCGCCGCAGTACCCCGCCCCGCCGCAGTACCCGCAGGCGGAACCGCTCCTCCCTCCTCCCGCGTACCCGGTGCAGAGCCCCTTCCAGCCCCCCGACGCACCGTCGGCACCAGCCGTCCCGCCCCCGGCCGCGCCCCCGGACCAGTCACTGGAGACCGATAAGCTCGCCTTCAGCACCGGGCGGATCCACATGGCCGCGCACCAGCGCGGCGCGGACCGCACCGCGATCGGCGTGCTCCTGCTGCGCATACCCAACTTCGTCTGCAGTCTCATCGTCGTCTACGTGCTGGCCGGCTTCCTGCCCACGTTCCTCACCTACGTGGTCCTGATCGCCTGGCTGGCCTCGGGGGCGCTGGTCTTCCACCGTCCCACCGAGCGCTTCTTCGCCCGCTACCTGCTCAACCTGCGCTATCCGACGCGCCAGGAACTCGACTGGCTCAACCCCATCTGGCGCGAGGTGACCACCCGCGCCGGGATCGAGGGCTCGACCTACGACCTGTGGATCGAGGACAGTGCCGACCTCAACGCCTACGCCGCCGCCGGCCACATCGTGGGGGTCACCCACTACTCGATGACCACGCTTCCGCCTGCCGAGCTGGCCGGGGTGCTCGCACACGAACTGGGGCACCACACCGGCGGCCACGCCTGGTCCGGCCTGCTGGGTCTGTGGTACTCGCTGCCCGGTCGGTTCGCCTGGCAGGCGCTGCGCAAGGTGACATATTTCGCCGTGCTGCTCGCCCAGAGCTTCTTCTGTCTGGGGGCCGCAGTCATCATCATCGCGGCCGCCATCGTGATCAGCGCGGCGGTGACCTTCTGGCCGCTGCTCCTGGTGCTGCTGGCCCCCTACCTGCTGGCGGCTGTCGGTCGCCGTGCGGAGCTGCGCGCCGATCTGAAGGCCGCGGAGCTCGGCTTCGCCCAGGTGATGATCCAGGTGCTCACCAAGATGCACGGCGAGGAACTGGAGGCACAGCGGCAAGTCGGCGCGAAGGCGATGCAGCAGCCGAGCCTCGCGTCCAAGCTCCTCTCATCCCATCCGGACTACCACACCCGTCTGCGGCAGCTCGAGGCGTTCCTGCCGCAGACTTCCTGAGAGGGAATGCCGCAGGGCGGTTCCCCCTGTGATGTCACACCCTGCTTCGATAATGTCGCGGAGCGTGTTCTTCGGGGCTCGGCGGGCGCTTCCTGGACAATGGGACAGTCGCGGCACCGAAACGGGCCGCACCGAGGAAGCGAAGGAGGGTCGTCATGGGCAGGCGCAACCCGCATTACCGCCGGGTCAAGAAGCGGGACCAGACGGCCCACCAGCAGGCTTACCAGCAGGCCGGGCACGCCCGGGCGCAGCAGGAGGAGCCCCCGCTGCGGGAGCTGGTGGAGACGGCGTGCGGCGCGGTGCTGTACGCCGCCGAGGACGCCCACCCTCTCGCGCTGGACCAGGCGGCCAGCCTGCTCTCCGAGCCGGCCGCGCGCTGGCCGGAGACCGGCCGGGCGGTGCTGCTGGTGAGCGGGGCGCAGCTGGCGCGACTGTGGCAGGCCGGCTGGCAGCCCGCCGACCTGGCCCGGGCGGTACGCCGCGAACTGACGGGGCGACACCTGCGGCTGGCCGTCGACCTGATGGCCGCCGAGCTTCGCGGCTACGCGGCGGCGGGTCTCGACCCGCGCTGGTCCGGGCAGCTGCGGGAGCTGGAGGCCGCCGACTGGTGGGGCCAGGACGACGCCTTCCTGCCCGGCGTCGCCGACCGGGAGCGGCTGGACCGTTTCTCGGTCGCCACGCTGCTGCTGGAGCTGTACCGCTTGATCGGCCGGCTGCCGCCGCTGACGCTGCTCGGCCCGCCGCCGGGGACCGTGCCGCGTAGCCCGGGCTCCGCCCTGCCGTTCGTCCAGAAGACCGGGAGCGAGCCGAGGATGCTCGGCCGGATCCGGGCGCTGCTGGCCAAGGCCGAGTCCACCGAGTTCCCCGACGAGGCGGAGGCGCTGACCGCCAAGGCCCAGCAGCTGATGGCGCAGCACAGCATCGACGAGGCGCTGCTCGCGGCCTCCTCGGGCAGCAGGGTCGAGCCGGGGGCCTGCCGGATCGGGGTGGACAACCCCTACGAGGCGCCCAAGGCGCTGCTGCTGGACGCGGTGGCCGGCGCCAACCGGGCGACGTCGCTGTGGACCAAGGAGCTGGGCTTCTGCACGGTGGTGGGGTTCCCGGCCGACCTGGAGGCGGTCGAGCTGCTCTACACCTCGCTGCTGGTCCAGGCGACCGGTGCGATGAACAGTGCGGGGATACAGGGCGGTGGTGCCGGGGGGTCCCGGACCAAGGCGTTCCGGCAGTCGTTCCTCATCTCCTACGCCGCGCGGATCAGGGAGCGGCTCTCCGGGGCGACCGCGCAGGCGACCGAGGAGGCACTGGTCGGGCTGCGGGCCGAGGGCCGCGAGGACTCCTCCGCGCTGCTGCCGGTGCTGGCCGCCCGGGAGGAGGCGGTACGGCGCTCCACCGAGCAGCTGTTCCCCAACGCCCGCGCGGGCAGGGCGATCCGGGCCAGCGACTATGACGGCTGGACCCAGGGACGCGCTGCCGCCGACCGCGCGCAATTGCGGGGGCACGGGGCGGAGCTATCGCGGTAAGGCTTGAGGCGTGTGCATGGTTTGTCGCGCCCCTGAGCAATTGCAACTGAGCCAGTTGCAGCCCCCTAGGGGCGCGGGGAACTGCGCGACCAGCCAGCTACGGTCCGCAGCCCAGATCCCCAGCGGCCCCCGCCCACGGTGGTTCCCCACAGACCCGCCCCGCCCGGAGGGCCGCACGCGCTAACGTCGGAGGACCGTCGGCACGTACCTGGAGCACCCCCGTGAAATCCGCACAAGCCCTGGCCGCCCTGCTCGCCACGCTCACCGCCGACGAGTTGGCCGAGCTGCTGGAGGCGCGCCGGGTCCGCAGCGACGCCCGGCGCACCGGCCGGGGCCCGCAGAGCCTCGACGACCTGGCCCAGCGGCTGCTGGAGGACCGCTCGGTCGGCGACGCCGTGGGCAGGCTGACGGCCCCCGCCCTGCAGCTGCTGTCCGCAGGCGTGTGGCTGGCCGCGCGGCGGCACGGGGCGCTGATGCCGCAGCCCTACTGGACCGCGCTGGAGCCGTCCTCCCGCCCGGTGGCGACCGAGGAACTACTCACGTTCCTCGCCGGCGACGACAAGGGCCTGCGGGACGCCGCAGAACGGGTCCTGACGGACCTTCAACGGCTGGCCCTGGTGCTGCCGGCCGGGGCCGGGGAGCTGGCGCTGCCCGGCTTCGTGCACCGGCACCTGGCCGAGACCATGGGCCTGAGCCGCCCGGCCGCCCAGCTGATGAGCGATGCCTTCAACGCACCCGAGGTGCACCGGATCGCGGCCGGACTGGATCTGCCGTCCAGCCGCAACCGCGAGACCGCGCAGGCCGCCGTGGTCGCCGCGCTGAGCAACCGGGAGCTGGTCCGCTCGCTGATCGCCGGAGCGCCGCCGGACGCGGCCGACATGCTGCAGCTGCTGGTGCAGGGACCGCCGCTGCTGCGCACCCACTGCTTCGTCCCGCTCGGCGGCTTCCACTACGGCGCGGCCACCAAGTACCAGCTGCGGCCGGGCGGATCGGGCGACCCGGCCACGGACTGGCTGGCCGAGCACGGGATGCTGGTCCCGATCGGACCCGACCTGGTCGAGATGCCCTACGAGATCCTGGACGCGGCGGCCGACGGACGGATCACCGCGCGCTTCGACCCCGAGCCCCCGGTGCTCACCGCCGGGGTGCACCCGGTGCCGGAGGCCCTGCGCGAGGCGCAGGCCGCCGCCGCCTCGGCGAGCCGCAGGATGGAGCTGCTGTTGGCCGCCTGCGCCGCCGCTCCCCCGGGGATCCGCAAATCCGGCGGCCTCGCGGTCAGGGACACCAGGAGGCTGGCCAAGGCCATCGAGGCGCCGGAGGAGCAGACCCGGCTGTGGCTGGATCTCGCCTACAACGCCGATCTGCTCGCGGACCACCAGGAGGTGCCGGACGGCCCGGCGCCCCGGGGGCGTGGTCGTCGCCCGGCCGTACCAAGCACCCCGCTGCGGCTGCTGCCGACCGGGCGCTACGACGTCTGGCTGTCCCGCTCCCCCGCCGAGCGGCTGGTGCCGCTGGTGGCGACCTGGGCGGTCATCCCCGAGATCCTGACCTGGTGGCCCGAGTACCGCGAGGAGACCCCGGTCGCCCTGGTGACACCGCAGGACCAGGAGGCGGTGCCGCTGCGCCGGGAGCTGCTCCGGGCGCTGGCCTCACTGCCGGCCGGCCAGGGCCTGGGCCCGGTGGCGGCGTTCGCGGCGGAGACCCTGGAGGAGCTGGTCCGGCTGGTCGGCTGGTACAGCCCCGGTCTGGTCACCCTGGACGAGGACGGTCTCAGCCGGGTGCTGGAGACGCTGCTGGAGGCGGAGCAGCTGGGCGTGCTGGCCCACGGCCGGCCGACCCCGCTGGGCGAGGCGGTGCTGGCCCTGCTGGAGACCGACGCGGCCGACTGGTTCCCCTGCGTCCCGGGCATCGCCGCCAAGGGCGGCGATGCCTACGAGGGCCCGCTGCGGCTGCTGCGGGAGGCCTGCACGGCGCTGCTGCCCCCACCGCAGCAGAAGGCCAGGTTCCAGGCCGACTTGACGGCTGTCGCCGCCGGCGCCCCCTCGGCGGCCCTGGCCGAGCTGATGGGCTCGGCCGCCGACCGGGAGTCGGAGGGGCATGCGGTGGTCTGGCGCTTCAGCGCCGCCTCGGTACGCCGGGCGCTGGACGCCGGCATGAGCGCCGACGATCTGCTCGCCGAGCTGCGGGAGGCGGCCGAGGGCGAACTCCCCCAGCCGCTGGAGTACCTGGTCAGGGACACCGGCAGGACCCACGGCCGGGTCCGGGTGGTCCGCTCCGCCTGCTGCATCCGCTCGGACGACGAGGCGCTGGTGCTGGAGCTGTCCAGGACCAGGGTGCTGGCCAAACTGGGGCTGCGCCGGATCGCGCCGACGGTGCTGATCAGCACCCACGCCCCCAGCGCCACCCTGGAGGCCCTGCGCGCCGCGGGGTACGCGCCGGTGCTGGAGGCCGAGAGCGGCGTGACGGTCGTGGAACGCGCCCCCGGCACCCGGGCCGAGCAGCGGATGCCCACGTACGACCGGATGCACCGGAACCGGGGCGCTGCGGCCCCGCAGGAGCTGGACATGGAGACGCTGGCCCGAATGATCATGCGCGGCTAGGGCGTCCAGCGGTTCCGCTGCCGACCGCAGTGGGCTGGTCGCGCAGTTCCCCGCGCCCCCAGCATGTGCAACTGATCCAGTTGCAGACGTCCAGGGGCGCGGGGAACTGCGCGACCAGCCATGCACACGCCGCAGGGCGGCCGCTCCCTCTCGGGAACGACCGCCCTGCGGTTCTTGCACTGTCTGCGACGGTCAGCCCGTGTAGGGGCCGTAGTCGTAGTCGTCCAGCGGGACGGCCTGGCCGGAGCCGGTGCCGAAGGGCGAGTAGTCGATGTCGTCGTAGCCGACGGCCGAGTACATCGCGGCCTTGGCCTCCTCGGTGGGCTCCACCCGGATGTTGCGGTAGCGGGGCAGACCCGTACCGGCCGGGATGAGCTTGCCGAGGATGACGTTCTCCTTGAGGCCCAGCAGCGGGTCCGACTTGGCGTGGATCGCCGCGTCGGTGAGCACCCGGGTCGTCTCCTGGAAGGAGGCGGCCGACAGCCAGGACTCGGTCGCCAGCGAGGCCTTGGTGATACCCATCAGCTGCGGACGGCCGGAGGCGGGCTGGCCGCTCTCGGACACCACACGACGATTCTCGGTCTCGAAGCGGCCGCGCTCGACCAGCTCGCCGGGCAGCAGCTCGGCGTCGCCGGACTCGATGATCGTGACCCGACGGAGCATCTGCCGGATGATGATCTCGATGTGCTTGTCGTGGATCGACACACCCTGCGAGTTGTAGACCTTCTGGACCTCGGCCACCAGGTGGATCTGGACGGCACGCTGGCCCAGGATGCGCAGGACGTCGTGCGGGTTGACGGTACCGGCGGTCAGCTGCTGGCCGACCTCCACCCGCTCGCCCTCGGACACCCGCAGCTTGACGCGCTTGGAGACCGGGTAGGCGATCTCCTCGCTGCCGTCGTCGGGGGTGACGACGAGCTTGCGGGTCTTCTCGGTGTCCTCGATCCGGACCCGGCCCTCGGCCTCGCTGATCGGGGCCACACCACGCGGGTTGCGGGCCTCGAACAGCTCGACCACACGCGGCAGACCCTGGGTGATGTCGTCACCGGCCACACCACCGGTGTGGAAGGTACGCATCGTCAGCTGGGTGCCGGGCTCACCGATGGACTGGGCGGCGATGATGCCGACCGCCTCACCGATGTCGACCAGCTTGCCGGTGGCCAGCGAGCGGCCGTAGCACATGGCGCAGGTGCCGACGGCGGACTCGCAGGTCAGGATCGAGCGGGTCTTGACCGCGGAGATGCCGCGGCGGATCAGCTCGTCGATCAGGACGTCGCCCAGGTCGGTGTTGGCCGGGGCCAGCACCTCCCCGTCCACGACGATGTCCTCGGCCAGCATGCGGGCGTAGACGCTGGTCTCGACGTCGTCGCCCTTGCGCAGCACGCCGTCCGAGCCAACGGTGCCGATCGGCAGCTTGAGGCCGCGCTCGGTGCCGCAGTCCTCCTCGCGAATGATGACGTCCTGGGAGACGTCGACCAGACGACGGGTGAGGTAGCCGGAGTCGGCGGTACGCAGGGCGGTGTCGGCCAGACCCTTACGGGCGCCGTGGGTGGAGATGAAGTACTCCAGCACGGAGAGGCCCTCACGGAACGACGCCTTGATGGGTCGCGCGATGGTCTCGTTCTTGGCGTTCGACACCAGACCGCGCATACCGGCGATCTGACGCATCTGCATCATGTTTCCGCGAGCCCCGGAGTCCACCATCATGAAGATGGGGTTGGTCTTCGGGAAGTTCGCGTTCATGGCGTCGGCGACCTCGTTGGTCGCCTTGGTCCAGATCGCCACGAGCTCCTGCTGACGCTCGTCCTTGGTGATCAGACCGCGCTCGTACTGCTTCTGGACCTTCTCGGCCTGCGCCTCGTAGCCCTCCAGGATCTGGGGCTTGTTCGGCGGGACCACGACGTCCGAGATGGAGACGGTGACGCCCGAGCGGGTGGCCCAGTGGAAACCGGCCGCCTTCAGGTTGTCCAGGGTCGCCGCGACGACGACCTTGGGGTAGCGCTCGGCGAGGTCGTTGACGATCGCGGAGAGCGCCTTCTTGTTGATCTCCTCCTCGACGAACGGGTAGTCCTCGGGCAGCAGCTCGTTGAAGAGCGCGCGGCCCAGGGTGGTGCGCAGACGCAGCTGCTCACCCTCCTGCCAGGTCGGCTTCCCGTCCTCGTCCACCGGCGCGGTCCAGCCGCGCGGCGGCACGGTGCCCAGCGGCAGCCGCAGGTCGATCTCGGACTGCAGGTCCAGGGTCTTGGAGTCGAAGGCCATCACGGCCTCCGGCGTCGACCCGAACGCCCGGCCCACGCCGCGGAGGGTCTCCGGGTCGCGGGTCGAGGTCAGGAAGAACAGACCCAGCACCATGTCCTGGGTCGGCATGGTGACGGGGCGACCGTCGGCCGGCTTCAGGATGTTGTTGGAGGACAGCATCAGGATGCGGGCCTCGGCCTGCGCCTCCGCGGACAGCGGAAGGTGCACGGCCATCTGGTCGCCGTCGAAGTCCGCGTTGAACGCGGTGCAGACGAGCGGGTGGATCTGGATGGCCTTGCCCTCGACCAGCTGCGGCTCGAAGGCCTGGATGCCGAGGCGGTGCAGGGTGGGCGCACGGTTCAGCAGCACCGGGTGCTCGGCGATGACCTCTTCGAGGACGTCCCAGACCACCGGGCGGGCGCGCTCGACCATGCGCTTGGCCGACTTGATGTTCTGCGCGTGGTTCAGGTCCACCAGGCGCTTCATCACGAACGGCTTGAAGAGCTCCAGCGCCATGGCCTTCGGCAGACCGCACTGGTGCAGCTTGAGCTGCGGGCCGACGACGATGACCGAACGGGCCGAGTAGTCGACTCGCTTGCCGAGCAGGTTCTGACGGAAACGACCCTGCTTGCCCTTGAGCATGTCGCTCAGGGACTTCAGCGGCCGGTTGCCAGGACCGGTGACCGGACGGCCACGGCGGCCGTTGTCGAACAGCGCGTCCACGGCCTCCTGAAGCATGCGCTTCTCGTTGTTCACGATGATCTCGGGCGCGCCGAGGTCCAGGAGCCGCTTGAGGCGGTTGTTGCGGTTGATCACGCGGCGGTACAGGTCGTTCAGGTCGGAGGTCGCGAAGCGGCCACCGTCCAGCTGCACCATCGGACGCAGGTCCGGCGGGATCACCGGCACGCAGTCCAGCACCATGCCCGAGGGCTTGTTGGTGGTCTGCAGGAACGCGGAGACGACCTTGAGGCGCTTGAGCGCACGGGTCTTCTTCTGGCCCTTGCCGGTCTTGATGATCTCGCGGAGGCGCTCGGCCTCCTCCTCCAGGTCGAAGGTCTCCAGGCGCTTCTGCAGCGCCGCAGCACCCATCGATCCGGAGAAGTACGTGCCGAAGCGGTCACGGAGCTCGCGGTAGAGCAGCTCGTCGCCCTCGAGGTCCTGGACCTTGAGGGACTTGAAGCGGGCCCACACCTCGTCCAGACGGTCCAGCTCGCGCTGGGCCCGGTCACGGAGCTGCTTCATCTCGCGCTCGGCGCCTTCGCGCACCTTGCGGCGCACGTCCGCCTTGGCGCCCTCGGCCTCCAGCTCGGCGAGGTCGCCCTCGAGCTTCTTGGCGCGGGTCTCCAGGTCGGAGTCGCGGCGCTGCTCGATCTGCTGGCGCTCGACGGAGACCTGGGCCTCCAGCGAGGACAGGTCACGGGTGCGGCGCTCGTCGTCCACCCACGTGATCATGTAGGCGGCGAAGTAGATGACCTTCTCGAGGTCCTTGGGGGCAAGGTCCAGGAGGTAGCCGAGGCGTGACGGCACGCCCTTGAAGTACCAGATGTGCGTGACGGGCGCGGCCAGCTCGATGTGGCCCATCCGCTCACGACGCACCTTGGCGCGAGTGACCTCGACGCCGCAGCGCTCGCAGATGATGCCCTTGAAGCGGACACGCTTGTACTTACCGCAGTAGCACTCCCAGTCCCGGGTGGGGCCGAAGATCTTCTCGCAGAAGAGTCCGTCCTTTTCCGGCTTGAGGGTGCGGTAGTTGATGGTCTCGGGCTTCTTGACCTCGCCGTGGGACCACTGACGGATGTCGTCAGCGGTCGCCAGGCCGATTCGCAGTTCATCGAAGAAGTTGACGTCGAGCACGGGTCGTCAATCCCACCTTCGGGGTCGAAGTCTTACATCTGGTCTGAGGGGGTCCTGGGGGCGGCGGGCCGGCGCTGGTTCCACAGCGCCGACCCGGACCCTCGTCAGACCTCTTCGACGCTGCTCGGCTCTCGCCGGGACAGGTCGATACCGAGCTCCTCGGCGGCGCGGAACACGTCCTCGTCGGAGTCACGCATCTCGATGGACATGCCGTCCGAGGACAGCACCTCCACGTTCAGGCAGAGCGACTGCATCTCCTTGATGAGCACCTTGAAGGACTCGGGGATGCCGGGCTCGGGGATGTTCTCGCCCTTGACGATGGCCTCGTAGACCTTCACGCGGCCGAGCACGTCGTCGGACTTGATGGTGAGCAGTTCCTGGAGGGCGTAGGCGGCGCCGTACGCCTCCAGCGCCCACACCTCCATCTCACCGAAGCGCTGACCACCGAACTGCGCCTTACCACCCAGCGGCTGCTGGGTGATCATGGAGTACGGACCGGTCGAACGGGCGTGGAGCTTGTCGTCGACCAGGTGGTGCAGCTTGAGGATGTACATGTAGCCGACCGAGATCGGCATCGGGAACGGCTCACCGGAGCGGCCGTCGAACATCCGCGCCTTGCCCGAGGAGCCGACCAGACGGTCGCCGTCCCGGGTGAGGGTGGTGTGGTCGAGCAGACCGGTGATCTCGTCCTCGCGGGCGCCGTCGAAGACCGGGGTGGCGAGGTTGGTGCCACCGACGGCCTTGTCGGCCCCGATCTTCTGCAGCCGGCGGGCCCACTCCTCGGAGAGTCCGGAGACGTCCCAGCCGGTCTTGGCGAGCCAGCCGAGGTGGGTCTCCAGCACCTGTCCCGGGTTCATCCGGGACGGGACGCCGAGGGGGTTGAGCACGATGTCGACCGGGGTGCCGTCCTCGAGGAAGGGCATGTCCTCGACCGGAAGGATCTTGGAGATGACACCCTTGTTGCCGTGCCGGCCGGCCAGCTTGTCACCGTTGGTGATCTTGCGCTTCTGGGCCACGTAGACCCGGACCAGCTGGTTGACGCCGGGCGGCAGCTCGTCGCCCTCCTCGCGGTCGAAGACGCGGACGCCGATGACCTTGCCCTGCTCACCGTGCGGCACCTTCAGCGAGGTGTCGCGGACCTCACGGGCCTTCTCACCGAAGATGGCGCGCAGCAGGCGCTCCTCCGGGGTCAGCTCGGTCTCGCCCTTGGGCGTGACCTTGCCGACCAGGATGTCACCGGTGGTGACATCGGCGCCGATGCGGATGATGCCGCGCTCGTCCAGGTCCGCGAGGACCTCCTCGGAGACGTTCGGGATGTCCCGGGTGATCTCCTCCGGGCCCAGCTTGGTGTCACGGGCGTCGACCTCGTGCTCCTCGATGTGGATCGAGGAGAGGACGTCGTCCTGCACGAGGCGCTGCGACAGGATGATCGCGTCCTCGTAGTTGTGACCCTCCCAGGGCATGAACGCCACGAGCAGGTTCTTGCCGAGGGCCATCTCGCCCTCGTCGGTGCAGGGACCGTCGGCCAGGACCTGCCCGACCTCGATCCGTGCGCCCTCGTCCACGACGACCTTCTGGTTGAAGGAGGTGCCCTGGTTGGAGCGGGTGAACTTGGCCACGCGGTACGTGGTGTAGGTGCCGTCGTCGTTGGCCACCGTGACGTAGTCGGCGGAGACCTCCTGGACCACACCGGACTTCTCGGCGGCGATGACATCGGCGGCGTCGACCGCGGCGCGGTACTCCATGCCGGTGCCGACCAGCGGGGCCTCGCTCTTCAGCAGCGGCACCGCCTGACGCATCATGTTCGCGCCCATCAGGGCGCGGTTGGCGTCGTCGTGCTCCAGGAAGGGGATCATCGCGGTGGCGACGGACACCATCTGGCGCGGCGAGACGTCCATGTAGTCGATCTCGACACCGGGGATGTAGTCGATCTCGCCGCCACGGCGGCGGACCAGCACACGGCCCTCGGCGAAGTGGTTGTCATCGGTCAGCGGCGCGTTGGCCTGGGCGATGACGAACCGGTCCTCCTCGTCCGCGGTCAGGTAGTCGATGCTGTCGGTGACGACACCCTCGACGACCTTGCGGTACGGGGTCTCCACAAAGCCGAAGGCGTTGACCCGGCCGTAGGAGGCGAGCGAACCGATCAGACCGATGTTCGGTCCTTCCGGGGTCTCGATCGGGCACATGCGTCCGTAGTGGGACGGGTGCACGTCACGGACCTCGAAGCCGGCCCGCTCACGGGACAGACCACCGGGGCCCAGCGCGGACAGACGACGCTTGTGGGTCAGCCCCGACAGCGGGTTCGTCTGGTCCATGAACTGGGACAGCTGGCTGGTGCCGAAGAACTCCTTGATGGAGGCGACGACCGGCCGGATGTTGATCAGCGTCTGCGGCGTGATGGCCTCGACGTCCTGGGTGGTCATGCGCTCGCGCACGACCCGCTCCATACGGGCGAGACCCGTACGGACCTGGTTCTGGATCAGCTCGCCGACATTGCGGAGGCGACGGTTGCCGAAGTGGTCGATGTCGTCGTCCTCGACGACGATCGTGCTGCCGTTCGGGGCGACCGTCTCGGTCTCACCGGCGTGCAGCTGGACCAGGTACTTGATCGTGGCAAGGATGTCGTCCGTGGTGAGAACGCCGCCGTCGAGGGGCTGCTCCACGCCGAGCTTCTTGTTGATCTTGTACCGGCCGACCTTGGCGAGGTCGTAGCGCTTCGGGTTGAAGTAGAGGTTCTCCAGAAGCGTCTGCGCGGCCTCGCGGGTCGGCGGCTCGCCCGGACGCAGCTTGCGGTAGATGTCGAGCAGTGCGTCGTCCTGGCCCTGGGTGTGGTCCTTCTCCAGGGTGGCGCGCATCGACTCGTACTGGCCGAACTCCTCCAGGATCTGCTCGGAGGTCCAGCCGAGGGCCTTCAGCAGCACGGTGACGGACTGCTTGCGCTTGCGGTCGATGCGGACACCGACCATGTCGCGCTTGTCGATCTCGAGCTCGAGCCAGGCACCACGGGACGGGATGACCTTGGCGGAGTAGATGTCCTTGTCGGACGTCTTGTCCAGGGTGGTGTCGAAGTAGACGCCCGGGGAGCGCACCAGCTGTGAGACGACGACACGCTCGGTGCCGTTGATCACGAAGGTGCCCTTGTGGGTCATGAGCGGGAAGTCGCCCATGAAGACCGTCTGCGACTTGATCTCGCCGGTCTCGTTGTTGGTGAACTCGGCGGTGACGAAGAGCGGGGCCGCGAAGGTGAAGTCGCGGTCCTTGCACTCGTCGATCGAGTTCTTGGGGGGCTCGAAGCGGTGGTCGCGGAAGGTCAGCGACATCGAACCGGAGAAGTCCTCGATCGGGGAGATCTCCTCGAAGATCTCCTCCAGGCCGGACTTCTGCGGGACGTCGTGTCCTTCTGCGAGCGACGCCTCGACCCTGTCCTTCCACGCCTGATTGCCGAGGAGCCAGTCGAAGCTCTCGGTCTGCAGGGCGAGGAGGTTGGGAACCTCGAGGGGCTCACGAATCTTCGCGAAGGAAATACGGAGCGGTGCGGTGGATGCGGAGTTGTTCGAGGCGTTGCGCGAGGCGGCCAAGAGGGGGTCCTTCCGAGGGCTCGGACTCACTACGCGCGTACCGGGCCCACCCGTCGCACGGGTAGCATCCGCGCTTCCACACGAGCTCAGGGGCCTGGAGATTTCTCCAGGTCAGAGCCAGTGCGCAAACGGGGTGCCACCCCTGGTCGGGGTAGTGCGTACTCCGGGGGTCGAGTCACGGAGCAGCTAAAAGGCAGCGCAAAGGGACAGTGTAGCCAGACGGCACACTGCTGTCCAGTCCGGATTCGGAGACCGAATCTTCGAACTCCCTACCTCGCGGTGCAACCCCCGTCGAGGGCGCCCCTGGGGCGGTTACTGCCTACTGGGTGTGTATTCCCCACCACACCCCGGTTCCATGCCTGGAACCTGAGATTTGCTCGCTGCCGTGCCTGCTGCCGTACGTGCCGCGCTGCCTGCCGCGACCTCCTGGCGGAGGTACAACCTCGCGTCCTGAGAATTGCGCGCCGCGTGCCGTTCGTCAAGGGCGAGCCCCCGGTGAACCCGTCGGAGGACCCCTCCGGAGACCCCTCGGGGAGAGCTGCGGTCCGATCCCGGGGCCGGCGGTCGGGCCGGGCGACTGCCCTGGTGGGGTGGCCGCGCGGCGACCGCTGGTGCGGCTCCGGGAGTGGCCCCCGAAGCCTGCGGCGCCCGCTGCGGACAGGTCGTACCCGCAGCGACGACGATCACCATACTCGCCCTGGAGGGCGGTGGGGAGCACCTCGGCGACAGAAGTGGCGGATCGTCATAGATCGGACAGCAGTGGCGGGATGGACCCGGCAAACAAAAAACCGAGGCGCTCACCCGTACGGGTGAGCGCCTCGGTTCAGAGGTTCGTACCGGCCTCACGGCCGGCAGGCGAACCGCCAGCCAGTAACCGTGATTACTTGACGGTGACGGAAGCGCCGGCGGCCTCGAGAGCGGCCTTGGCCTTCTCGGCGGCCTCCTTGGCGACCTTCTCCAGGACGGTGGCGGGCACGCCGTCAACGAGGTCCTTGGCCTCCTTCAGGCCGAGGGAGGTGAGGGCGCGCACCTCCTTGATGACCTGGATCTTCTTGTCGCCGGAGGAGGTGAGCACGACATCGAACTCGTCCTGCTCCTCGACGGCCTCGACAGCGGCGGCAGCGCCACCACCGGCGGCGACGGCGACCGGGGCGGCAGCCTTGACGTCGAACTTCTCCTCGAACGCCTTCACGAACTCGGAGAGCTCGATGAGGGTGAGCTCGGCGAACTGCTCGAGCAGCTCTTCCTGGGACAGCTTCGCCATGATGGCGTCCTTCCACTATTTCGGCAGGTGCCGGATGTACGGATAGGCGGGCGTACGGGCCCGCTGCAAGGCAGGAGACGACGGAGTGGTTACTCCGCCACCTCGTCCTCGGCGGCGGGAGCCGGCGTACCGGCACCGCCCTGCTCGACCTTGGCCCGGAGAGCTTCCGCGGTGCGGGCGAACTCCGTGAGGGGAGCCTGGAAGGTGGCGGCGGCCTTGGCCATCGACGCCTTCAGGCCACCGGCCAGCTTGGCGAGCAGCACCTCGCGGGACTCGAGGTCCGCGAGCTTCTTGATGTCATCGGCGGACAGCGCCTTACCGTCAAGGACACCGCCCTTGATGATCAGCGCAGGGTTGTCCTTGGCGAAGTCACGCAGAGCCTTCGCCGACTCCACCGGGTCACCGGCGACGAAGGCGACAGCCGTCGGACCCGAGAACAGGTCGTCGAGCTCAGAGATCCCGGCCTCGTTGGCCGCGATCTTGGTCAGCGTGTTCTTCACCACGGCGTAATTGGCGTTGTCGCCGAGCGAGCGACGCAGCGTCTTCAGCTGCGCCACGGTCAGACCGCGGTACTCGGTCAGCACCGCCGCGTTGGAGCCACGGAACTTGTCCGTCAGCTCTGCGACAGCGGCAGCCTTGTCGGGCCTTGCCATAGGCTTACGCCTCCTTCCGTGATGTCGATGCGTGGCCGACCGTTGAGTCGACCTGCTACGCCCATACCGCCGGAAGAAAGTGTTCGAGAAAAACAGAACGGCCCCGGCGCAGGCGCACGGGGCTTCACATGCTCAACGGCGGCCATGCCTTGCGGCATGCATCCGGAGCGCGATTGTCCTCATCCATCCTGCGCGGGTCGTCCGCATTCGCGGAGCCTTCGGTCCTCGCGTCCTCCCCTTGCAGGGCACGCGACAACAACCAGCGGTCTGTGGCAAGGACCAAGCTACGTGATGACACGCCCGGCGGGCAAATCGCCCACCGGGCGCACTTGGGAATCGGCTACTTGGTGAGCGAGGCCAGGTCCTCGGTGTCGCTCGCCGGAGGCACAGTGATCTTCACCGGGGTGTTGCTGAAGTCGGAGTAGTCGATGGTGATGTCCACCGTGCCCTGGGGCGTCGTGGCGGTCTCGTGGAACTTCACCGGAAGGCTCTGGTCGTTGACCCACATGTCCACCTTCTCGGTGGTCATGCCGGTCTTGGCCGCCTGGTCGGCGATGGTTTTGAGGTCCGGGTCCGAGGAGGCCAGCTTCTTCAGGTCGACCGTGCCGGAGTAGCGCGTGGTGGACACGCCGTCCACCACCTCCGTGCCGACGCGCTTGACGTCACCGGATGCGGTGAGCAGCTTGACCGAGGTGGCAGGGTCCTGGCTGTTGCTCTTGTTGACGCTGTCGGCGAGGGCCTTGCCCACGGCCCCCATCTTCGAGAAGTCCATCTTGAGCCAGTGCTTGCCGCCGAACTCCTTCGCCCCGGCGGCGCCCATGGTGACGTACTCGGTGGTGCCGGACATCAGCAGGTGCATACCGTCGGGCAGCTGAGGGTTGGTCATGGTCGCGTCCAGCGCGATCGGGTTGTGGGACACCGTGCCAGTCATGACCGAGACGCCGACCTTGGGTATGACCATCGTCATGGTCATCTTGGCGGTGGTGAAGGTCGAGGTCTTCTTCGTCGTCAGCGACAGTGCGTCGGCGACGCTGAGCACGGCCGACTTGGCACCGCTGACGCCCTTGGAGGCGGCATCGGACGCCGTCTTCGCGGTCGAGCCGGAACAGGCCGTCAGAGCGGCGAGCGCCACGGCGGCAGTGGTGGTGAGGCAGAGCGCACGGGTACGGCGCATGTGAATCCCCCCTGTGGTTCGTACGAGATCTGCGAGCAGACGCTACACCCGAGGACTGACACGACGACGGGCCGGTTCCCCTTCCGTGACAGAAGGGGAACCGGCCCGTCGTATCGCTGCTGCTGCGACCTGGCCAAGCTGATCAGGGATCAGACGGAAGCCGGGTCCTCCTCGACGAGGAGGTTGCGGGTGCGGCTCGGGTCGACCGGGATGCCGGGGCCGATCGTGGTGCTGATCGCGACCTTGCGGATGTACCGGCCCTTGGAGGCGGACGGCTTGGCGCGGAGCACCTCGTCCAGGGCGGCGGCGTAGTTCTCGACCAGCTTCTCGGTGTCGAAGGACACCTTGCCGATGATCAGGTGCAGGTTCGAGTGCTTGTCGACGCGGAACTCGATCTTGCCGCCCTTGATCTCGGTCACGGCCTTGGCCACGTCCGGGGTCACGGTGCCGGTCTTCGGGTTCGGCATCAGGCCGCGGGGGCCGAGCACCCGGCCCAGACGACCGACCTTGCCCATGAGGTCCGGGGTGGACACGACGGCGTCGAAGTCCAGGCGGCCCTTGGCGACCTCGTCGATCAGCTCGTCGGCGCCGACGATGTCGGCGCCCGCAGCACGCGCGGCCTCGGCGCGGTCACCGGTCGCGAAGACCAGGACCCGGGCGGTCTTGCCGGTGCCGTGCGGGAGGTTGACGGTGCTGCGGACCATCTGGTCGGCCTTGCGCGGGTCGACACCCAGACGCATGGCGACCTCGACGGTGCCGTCGAACTTGGAGGTGGAGGTCTCCTTGGCGAGGCGAATCGCCTCGAGGGGGGCGTACAGACGCTCGCGGTCGATCTTCTCCGCCGCGGCGTTCAGAGCCTTGCTGCGCTTCACTGCTGCTCCTGTGGATAAAAGACGTGGAGTTGTGGTGGCTGCGGGCCGCGCTCGGCCCTACCACGACCGTTCAGGGACTGAGGAGTACTCAGCCCTCGACGGTGATGCCCATCGAACGGGCGGTGCCCGCGATGATCTTGTCGGCCTGCTCCAGGGAGTTGGCGTTCAGGTCGGGCAGCTTGGTGGTGGCGATCTCACGGACCTGGGCAGCCGTGATCTTGGCGACCTTGGTCTTGTGCGGCTCGCCGGAGCCCTTCTCCACGCCTGCGGCCTTGAGGATCAGCTTGGCGGCCGGCGGAGTCTTGGTGATGAAGGTGAAGGAGCGGTCTTCGTAGACCGTGATCTCCACCGGCACGACCATGCCACGCTGCGACTCGGTCGCGGCGTTGTAGGCCTTGCAGAACTCCATGATGTTGACGCCGTGCTGACCCAGGGCAGGGCCGACGGGCGGCGCGGGGTTGGCCGCACCGGCGTTGATCTGGAGCTTGATAAGCCCCGTGACCTTCTTCTTCTTGGGAGGCATGCTCTCTCCGGGTCCTTACGAGAGGTGTTCCCGACCGGCGTGCGGAAGCACGGCGGCGGGGCCTTGGGTTTCCGTGTGGCTCGCCGACCGAACGGTCCGGCTCCGCGCACACATCGAACCAGGATAGCCCGAAAGGGGCAGCGATCCTAAATCACGGTCCTGGGGGCGGCTCCGCCGGAGGTTCGGCAGTGCGCCCACCCATGCGCGAGGGCCCCGTACCTTCGCGGTACGGGGCCCTCGGCGCTGCTGCTGCCCGCTGATCAGTCGTTCTTGGCGATCTGGTCGAAGGAGAGCTCCACCGGGGTCTCCCGGCCGAAGATCTCGACGAGGCCCTTGACCTTCTTGGAGTCCGGGTTGATCTCGTTGATCGTCGCCTGGAGGGTGGCGAAGGGGCCGTCGGTGACGGTGACCGAGTCGCCGACCTCGAAGTCCAGGACCTGGATGTCGGAGGAGTTGACCTGCACCGGACGGCCGGCCTCGCGGGCCGCGGCGCGCTCGACCTCGGGGGCGAGCATCTTGACGACCTCGTCCAGGGTCAGCGGGTACGGGTCGTAGGCGTTGCCGACGAAGCCGGTGACGCCGGGGGTGTTGCGGACCACGCCCCAGGACTCGTTGGTGAGGTCCATGCGCACCAGCACGTAGCCGGGGAGCTTGTTCTGGCGGGTCGTCTTGCGCTCGCCGTTCTTGATCTGGACGACCTCTTCCTGGGGCACCTCGGCCTGGTAGATGTAGTCCTCGACGTTGAGCGAGACGGCGCGCTGCTCCAGGTTGGACTTCACCCGGTTCTCGTAGCCGGCGTAGGTGTGGATGACGTACCACTCGCCGGCGGCCGTGCGCAGCTCCTCGCGGAACGCGACGATCGGGTCGACCTCGACCTCCTCGACGTCGGCCTCGTCAACCTCGGCTTCGGCCTCCTCGGCCGCTTCGAGGGCCTCGGACTCGTCGGCGGTGACCACGGTCAGCGCCTCCTTCTCGGCGGACTCGCCGTCGGCGGCGTCGGCAGCCTCGACCTCGTCTTCGTCACCATCGGCGTTTTCGATGATCTGCTCGGCGGAGTCGTCGGCCTCGGCCCACGCAGACGCGTCCTGCTCCGCAGCGTCGGCCGACTCGACGGCTTCGTCAGCCTCGGGGGCCTGCGCGGCGTCGTACAGGTGGGACTCAGACACGTTGGCTGCTTCTTCCTGGAGATGAAAGGTGGGACGGTACCGGACCGTCCACAGGGAGAAGCAGGGCTTGGCTGCGGGCGGCTCGGATACTCAACGATACCGACACAACGGTAGCGGAGCGCCCGGACCGGGTTGTCCCACGACGGCTCGGACCGGGCCGACCCGGTCCTGGGGGAAACGCCGGTCAGGCGAAGATGAGCTTGGCGAGCGACGAGAACCCGGTGTCCAGGCCGTAGACCAGAGCCATGATCACCACGACGAAGACCACGACGACCGTGGTGTAGGTGGTGAGGTCATTGCGGCTCGGCCAGACGACCTTGCGCAGCTCGGCGATGATCTGCCGGTAGAAGAGCGCGACTCGGGCGAAGATGTTGGGGCGATCCCCACGCTTCTTCTTGCCGTCCTTGCCTGCGGCCTTGTTGGCACGCTTGCGGTCGCGGCGGGACAGAGTCTCGCTCTGTTCGTCCGCCGCGTTACCACTGTCAGGTGTCGCGGTGGAGCCCACGGTCTCCGTCACTCGTCCCTCACCTGAATCCGGGTACCTGTTGCGAGAGCCGCAGTGCTTGCGGTCTCGGGAATGCAGTGCTGACGGTACCGCCTGTCGCCGTCAGGCAACAGGGCGGACAGCAGGGCCGGAGGGACTTGAACCCCCAACCGCCGGTTTTGGAGACCGGTGCTCTACCAATTGAGCTACGACCCTTTGAATCCGCAACCACCGGATTCGCGAGGCCCAACCTACCGTATCGGGGTGCCTGCGCGGTGAACGCTGCACCCTGAGCCTTCGGGCGGGACCATCGAGGCTTGAGTGTAGGGGGTGGAACGGTAATTGGTCGAATGGATAGCACCTGCCGGTCCGCGGCCGCTCCCGGGCCCGGCGGGCGGCATCGCTGCTCGGAGCACCCGCGGCGGGGCGAGCGGCGACCACGGGCCCGACCGTCCGGCGAAACCTCGATGCCCGGGCGGCGCGGCTTCTGGGAGCATTCAGGCATGAGCGCTGCGTTTCCCCACCCAGACCCCAGCATCCGTCCGGCCGACCGTCGGGTCTCGGCCCGTATCGGCGCCATCGCGGAGTCCGCGACCCTCGCCGTCGACGCCAAGGCCAAGGCCCTCAAGGCCGCCGGGCGTCCGGTGATCGGTTTCGGCGCCGGCGAGCCCGACTTCCCGACGCCCGGCTACATCGTGGACGCGGCCGTGGCCGCCTGCCGCGACCCGAAGAACCACCGGTACACCCCGGCCGGCGGGCTGCCCGAGCTCAAGGCCGCCATCGCGGCGAAGACCCTGCGGGACTCCGGCTGGGCCGTCGACGCCTCGCAGGTGCTGGTGACCAACGGCGGCAAGCAGGCCATCTACGAGGCCTTCGCCGCGATCCTGGACCCGGGCGACGAGGTCGTCGTCCCCGCGCCGTACTGGACCACCTACCCGGAGTCGATCCAGCTGGCGGGCGGCGTCGCGGTCGACGTGGTCGCCGACGAGACCACCGGCTACAAGGTGTCGGTGGAGCAGCTGGAGGCCGCGCGCACCGAGAACACCAAGGTGCTGCTGTTCGTCTCGCCCTCCAACCCGACCGGAGCCGTCTACACCCGCGCCGAGGTGGAGGCGGTGGGCCGCTGGGCGGCGGAGCACGGCCTCTGGGTGCTGACCGACGAGATCTACGAGCACCTGGTCTACGGCGACGCGGAGTTCGTCTCCTTGCCGGTGGCGGTGCCGGAGCTGGCCGGCAAGTGCATCGTGGTCAACGGCGTCGCCAAGACCTATGCGATGACCGGCTGGCGGGTCGGGTGGGTGATCGGCCCGCAGGACGTGATCAAGGCGGCGACCAACCTGCAGTCGCACGCGACCTCCAATGTGAGCAATGTCGCGCAGGTCGCGGCGCTGGCGGCGGTGTCGGGGGACCTGACCGCGGTGGACGAGATGAAGGTGGCCTTCGACCGGCGCCGGAAGACGATCGTGCGGATGCTGAACGAGATCGCCGGGGTGGTCTGCCCGGAGCCCGAGGGCGCCTTCTACGCGTACCCCTCGGTGAAGGGCCTGCTGGACAAGGAGATCCGGGGCCGGCGGGCGAAGTCGTCCGCGGAGCTGGCCGCGCTGATCCTGGACGAGGCCGAGGTCGCGGTGGTGCCGGGCGAGGCCTTCGGCACGCCGGGGTACCTGCGGCTGTCGTACGCGCTGGGCGACGAGGACCTGGTCGAGGGCGTCTCCCGGCTGCAGCGGCTGCTCGGTGAGGCCCGGGACTGACCCCTGCGACCTCCACCGGGACGGGGCCCGTAGGCCCGGCCGCAGCCGGTCTGCGGGCCCCTCGTCCGGTCGAACCGCATGGTCGAATTCACTCGATCGAGCGTCTTGACCAGGTTGTTTTCCGCCATCAGGCTGAGTACGCAAAGATCTGTGGATGGAACAGGTACCCACCGCGCCGGCCGTCCGCGATGTTCGTCTGCTGCCCAAGGCCCATCTGCATCTGCACTTCACCGGCTCCATGCGTCCGGCCACGCTGCTGGAGCTCGCCGACAAGCACGGAGTGCATCTGCCGGAGGCGCTGAGTTCCGGCACCCCGCCGAAGCTCAGGGCGACTGACGAACGCGGCTGGTTCCGCTTCCAGCGGCTCTACGACATGGCGCGCTCGGTGCTGCGCGACGAGGACGACATACGGCGACTGGTGCACGAGGCCGCCGAGGACGAACGGGCCGACGGCAGCGGCTGGCTGGAGATCCAGGTCGACCCGACCTCCTATGCGCCCAGGCTGGGCGGCCTGATCCCGGCCATCGAGCTGATCCTCGGGGCGGTGCAGGACGCCTCACGGGCCACCGGGGTCGGCATCAGGATCCTGATCGCCGCCAACCGGATGAAGCACCCGCTGGACGCCCGTACGCTCGCACGGCTGGCGATCCGCTACGCCGACCGCGGCGTGGTCGGTTTCGGCCTGTCCAATGACGAACGACGGGGAATGGCAAGGGACTTCGACCGGGCCTTCGCGATCGCCAGGGAGGGCGGGCTGCTGGCGGCTCCGCACGGCGGCGAGCTGGCCGGCCCCTCCAGCGTCCGGGACTGCCTGGACGATCTGGGCGCGGGGCGGATCGGCCACGGGGTGCGCGCGGCCGAGGACCCGCGGTTGATGCAGCGGCTGGCGGACCGTCAGATCACCTGCGAGGTGTGCCCGGCGTCGAACGTGGCGCTGGGCGTGTACGAGAAGCCGGAGGACGTACCGCTGCGCACCCTGTTCGAAGCCGGGGTGCCCATGGCGCTGGGCGCGGACGACCCACTGCTGTTCGGCTCTCGCCTGGCCGAGCAGTACGAGTCGGCGCGGACCGTGCACGGCTTCAGCGACGCCGAACTGGCCGAGCTGGCCCGGCAGTCGGTGCGTGGTTCGCGAGCCCCGGACATGGTGAAGAAGGAGTTGCTGGCCGGTGTGGACGGCTGGCTGGTGAGCTGAGCGGGACGGCGCCGGAAAGGCCCTAGAGCTCCGCACCGACCAGGACCGGCTCGTTGACCAGGGTGACGCCGAAGGCGGCCTGGACCCCGGCCCGGATCTCGCGAGCGAGGGCCAGGAGGTCCTCGGTGGTGGCCTGGCCGCGGTTGGTCAGGGCCAGGGTGTGTTTGCCGGAGAGTCGGGCGGGGCCGGAGCCGTACCCCTTGCTGAAGCCCGACTTCTCGATCAGCCAGGCGGCCGAGGTCTTGGTGCTGCCGTCCGCCGCCGGATACGCGGGGAAGGCGGCGTCCGGGCCGAGGCGGTCGCGGACCCGGGCGGAGAAGGCGGCGAACTGTTCCGGGGCGAGAACCGGATTGGTGAAGAAGGATCCGGCCGACCAGGTGTCATGGTCGGCCGGGTCGAGGACCATGCCCTTGCCGGAGCGCAGTTTCAGGACGGCCTCGCGCGCCGCGGTGAGCTCCACCCGCTCCCCCGGCTCGACGCCGAGGGTGCGGGCCGCCTCGGCGTAGCGGACCGGGGTGGAGAGACCGTCGGCGTCCGCCAGGGCGAAACGCACCCGGAGCACCACATAGCGCTCGGGCGCCGCCTTGAACCGGCTGTGCCGGTAGGAGAACGCGCAGTCCGTCCCGGCCAGGGTCACCACACTGTCGGCGCTGCGGTCGAAGGCGACCACCTCGGTGATGGTGTCCGCGACCTCCTGGCCGTAGGCGCCGACGTTCTGGACCGGCGTGGCGCCGACCGAGCCGGGGATGCCGGCCAGGAACTCGATGCCGGCCAGGCCGTGGCGGAGCACCGTCTCGTCGACCAGATCGGTCCAGATCTCGCCGGCCGCGGCCTCCAGGGCGGTTCCGTCGAGATCACGACCGCGGGTCGCGATGTGGAGCACGGTTCCCTCGAAGCCCTTGTCGCCGATCACCAGATTGCTCCCGCCGCCGATGACCAGCAAGGGTTCACCGGACCGGTCCGCGCGCCGGACGGTCTCGACCACCTCGGCGTCGGTGGTGGCGGTCACCAGCCTTCGGGCCGGTCCGCCGAGACGGATGGTGGTCAGCGGGGCGAGGGGGGCGTCCTGGAGTTCCTGCACGGGACCAGCCTAAGGGTGGACCTGGAGCAGCCCTGCCCGCCCCGGGTGGGGCGGGCAGGGCTCGGACCGCAAGGCCGGCAACTGGCTGCGCGCGGCGGTCAGACGACCGGGGTGAGCGCGGGCGCGCTCTGCGCCGCGTCAGGAACCGGGGTGGCGTTCCGGCGCCACCGCGGGACGATCAGCGCGGCGACCGTCGCGGCGGCGATGGCGGCCGCGCCGACCCAGAGCGCCGGGGCCAGCCCGTCGGCGTAGCGCTGGGCGCTGCTGAAGTCCCCGCTGGCGGTGAAGACCGACGTGAGCACGGCCACACCGAGGGCACCGCCGATCTCTCGGAAGGCGTTGTTCGCCCCCGAGGCGACTCCCTGCTCCTCCGGCTTCACCGAACCCATGAGCACGGTGGTGACCGGGGCGAAGAAGAGCGCCATCCCGACCCCGGAGAGGACCAGCGCGGGAATCTGCGAGCTGTAGTCGACATGGGCGGCGACGATCAGTGCGAACCAGAGCAGCCCGGTGGCCTGCAGGGCGAGTCCGGCGGCGATGATGATCCGTCCGCCGATCCGGTCGGCCAGCATCCCGGCGAACGGTGCGACGACCATGGGCATCGCGGTCCAGGGGAGCATCCGGACGCCGGCCTCCATCGGGCTGTAACCCTGGGCGGTCTGCAGCCACTGGCTGAGCAGGAAGATCGAGCCGAACATGCCCACGGACATCAGCAGCGAGGCGCCGTTCACGGCGGCGAAGGCACGGTTGCGGAACAGCCGCATCGGCAGCAGCGGGGCGTCGGTGCGCAGTTCCCAGGCCACGAACCCGATCAGCAGCAGGACGCCGGAGACCAGGGCGGCCAGGACGGTGGAGCTGGTCCAGCCGTCGGAGTTGCCGCGGATCAGGGCGAAGACGATGCCGAAGAGTGCGGCGCTGGCCAGGGCGGTGCCCGGGATGTCGAGGCGGCTGTTGGGGCCGCGGCTCTCGGTCAGCCGCAGTCGGGCCAGCGGCAGCAGGGCCAGTCCGATCGGGACGTTCAGGGCGAAGATCCACTGCCAGGAGAGGTGCTCCACCACGGTGCCGCCGATCAGCGGACCCATCGCGATGGCCATGCCGTTCACCGCACCCCAGGCCCCGAAGGCCAGGCCGCGCCTGGCCGGGGGCACTGCCGAGGTGAGCAGGGTCAGGCTGACCGGGGTGAGCAGTGCGGCTCCCACGCCCTGGGCGGCCCGGGCGGCGATGAGTTCGCCGATGCCCGGGGCCAGTGCCGCGGCCATGGAGGAGAGGGTGAAGAGGCCGAGGCCGATGGTGAAGAGGCGGCGGCGGCCGAAGCGGTCGCCCAGCGCGGCGCCGAGCATCAGCAGCACAGCGAAGGTGAGGGTGTAGGCGTTGACGGTCCACTCGAGGTCGGTGATGCCGCCGCCGAGGTGGGTCCGGATGGAGGGCAGGGCGGTGGTGACGACCAGGTTGTCCAGCGCGGCCATGAAGCCGGCGGTGCTGGTGATCACGAAGGCCCAGACTGCGGGGTTTCCCTTGCGCATGACGGTTCCCTTGGTTGAAGCCCCCCGACTCGGGGGGAACCTGATGAGTTATCGATCAATAACTTTCGCGGACAGAGAGAAACGAAGAGAAAGGCGCTCCGCCCCCGGCCGGCCCTAGCAGCCGTCGGACTTCAAGCAGCCCTCCCAGATCCGGTGCTCCGGCGGGAAGCCCATCGCGACCAGCGCGTTGATCAGCATCCCTTCGGCGAAGAAGCTGGTGGTCTCCTCCGGGGTCATCCCGGCCGCCGCCGACACCGAGTCCCAGAGGTCGACCCACATGGCCCGGACCGCCTCCCCCACCTCGGTGTCGCCCGCCGACTCGGCGGCGAAGGTGGAGACGTACATCTGCATCTGCATCAGCAGCCGGCTGCGGTCGGTGATCATGTCGAAGTAGGCGAACCCCATGGCCTCCCGGGCCTCCTTGCCCTCCAGGCCCTCGGCCGCCTTGAGGAAGGCATCCCTGACGTCCTCCATGCAGCGCCGGACCGCGGCCTCGAACAGCGCCCGCTTGTTGGGGAAGAGTCGGAACAGATAGGGCTGGGAGACGCCGACCCGATCGGCGATCGCCTGGGTGGAGGTGCCGTTGTAGCCACGCTCGGCAAACTCGATCATGGAGGCGTGGATGACGCTCTCGCGCCGCTCCTCCGCTGTCATTCTCATGCTCGTCTTCGCCATGGATACTAAGTTAGTGGCTGATTACTAACTTCGCAAGGGGTGCCGGAAACTTGGCTGCGCCCCTCCGGACAGATCCCGAGGGGCGCCTCCGTCGGCGCAGGTCAGGCAACGCAGGTCAGGCAGCGCACGTCAGGTCAGCTGGACCACGGCGCGGGACATGCCGAGCACCTTTTCGCCGCCGCTGGTGGCCACCAGGTCGACCCGGACCCGGCGGTCGTCGAGCTTCACCGCGACCTTGCCGGTGACCTCGATCACGGCACCGGTCCCGTCATTGGGAACGACGACCGGCTTGGTGAAGCGGACGCCGTACTCCACCACCGCACCGGGGTCCCCCAGCCAGTCGGTGACCACCCGGATCGCCTCGGCCATGGTGAACATGCCGTGCCCGATGACGTCCGGCAGACCGACCGAGCGGGCGAATGCCTCGTTCCAGTGGATGGGGTTGAAGTCCCCGGAAGCGCCCGCGTACTGCACCAGAGTGGCGCGGTTCACAGGGAAGGAGCGGGCCGGAAGCTGCGCGCCGACCTCGACCTCGTCGTAGTTCACCTGTGCGGGCATCGTCACTCCCCCTCGGCGGCGCGAGCCACCAGCATCATGTAGGCGGTCACCACGTGCTCGCCGCTCTCCTCGTGGACGTCGCCACGGACCGAGAGGATGTCGTTCCCGGCCAAGGACTTGATCGAATCGATGGTGCAGGTGACCGAGAGCCGGTCGCCGGCGCGCACCGGCCGGGTGTAGGTGAAGCGCTGGTCGCCGTGGACCACCCGGGAGAAGTCCAGGCCCAGCTCGGGATCGTTCACCACCTGGGCCGCTGCGCGGTAGGTCAGCACAAAGGGAAAGGTCGGCGGCGCGATGACATCGGGGTGTCCCAGCGCCTTCGCCGCATCTGGGTCCAGATAGGCGGGGTTGGCATCCCCGACGGCCTCGGCGAACTCGCGGATCTTCTCGCGGCCGACCTCGTAGGCCGCGGTGGGCGGGTAGGTCCGCCCGATGAAGGAAGGATCGAGCGGCATGGGCGGCTCCTCGTCGTGCAACACGTCAGTAGGCAAGTCGTTCAAGGAGAACGGTAACCGGCCGGGACACAGCGAAGGCCGCCCCCACGGATGGGGGCGGCCTTCGCCGTTACGGCCTTGGCGATATCACCGGACGTGCGACGGAACGCAGAGGTCAGCGGGTCTCGCGGTGCGCGGTGTGCGAGTTGCAACGGGGGCAGTGCTTCTTCATCTCAAGACGGTCCGGGTCGTTACGCCGGTTCTTCTTGGTGATGTAGTTCCGCTCCTTGCACTCCACGCAGGCCAGCGTGATCTTCGGGCGGACATCAGTGGCGGCCACAGGAGTGCCTTCCTCGGACAGACAACGTTATGAACACAGACAAGAGTAGCCGACCGGGAGGGTTACCCTACAATCGGCTACACGGCGTGGTAGCGGTGACCGGACTTGAACCGGTGACACAGCGATTATGAGCCGCTTGCTCTACCAACTGAGCTACACCGCCACGACGATTGAGTGCCCCGCCGAAGCGGGGCCCCCTCTCATCCGAGCCCCCATGCGGAATCGAACCGCAGACCTTCTCCTTACCATGGAGACGCTCTACCGACTGAGCTATAGGGGCTGGCCGAGGAAGACATTACACGCTCCCCGGCCGATCCGTGAAATCCGTTTCCGCCCCCGCCGATCCCAGGCCTGGAGCGGCCTCCCGGGCTTCCGAGCAGTCCAATCTGACGTTGCATCGCAGCTCAGACGTTCGCTCTCGCGCACCCCTCGGGCGCCTCCCGAGCACCCCTTGAACGGCGAGGGGCCGGTATGACTTATGAACTCCCCGACGCCTCCACGCGCCTCCCGAGTGCGCCAGGACCGGCGGCCTAGGCTCGCAAAGAGCGATCATGAGCGAGCGATCATGAGCCACGGCGGGAAGGAGCAGCGGATGCCCGCCGAGACGCCCCCGGAGCACCCGGCCGCCCCCAGTGGACCCGCCCTGTTGCTGTCCGGCGCCCGGCAGGCCGACGGCCGGGCGGTGGATGTCCGCATCCTCGGCGAGCGCATCGAGTCGGTCGGACCTGCGGGGAGCCTCAGCGCACCGGACCGGCTGGACCTCACCGGGTATCTGCTGCTTCCCGCCCCGACGGAGCCGCACGCGCATCTGGACGAAGCCTTCAGCGCCACGCCGCCGCTCAACCCCTGCGCCGAACCGGATGCCGGCGGGAGCGCGGAGGCACTGCAGCGGCGGATCACCGAGGCCGCGCTGAGCGGGCTGGGCTACGGCGCGACCGTGCAGCGCACACATGTCCGGATCGGCGGGGCCCACGGGCTGACGGCCATGACCGCGGCACTGCAGGCCGCCCGCGCCCTGCACGGGCTGATGGAGCTTCAGGTGGTCCCGCTGCCCGGAACGCTGACCGGGCGGTCCGGCGCGGAGGGGCGCGCGGCTCTGCGGGAGGCCCTGGCCATGGGGGCGCACGCCGTCGGCGGCTGCCCCGAGGAGGACCCGGATCCGGATGCGCACCTGGACGCCGTGGCGGCCCTCGCCGACGAGTGCCGGAGTCCGGTCGATCTCCATGCCGACCTGGGGGATCCGCGCCGGCTCGCCCGGCTCGCGGCCGTGTTCGGCCAGTTCCCGCAGCGGGTGACCGTCGGCCCGTGCGCCGCGCTCGAACTCCAGCGCCCCGAGGACGCGACACGGGCGATCGACCGGCTCGCCTCGGCCGGGATGGCCGTCGTCCTGCTGCCGCAGAGCGGGTACTGCGTGGCGGCGGGGCGGGGACCGGGACGGGCGCGGGTCGCCCAGCGGGCGCCGGTCCGGCGGCTGCTGGCGGCCGGGGTCGCCGTGGCCGCCGGCAGCGGCGCGCTGCGGGACCTGGCGAATCCGGTCGGCCGGGTGGATCCGCTGGAGGCGGCGTTCCTGCTGGCCGCATCGGGCGAGCTGGACGAGGTGGAGGCATACGAGCGGGTCAGCGGCGCGGCACGGTGGGCCCTCGGGCTGGCCCCGGTACTGGTGGCCCCCGGCGCCCCCGCGGACATCCTCGCGGTACGCGGGGACACCCTGCGCGGGGTGCTCTCGGGCGGACACAGCAGGGTGGTGGTGCACGGCGGCCGCGTGGTCAGCCGGACCAGCGCGGTACGGGAGTTCGCCGACACCACGGCCCCGGCCGTCCCCCGCCAGGGGCGGAGCGGACCAGTGCCCCTGGAGTGACGGTCCTGGAATGAGGGTCCTGGAATGACGGCCCTGGAGTGAGGGCCTGTCGGCGTTACCGGGTGACCAGTGATCGACGGTAGTGGACCAGCAGCTCGCCCCAGTCGTCCACCTTGACCCGGCCGCTGCGGCGGAAGCCCATCGCCTTGTAGAGCCGATTGGCCCTCAGATTGTCGGCGTGGGTCCAGAGTTGGGCCTGCTCGAAGCCGCCGGCCACAGCGCGGTTGATGGTCTCCTCGACCAGCAGCCGACCGATGTGCTGACCCCAGCGGTCGGGGGCGACGCTGAGCAGGGATATGTGGACCAGACCCGCGACCGGCGGCCCGGCGCCTTCGTCATCGCGCCCCTGGACTCCCATGATGGTGCCGATGATGCCGAGGTCGTGCTCGGAGTCCTTGTCGGACTTCCCGTCCGGCTCGCCGTGGGACTCGTCGGCACCGTCGCCCGAGTCGTGAGCCAGCAGGACTAAGGCCTCCGGCGACGCCATCCGCTGATGGGCCGAGACGATATGAGCCTCGGGCAGGGGCCTGCCGTTGCGCCTGACGACATGCGAAAGCGTCCACAGCGCCACTGCGGCGTCCAGATCCGCCGCCGCGGCCTCACGCACCGTCACTGCTTCGCCCATACCCAACCCCCTGCCCCGTCCGTCGAGCCCCGGCGCTCCCCCACCGGGCGACTCGTTTTCTACCACGCCCCTGTGACAACCGGGTTCGGCCATCGGCCCTGGGACTGCTGCGACCCTACTCGCGCCCACCCTCCCCGCACAGGACGCCTGACAGCGGCCGGGCCGATGCGCCCGGGAATGCTTCTCCCTGACGAAGGGTCAAAATGGCTATCTGTTCAATAGTTGAAGACAGTTCACCTTCTTGACGGTAGGTCATGTCGGACTGAGACTGCCTTACGGATCCGGAACTCCCATGTCCACGGTCTGAGAGCGCTTCCAAATCGCTGCTTCGACGGGACCGGGTCGGACGGGTCTCCGGATCTTGACCAGAAGGTGGTACCAAAGCGCTCCCCATGACGATCTGGCGTTCACTTCACGAACCCAGGCGAAAGGACCCCCATGCGCAGAACCGCCCTTCCGCGCCCACCGCGACTCCCGTCGCGCGGACGCATCGTCGCCCTGCTCACCGCCATCGTGCTGACGCTGGCCGCACTGCTCGGCCTTACGGCCACTGCCGTACCCGCCTCAGCCGCGACCGACTACACGCAGAGCGTGACCCAGCTGAACGCGTCGCAGACGCAGATCACGTTCGTGCCCACCACCGCCGCGCTCTATGTCGACGTCCACTACCTGGTCAACGGCGCCAACCAGCAGAACTTCCGGATGGCCAACAGCAACGGCACCTGGACCCAGACCGTCAGCTCGCTGAGTGCGGGCAATGTGCTGGAGTACTGGTTCACCTACGAGAAGAACGGGCCGCAGTACGACACCCCGCACTTCACGTACACCCAGACCGGCACCACCACCGGAACGGTGGCGACGCCGACGTTCAGTCCGGCCGGGGGAACGTTCACCTCCGCCCAGACCGTGACACTCGCCGACTCCACCTCCGGTGCGGCCATCCGCTACACCCTGGACGGCAGCACCCCTACCGCTGCCTCCGCCCTCTACAGCACTCCGCTCAGCATCACCGCGACCACCACCGTCGAAGCCATCGGCGTCCAGTCCGGCCTGACCAACTCCGCGGTGGCCGCCGCGACCTTCACCATCGGGACATCGGTCGGCTGCCCGGCGCAGTCCGACACCCCCAACTTTGGCCCGAACGTCCACATCTTCGACCCGACCATGTCCAGCGCCAGCATCCAGGCGACACTCGACGCCCAGTTCGCGCAGATGAAGGACACCAACACCGCCCAGTTCTCCGAGAACCGCGTGGCCGACCTGTACAAGCCGGGCACGTACACCGTGGAGGACAACGTCGGCTTCTACACCTCGGTGGCCGGCCTCGGGCTGAACCCGGACGACGTGACCATCAACGGTGACGTCACCGTCGACGCCTTCAACTCCGAGGACGCCGGCAACGCGACGCAGAACTTCTGGCGCTCGGCCGAGAACCTGGCCATCAACCCCTCGAGCGGCACCGACCGCTGGGCCGTCGCCCAGGCCGCGCCGTTCCGCAGGATCGACGTCCACGGCAACCTGGCGCTCTACCCGGCCAGTTACGGCTACGCCAGCGGCGGCTACATCGCCGACACCAAGGTCACCGGCCAGGCCTCCTCGGTCTCGCAGCAGCAGTGGTACACCCGGGACAGCAACCTCGGCAGCTGGGCCGGCGGCGTTTGGAACATGGTCTTCTCCGGCGTGAACGGCGCCCCGGCCAACACCTTCCCGAGCCCGCCTGAGACCACCCTGGCCACCACCCCGGTCTCGCGCGACGTGCCGTACCTCTACATCGACAGCACCGGCAAGTACCGGGTGTTCGAGCCCTCGCTCCGGACCAACGCCTCCGCCCCGAGCTGGGCGAACGGCAGCACCCCCGGCACCTCCCTCCCGATGAGCCAGTTCTACGTGGTGAAGGCCGGCGACACCGCCGCGACCATCAACACCGCGCTGTCCGAGGGCTGCAACCTCTTCGTCACCCCCGGGGTCTACCACCTCAGCCAGACCCTCAACGTGACCAAGGCCAACACGGTCATCCTCGGCATCGGCTACCCGACGTTCGTCCCGGACAACGGGGTCAACGCCATGCAGGTCGCCGACGTGGACGGGGTCCGGCTCAAGGGCCTGCTCTTCGACGCCGGGACGACCAACTCGGCGGCGCTGCTGACGGTCGGCCCGTCCGGTTCGTCCGCGAGCCACGCGGCCAACCCCACGACGATCCAGGACGTGTTCTTCCGGATCGGCGGCGAGGTCGCCGGCAAGGCCACCGCGAGCCTGGTCGTCAACAGCAACGACACGATCATCGACCACATCTGGGCCTGGCGTGCCGACCACGGCAATGCGGGCACGGTCGGCTGGACCACGAACACGGCCGACAACGGCCTGATCGTCAACGGCAACAACGTCGAGGCGACCGGCCTGTTCGTCGAGCACTACCAGAAGTACGAGGTCACCTGGAACGGCCAGAACGGCAAGACCATCTTCTTCCAGAACGAGATGCCGTACGACGTGCCCAACCAGGCGGCCTGGATCAGTCCGACCGGGGTCAACGGGTACGCCGCCTACAAGGTGGGCGCCGGCGTCACCACGCACGAGGCGTGGGGGCTCGGCAGCTACTGCTACTTCAACGTCAATCCGGCGGTGAACAGCTATCACGCGTTCGAGGTGCCCAACACCGCGGGCGTGAAGTTCCACGACACACTCACCGTCTCGTTGGGCAACGTCGGCACGATCACCCATGTCATCAACGACACGGGCGCCCAGACCGCGACCAACACCACGCCCAGCAACGTCGTCAGCTTCCCGTGAGCTGACATCGCAACACCCGACCACCACCCGGCCGGCCCGATCTCCCTCGGGCCGGCCGGGCCGGAACCCCGCGGCTCCGCACCTAGCGTCTGCGACGCTGCCACCAGCGGGGTTCCGCCGCTTGCGGCAGCAGGCCGCGTTCACGCAGGTACCCCTCGAACGCTGTCGCGTCGGCGTGGCTGCCGGCGCGTCCCGCCCGCAACGGGTGGGCTGCGGCGTAGGCGGTGAAGTGGGTGCGGTAGTCGGCAGCCGGGAGGGCCTGGGTCAGCCACCCATGGTGGGCTGCGGCTTGGCGGGTGCGCTTGGCGAGCAGCGCGTGCGACTGGACCCGGAGACGGTAGGCGTCGAAGCCGGAAGGCGTATCCGCGCCCGCCACGAGCGCGGACAGGAGCGCGGCCTGGGCCACGGCGAGAGCCGCTCGGGGGTCCGCGGCGGGGTCGGAGCCGCAGCCCCGGCCCGCGTCGGGGCGGTCAGTGGTCGGCATCATGTCGAGCTCTCCTCCCCTCGCCACGCCGCACCGTGCCATTCAGGACTGTGCCGTTCAGGACTGTGCTATTCAGGACCGCGTCCCGGATCGCTGCCAGCTCGCCCGCCAGCTCCGCGTCCGGCGGGTAGTCGCCGTCGCGTTCCAGCAGGACACCGGGGAGACCGGGACCGCCAGTCGCACCCGATACCCGGGCGGCCAGGTCCTCCAGGAGGGCGAGGACGGGCTCGCCCACCGGGTGGGTGTGGGTGTCGTGCCAGATGCCGTCCCGCTCCACGCCGCCCGCGACATGGACATACGCGAGTCGTTCCAGCGGCAGGGCGTCCAGCACGTCCCCCGCGTTCGTGCCCAGGTTGACCTGGGCCGTGTGCAGGTTGGCGACGTCCACCAGCAGCAGCGCGCCCGTTCGCTCGGCCAGCTCGCTGAGGAACTGCCCCTCGGTCAGTTCCTCTCCCGGCCAGGTGAACAGCGGGGCTATGTTCTCCAAGGCCAGCGGCACCGGCAGCGCGTCCTGGGCGATGCGGACGTTCTCGGCGAGGACGTCCAGTGCGTCCCGGGTGCGGGGCAGCGGCAGCAGGTGGCCCGCGTCCAGACCGCCCGCGCGGGTGAACGCGATGTGCTCGCTGACCAGCGGCGACTCCAGAACACGAGCACACTCCGCGAGCCGTGCGAGCCGGACCGGGTCGGGACGGTCGGCGCCGCCGAGGGACAGTGAGACGCCGTGCGGGACGGCCGTGGTGCCGCGCGCACGGAGCACCCGGAGGGACTCGGGCAGTCGGCGGGGGTCGATGTTCTCGGCGACGACCTCGACGAAGTCGACTCCGTGCAGCCGCTCCACGGTGAGGTCGATCTCCGGACGCCAGCCGATGCCGAACCCCAGCCTCGGAGGCACTGCCGGCACCGGCACCGGAGTCGACGCAGGCCAGCTTCTCACCCTCCGCACCCGCCACCGCCGCAGCTCGACCCGCCCCCGCAGCTCGACCCCGCCCCGCAGCCGCTGGACGACCCCGAGCCGCCGCCCGACGACGCCACGCTGCCGAACAGCGCGGAACGCATGACCTGGTCCTCCACGCCGGCCGCACCCAGCGCCGCCACCGCGATCACGCCGGCCGGCACCAGTGCGCCGGTCGACGTGTACGAGGCGCCGACGCACTCGCTGCGGCTGGGCGCCGTCCCCGCCGCCCGGACCAGTCGGCGCCCCGCACGGCTCACCGTCGGCGGGTTGCCCATCGGGATCAGCACCAGCGGGACGGTCATCACCATCAGGAACACCAGGACGCCGATGGGCCGGCCCAGTTGGGCTCCGTTGACCGCCCTCGCAATGCCCACGCCCAGCACGACCAGCGGGAACAGCGCCGCCAACCGGCCCAGGTTGCGCCGCGCGTCGCTGAGCCGCAGCCCGCGGTCGACGGCGTCCGCGATCGTCTCCTGCACCTGCTGCGTCCGGCCCGCGAAGTCGCGCACCTCGCTCAGCCTGGCGCTCTTGCGCAGCCCGAAGGAGTCCAGCACCGCGCACTGCACGGGCTCCACCGGCGTCCCGCCGCAGACGGTGACCGTCCGGTCCCGGGCGGCGCGCAGGTGGTCGCCCTGGACCAGGGCGTAGACGGCCGTGTCGACGACCCGGTCGCTGCCGCCCGCGACGGCCGCCGTCGTGTAGACGTCCACGGGCCCGCTGTCGGCCGGGCCCGCGCCGCGCACCAGGGCACGGAAGATCAGCACCAGGAGGAGCGATGCGGCGAGTGCGGCGATGTACACGACCAGGAACTGCGGGCCGCTGAGGCCCCAGGGATTGCTCATCGTGTCCTCCCGGACGGGGAACGGTACCGACGGGCCGTGGCCGGGCGGAATGCACTGACGCACGCCCCTCTGCCGGACAGCACGCCAGTGCGCGGCCCAGTGGTTCCCCGAATCCCCGGCCTTGAGGTCCGTCCGGTGACGCCACGTCAGCTACTGGAGGTGCACCCCCACACCGATCCTGGCCCGTGGGCGGTCCATAGAACGGGACAGCACCCGGAGTTCGACCATGAAAACAGCCCCCCATCTGCGTTTCCGCAGGTGAGGGGCGTTCCCGTTCCCTGGTGGCGGGTATAGGGTTCGAACCTATGTAGGCAGAGCCGGCAGATTTACAGTCTGCTCCCTTTGGCCACTCGGGCAACCCGCCAGGGATCGTCTCGCGGTCTCCCGCTCGACGTCGTAAACAATACCTGATCGACGGGGGTGCTCCGCCACTCGGTTGATCCGGGGAGTCGGCGGCCCGCCGGTACCCGGGGAGGACAACGGGCGGGGTCCGCGGTGGCTAGGCTGGATCGGCAGCTCCACTCGCAGGGAGTACTGCGCCATCCGTGTCGTAGCACCGTCAAGGAGACTCACTGATCATGGCCGACTCCAGTTTCGACATCGTCTCGAAGGTCGAGCGGCAGGAGGTCGACAACGCGCTCAACCAGGCCGCCCGCGAGCTGACCACCCGTTTCGACTTCAAGAATGTCGGCGCCTCCATCGAGTGGTCCGGCGACAAGATCGAGATGCGGGCCAACTCTGAGGAGCGCGTGAACGCGATCCTCGACGTCTTCCAGACGAAGCTGGTCAAGCGGGGCATCTCGCTGAAGGCGCTGGATGCCGGGGAGCCGCAGCTCTCCGGCAAGGAGTACAAGATCTTTGCCACCATCGAGGAGGGCATCTCCCAGGAGAACGCCAAGAAGGTCGCCAAGATCATTCGTGATGAGGGCCCCAAGGGCGTGAAGGCCCAGGTCCAGGGCGACGAGCTGCGGGTCAGCTCGAAGAGCCGGGACGACCTCCAGGCCGTGCAGGCCCTGGTCAAGGGCAAGGACCTGGACTTCGCCGTCCAGTTCGTGAACTACCGCTAGGTCCGGCTCGGTCTGCCGGATCCCGGCCCCCGCGGTGGGATGACATCCGCATACGAGCGCGGCTTCTGACGGTCTCTCCGGTCTCCCCAGGCCGAGGAACCGTGAGGAGCCGCGCTCGTGTTGTGACCGCCGGGTTCATGGGGTCCTGGGCCGCGCGGACCGTTACTGGAACGCGATCTAATCCATAAAATTCACATTGGTCCCCTTGAGACCTCTCTCATTCGCGGCTCATCAAGCTGTCAGCCCCGCTCCCTAGGTTCCAGAGGCGCACCAAGAGCCCCTCCTTCCCTAGGAATCACATGTTCTTCACCTATCTCAGGCGCGAACTGCGCCGCCGCCGCAAGGCGGCGCTCGTCATCTCCATGGGACTCGCCCTGGGTATCGGCCTGGTTCTCACGGTGACTTCAGTCTCTGCGGGGATGAAGAACGCCCAGTCGACGGTGCTTCACTCGCTCTACGGCCTCGGCACCGACATCACCGTGACCAAGTCGGCCGCAGCCGGGGCAGGTGGCGGTGCGCAGAAGTTCGGCATCCAGCAGTCCGGCTCGGGCAGCAAGAGCAGCAGTGCGGACCGGCTCTCGGTCAACCAGGGGACCGCCACCATGGCGAGCTCCACCGTCACCACGGTCGCTTCGCAGAGCAATGTGAAGTCCGCGGTCGGCAGCCTGCTGCTGAACGACTTCAAGTTCGACGGCTCCTTCAACCTGAAGAGCGGCACCTCCAGCTCCAGTTCCAGCTCCAGTTCCAGCGCCGCCAAGAGCGGCGGTCAGCAGAGCGGCACGAGCGGCGAGGGCGGCCAGCAGGGTGGCACCCCGCCGAGCGGCGCGGCCAACTTCAGCCTGAACACCCTCACCATCATGGGCACCGACACCTCCGACCTGACCGTGGGCCCGCTCAGCTCGCTCAAGATCACCTCGGGTGTCAACTTCACCAGCGCCCAGAGCAACTCCCTGGTCGCGGTCGTGGACAGCTCCTACGCCACCCAGAAGAAGCTGAAGGTCGGCAGCACCGTCACCATCAGCAGCAGCAAGTTCACGGTCATCGGCATCGCCACCGCCTCCAGCGGCACCTCGGCTGCCAACATCTACATCCCGCTGACCCGGGCGCAGACCCTGGCCGACATGAAGAACAAGGTCACCACGGTCTATGTGAAGGCCAGCAGCTCCCAGGAGATCAGCGCGGTCAAGGCGAACATCACCAAGAACGTCTCCGGCACCACCGTCACCACCGCGTCCGACCTGGCCTCCACGGTCTCCGGTTCGCTGTCCACCGCCGCCAACCTGGTGACCAGCATGGGCAAGTGGCTGTCGCTCGCCGTGCTCGCCGCAGCCTTCCTGATCTCCAGCCTGCTCACCTCCTCGGCCGTCAACCGGCGGGTCCGCGAGTTCGGCACCCTGAAGGCGCTCGGCTGGCGCAGCAAGCGCGTGATCGGGCAGGTCATGGGTGAGGCCCTGGTCAACGGTCTGATCGGCGGGGCCCTCGGCATCGCACTCGGCCTGGCCGGCGCATACGCGATCACCGCCTTCTCGCCCACCCTCAGCGCTACCACTGCGAGCTCCAGCTCCAGCCAGGGCGGTCCCGGCGGCGGAGGCGGCCCCGGCCAGGCGGCGAGCGCCGCAGCGAAGGCCATCGAGGTGCACCTGACGGCACCGGTGACCCTCTCGGCGATCGCTGTCGCGGTGGCCCTGGCGGTCGCGGGCGGTCTGGTGGCCGGCGGCTTCGGCGGCTGGCGCGCCTCCCGGCTGCGCCCGGCCGACGCCCTGCGCCGCGTCGAGTAGTCCCGAAGCCCTTCCCGCAATCCTCATAGGAGCACCCATGTACCGCCTCAGCGGCGTCACCAAGCACTACTCCCGGGGCAAGGAGAAGGTCCGCGCCCTGGACGGCATCGACCTCGAGATCCCCGACGGCGGGCAGCTGGTCATCCAGGGCCCCACCGGCGGTGGCAAGTCCACCCTGCTGCAGATGCTGGGCGGCCTGGACCGCCCCACCGACGGCACGGTCGAACTCGCCGGACACGACCTGGGCAGGATCGGCGAGGCCAAGCTCACCAAGGTCCGGGCCGAGCTGATCGGCTTCGTGTTCCAGAGCTTCAACCTGATCCCGACCCTGAGCGCGCAGGAGAACGTGGAGACCGCGCTGGTCCCGCTCGGCATCGGCAAGGACGAGCGCCGTAGGCGCGCCTTCGCGGCGCTGGACTCGGTCGGTCTCGGCGAGCGCAGCAACCACGTGCCGAGCGAGCTCTCCGGTGGCCAGCAGCAGCGTGTGGCCATCGCTCGCGCCCTGGTGAAGGAGCCCAAGGTGCTGCTCGCCGACGAGCCCACCGGCAACCTGGACGAGGAGACCCGTGACGAGATCATGGAGCTGCTGCACGGGCTGTGGCGTGAGCGCGGGCTGACCTTTGTGATGGTCACCCACGACACCACCATCGCCGGGCGCGCCCCGCGCGTTGCCACCATCCGGGCCGGCAAGGTCACCGTCACCGAGAACGCCGACGCCCAGGTCTGGGCTGGCTGACCGGACAGCTGCGACGGAAGCGGACCGGGGCCCGGGTGGACGAGACATTTTCGTCCGCCCGGGCCTCGGCCGTGGACCGCAGACGGTTGCGCGGGGGCCGGCCGGGGAGCTCTCAGCGCGCAGCGAAGGGCTGGTCCGAGGGGACGATCTCGCGACCCAGCGGCATCAGTGAGATGGGGATGAGCTTGAGGTTCGCCCAGGCGAAGGGGATGCCGACAATGGTGACCGCGAGAGCGATGCTGGTGACCAGATGGCCCAGGGCCAGCCACCAGCCGGCGAAGATCAGCCAGATGACATTGCCGACGAAGGACGCCCCACCTGCGTCGGGACGCTCACGGGTGGTACGACCGAACGGCCAGAGGACATAGCCGGCGATCCGTAGGCTGGCGATGCCAAAGGGGATGGTGATGATGAGGATGCAGCAGACGATCCCGGCAATGGCATAGCCGACAGCCATCCAGAACCCGCAGAGGATCAGCCAGACGACGTTGAGCAGGAACCTGAGCACATCCATCTGCGGCAGCCTTCCGTGCGAGCGGCTCCCCCGGTCGATCCGGGGCCCGAAAAAATTCTGACACGCTTTCGAGGGCGACGCTGATTGGTGATCAGCGGATGCGGCGGTGTCCGGCCATCTCCTCGAGTCGGGCGATGCGCTCCGCCATGGGCGGGTGGGTGGAGAACAACCGGGCTCCCGCCTCACCGGGGCGGAACGGGTTGGCGATCATCATGTGACTGGCCGTCTGGAGCTGCGGCTCGGGCGGCAGCGGGAGCCTGCGGGTGCCCGCGTCGAGTTTCCGCAGGGCATCGGCCAGGGCCAGCGGGTCGCCGGTCAGCTGGGCACCGGAGGCGTCCGCCTGGTACTCCCTGGAGCGGCTGACGGCGAGTTGGATCAGGGCGGCCGCGATCGGTCCGAGGATCATCAGCAGCAGCAGGCCGACCAGCCCCGGTCCGTCGTCGTCATCGCTGCGGCCCATCGGGATGAGCCAGGCGAAGTTGACGGTGAACATCACCACCGAGGCCAGGGCTCCGGCCACCGAGGAGATGAGGATGTCCCGGTTGTACACATGGGAGAGCTCATGGCCGAGGACGCCGCGCAGTTCCCGCTCGTCGAGGATGCCCAGGATGCCCTGGGTGCAGCAGACCGCGGCATTGCGCGGATTGCGGCCGGTGGCGAAGGCGTTGGGGGCTTCGGTCGGTGAGATGTAGAGGCGGGGCATCGGCTGGCGGGCCGAGGTGGAGAGCTCACGCACGATCCGGTAGAGCCAGGGGGCCTCGATCTCGCTGACCGGGCGGGCCCGCATCGCACGCAGCGCGAGCTTGTCACTGTTCCAGTAGGCGAAGCCATTGGTCCCCAGGGCCAGCACCAGCGCGATCAGCAGCCCGGTGCGCCCCCAGAAACTGCCGATCAGGACGATCAGCGCGGAGAGGCCGACCAGGAGTACGGCGGTTCTCAGACCGTTGTGCCGGCGGTGCACGGGTGCCCTCCAGGACGTGCGATGAGGGGCGTCTGTTGTCTGCTGCCCTTGAGTCCGTTCGTCCGGTTCAACGGCTGGGAAGGACGCCCTGGTTCCCTTGTGCCCTGCTGGGCGGGGCTGTGCAACCTGGACCAACCGACCGGCGCGACCGGACCGAGCGGCCCCGGTCAGCCGAAGAGGGAACCGCTGGTGATCTGCAGCACCAGCTGGGGTGCGAGTGAGAGCACCACCCCGGTCGCCGCCGCGAGCCCGAGGCAGAGGGCCAGCGGAACCGGGATCCGAAGGGTCGTGGCCGAGGCTGACAGGGCGGGCTGGAAGAGCTTGGCCGTCCAGGTGAGGTAGTAGTAGAGCGCCACGACCACATTGACGGCCATGATCACGGCGAGCCAGCCGAGGCCCGAGTCGACGGCGGCGCGGAACACCACCACCTTGCCGAAGAGACCGATCACCCCGGGCGGCAGTCCGGCGAGGCTGAGCAGGAAGAAGGCCATGGCGATCGCCGCGGCAGGACGTGCGGCGAACAGGCCCCGGTAGTCGTCGATCCGGCGGGAGACCAGGGCGACGACGGCGAACGCACCCAGATTCACCACGCCGTAGATCATCGCGTAGGCGACCGTCGCGCCCAACGGGTCGCGGGCGTCAGCGCTGCCGTAGCCCGCTGCGGCGATCGGGACGAGCAGGTAGCCGGCCTGGGCGACGGAGGACCAGGCGAGCAGGCGGACGGCACTGTGCGGAGCGTCCGAACGCTGGCGCAGCGCGGCTGCGTTGCCCAATGTCATCGTGAGCGCGGCCAGCACCGCAAGCGCCAGACCCCAGGTTCGTCCGTAAGGGTGAAAACCCACCACTGCGACTAGCGCCAGGCCGGAAAGCCCGGCAGCCTTGCTCACCACCGAGAGGTACGCGGCCACTGCCACGGGAGCACCGGTGTAGGTATCGGGGACCCAGAAGTGGAACGGGACCGCGGCCGTCTTGAAGGCGAAGCCGACCAGTGTGAGGACTGCACCCACCAGGGCCAGGGTCTTCAGCTGGGGCTGGACATGCGGCAGTGCGGCGGCGATACGGGTGAGATGCAGACTGCCGGTCGCGGCGTAGACGAAGCTGACGCCGAGCAGCATGACGGCGGTGGCCGTGACCGAGGACAGGAAGAACTTGAGGGCGGCCTCCCCGCCCATGCCGTCACGACGCAGGCCGACCAGGGCGAACGCGGGCAGCGAGGCGACTTCGAGGGCGACCACCAGGGTCGCCAGATCACGTGAGGCCGGGAGCAGTGCGGCGCCGGCCGCCGAGCTGAGCAGCAGGAACCAGTACTCCCCGGGCGGGAGGACGTTGTCCTTCACGGTGTGGATCGAGAGCAGCGCGGCGAGCAGCGCACCCGCGAGCACCAGCAGTTGCAGGACCAGGGTGAAGTGGTCGGCGACATAGGAGCAGGCGGTGCCGTCGGTGGCCCCGGTGGCGGTGCCGAGGCAGAAGGTGGCGCGGGTACCGGAGCGCAGCGGGACCAGGGAGAGCAGGGCCAGCGCCAGCCCTGCCACGGAGATCCAGCCCAGGAGCGGCTTGTGTCGTACCGGGAGGAACAGTTCGGCGACCAGGACGCCGAGGGCGACGGCGGCAGTGATCAGCGGAGGGGCGACGGCCTGCCAGTCGATCGACTGGATCAGCGAGCCGGCCATGGGTGTGGCGAGAGCGGTCATGGCTCAGCTGCCTCCGAGGAGTGCCTTGACGGCGGGGTTGCTGAGGCCGAGGAGCACGGCCGGCCAGAGCCCGGCGACAAGGGTGAGGACGACGAGAGGGGTCCAGGCGGCGGCCTCGTAGGCCTGGACGTCCAGGAGCTGGAGTACGGGCCCGGCGGTCGTCGACGTGTCCGCCGGTGCGGCGGGGTCGCCCATGCAGACCCGGCGGACGACGCTCAGCAGGTAGGCGGCGGTGAGCAGGGTGCCGAGCCCGGCGAGGGCCATGAAGACCAGGTAGGCGGGTCGGGAGAGTCCGGCGGCCGGATGGAAGGAGCCGAACATGGCGAGCAGTTCACCCCAGAAACCGGCCAGTCCGGGCAGGCCGAGGCTGGCGACGGCGGCGAAGGCGAGGAGTCCGCCGAGGCGCGGGGCGCGTCCGTACAGGGCGGCGCCGGTACCGCCGGCGGAGGCGGTGAGACGGTCGAGGTCGACGGTTCCGTAGCGGTCCTTCAGCGCCCCGACCAGGAAGAAGAGCAGGCCGGTGACCAGACCGTGGGCGATGTTGGCGAACAGGGCCCCGTTCACTCCGGTGAGGGTGAGGGTGGCGATGCCGAGCAGGACGAAGCCCATGTGGCCGACGGACGAGTAGGCGATGAGTCGCTTGAGGTCGCCCTTGGCACCGGGACGGACCAGGGCCAGGCAGGCGAGCGAGCCGTAGAGGATGCCCACCACGGCGAAGGCGGCCAGATAGGGCGCGAGGGTGGTCATCCCGTCCGGGGCGGAGGGCAGCAGCACCCGGACGAAGCCGTAGGTCCCCATCTTGAGGAGGACTCCGGCGAGCAGGACCGAGCCGGTGGTGGGAGCAGCTGTATGGGCGTCGGGGAGCCAGCTGTGGAACGGCCACATCGGGGCCTTGACGGCGAGGCCGAGTCCGACCGCGAGGACGACGAGGATCTGCGTGGTGTGCGAGAGGCCCCGGCCGTGGCGCTGGGCGAGTGCGGTCATGTCGAAGGTGCCGGCGTGCAGGCCCAGCAGCAGAAAGCCCAGCAGCATGATCGCCGAGCCGAGCAGGGTGTAGAGGATGAAGCGGGCCGCGGCCGGGCCCCGGTTCTCCCCGCCCCAGCGGGCGATGAGGAAGTACATGGGGATGAGCACGACTTCGAAGGCCAGGAAGAACAGCAGCAGGTCGAGGACGGCGAAGGTGCCGAGCATGCCCGTTTCGAGGAGCAGCAGCAGGCCGGTGTAGGCGCGCGGGCTCGGTGTCCCGGGACCGTCGGGCAGCCTGCGCAGGGAGTAGATCGCACAGAGGAAGGTGAGCAGGGTGGTCAGCAGCAACAGCGGCAGGGAGATGCCGTCGATGCCCAGGTGGAGTCGCACGCCGAGGGCCGGAATCCAGGGCAGGTCGGTGGTGGCCTGCATCCTGCCGGGGTGTCCGCGGTCGAATCCGACCGCCAGGACGACGGCGGCCAGCAGCGTCGCGCCGGTGACGACGGCGCCGAAGCGCAGCGCGCGGCGTCCGGCGGCCTGCGGGTCCTCGCCGAAGAGGCCGGGTACCAGGGTGACCGCTGCGCCGAGGAGCGGCAGCAGGAGCAGGGCGATGAGGACGGCGTTCACCGGGAGGCCTCCGTGGGAGCGCAGGCAGGGGGCTGACGGTGGGTCATGCGGCTTGCCGCTGGTCTGTTCACTGGACCACCGCCACCAGGACGGCGAGAACCACGGCGCCGGCGAGCAGGGCGCTCAGATAGGTCTGGGCGTTGCCGTTCTGGGCTCGGCGGACGGCGGCACCGAGCAGTCTCGGGGCGCCTGCGGCTCCGGCGAGATAGGTCTCGATGACGTCGCGGTCCAGGAAGCGCACCAGTTGCGCGGCCGCGAGGGCGGGGCGGACGACGGTGGCGGCGTAGAGGCGGTCGAGTCCGAAGCCGTTGGCTGCGGGGCCCAGCAGGGGCCCGAGCAGTAGTCGGGCCGGGTCCGGCGCGTGACCGGTCGAGGCGGCGGTGGCAGCACTGTCGGCGTCCGCGAGGGCCTGGCTGAAGGTGCGGCCGGGGATGGTGGCGAGGTCGGCGGTGATCTCGCGCGGTTCGGCGGCCGTGCCCTCGGGGCGGGTGGACTCGTCGAGTTCATGGGCCGCTCGCAGCGGGGGTGCGGTCGCCGCGTCCAGGACCAGGGCGGTGGCCCGGCGCCAGGCGGTGTAGGCGACCAGGACTCCTGCCAGCGCGACACAGGTACCGAGGATCGCGCTGCTGCCCGAGGGGGTGAGTGAGATGCCGTCCAGGAAGGAGGGGAGCCAGTTGCTGTGCAGTCCGGCGAGGCCGAGGGCGACCGCGGGAATGGCGAGGAGCCACAGCGGCCAGCGCATCGCGTTGGGCTCGGCGGCGGTCTGCGTGCTGGCGGACCGCGCGGCGCCCGGGGAACGGAAGGCGACGAGCCAGAGGCGGGCGGCGTACATGGCGGTGAGCAGGCCGGTGAGCAGACCTGCGATCAGGACGATCCAGCCGACGGAGGTGGGCACCGCTGCTGCGGGACCAAGGCCGCCGGTGAGAGCCTCGCCATGGGCCGCGTGCTCTGCGGCTGTGAGGATCGACTCCTTGCTGAAGAAACCGGAGAAGGGAGGAATGCCGGCCAGGGCGAGCAGGCCGATGGTCATGGTCCAGTAGGCGTCGGGCACCTGTCGGCGCAGGTCGGGCATACGGGACATGGCGGTCAGCGAATTGGTGTGCGCCGCGTGGATCACGACGCCGGCAGCCAGGAACAGCAGGGCCTTGAAGGCGCCGTGGGTGAGCAGGTGGAAGACGGCGGCGTCACGGTCCCCGGTGGCCAGGGCTCCGGCCATGTAGCCGAGCTGGCCGACGGTGGAGTAGGCGAGCACCCGCTTGATGTCGTCCTGGGCCAGGGCGCAGAGAGCGGAGCCCACCATGGTGACCGCTGCCATGACGGCGAGGACGACCAGGGCCGCCGAGGAGAGCAGGAACACCGGGAGCAGTCTGGCCACCAGGTAGATCCCGGCGGCGACCATGGTCGCCGCGTGGATCAGCGCCGACACCGGGGTGGGGCCCGCCATCGCGTCCGGAAGCCAGGTGTGCAGCGGGAACTGGGCGGACTTCCCGGCGACGCCGCAGAGCAGCAGCAGTGCGATCAGAGTGGGGTGGTGCAGGTGGCCGGCCGTGGCCGCGCCGAGGACGCCGCTGATCCGGAAGGTCCCGGCGTCGGCGGCGAGGGCGAAGATGCCGAACAGGAAGGGGATGTCACCGAGCTTGGTGACCAGGAACGCCTTGATCGAGGCGGAGCGGGCGTCGCCCCGCTCCCAGTGGTGGCCGACCAGGAAGTAGGAGCAGATGCCCATCACCTCCCAGCCGACCAGCAGGACAATCAGATCGCCGGAGTACAGCACCAGGAACATCGAGGCGGTGAACAGCGACACCAGCGCCGCATACGACGAGTAGCGCGGGTCGTCGCGCAGATAGGAGGTGGAGTAGATCTGCACACAGCCGGCGACGACGCCGACGAGGACGGCGAGCAGGGTCGAGAAGCCGTCCAGGTGCACAGCCAGGTCGATGGGGATGCTGCCGGTGGGCGTGAGCCTGGTGGCGGCGTCCAGGTGACGGCCGGTGCCGAGGTCGCAGACCACCGTCACGGCCAGGGCGGCAGAGGCGAGGGTGGGCAGGACGGCCAGCGGACGGACCAGTCCGGGCATCCGGCGTCCTGCCGCGAGTCCGGCGAGGGCGCCGAGGAAGGGGAGCAGCGGGACGAGAACCGCCAGCGTGAGGATCATGCAGGGCCGGCCTTCCCCTGGGCGGAGCCCGTCAGTGAGGCAGTGTCAGGATCAGCGAGGTGTGGATCAGGAGAGTCGGCTTCGGAGGTCGGGGGGACACCGTCGGCGGGCCCGTCCTTGAGCTCGCGGAGGCGGTCGATGTCGGCGGTGCCCTGGGTGCGGAACACCAGGAGGACGATGGCCAGGCCGAGGCCGATCTCGGCGGCGGCGATGGTGATGGTGAACAGGGTCAGCGCCTGGCCGGCGTGCAGGGTGTCCCGCAGCCACACGTCGAAGGCCACCAGATTGAGGTTGACGGCGTTGAGCATCAGCTCGACGGACATCAGCACCAGCACGGAGTTGCGCCGGGCGAGCACTCCGTAGAGGCCGACGCAGAACAGCAGGGCGGCCAGCACCGCGGGATAGGCGAGGTGCATCGGATCAGCCCTCCTCTCGGTGGCGGCGGGAGAGGACGATGGCCCCGACCAGAGCGGCGAGCAGCAGCACGGACAGGGCCTCGAACGGCAGCACCCAGTAGCGGAACAGAATCTCGCCGTTGGCCCCGGTGCTTCCGCCGCCGGCCGAGAGGTTCATCCAGGTGCTGCGGAAGGCGTCGACGACCAGGGTGACCAGGGTCGCTGCGGCGACCACTGCTACGCCGAGGGCGACCCAGCGGTTGCCCGAGTCCGCGTCGGGCGAGCGGCCGATGGGGGCCTTGGTGAGCATCAGTCCGAAGAGCACCAGGACGACGACCGAGCCGAGGTAGATCAGGACCTGGACCCAGGCGATGAACTCGGCGGTGAGCAGCAGGTACTCGATGGCCAGGCCACCGAGGGCCACGACCAGCCAGAGCGCGGCGTGCACCAACTGACTGGTGGTGACGGTGAGCACGGCGGCGCCCAGGACGGCGAGCCCGACCAGCACAAAGACGACCTCGACGCCGGTGGGCGTCAGAAAGGAGTGGCCTTGGGAGCTCAGCGAGGCGGCCAGGACGGCGGTCACGGAGCGGGCTCCTCTCCGGGCGGTGGGGTCGCATCGGCCGACGCCTCGGCTGCGGCGGCCTGGGCAGCGGCGGCCGTCTCGGCGGCGGCGAGTTTGTCGGCGGCCTTGCGGGCGGCGGCGATCTCTTTGGGCTCCTCTGCGGAGGGATCCAGCGCAGGCGGCGCGGGAACGGTCCACATCCACTCGCGGAGCTTCTCCCGCTCATGGGTGAGCTCGTGGATGTCCGTCTCCGCGTACTCGAACTCCGGCGACCAGAACAGCGCGTCGAAAGGACAGACCTCGATGCAGATACCGCAGTACATGCAGAGCGAGAAGTCGATGGCGAAGCGGTCCAGGACGTTGCGGGTACGGGCCCGGGCGTTGGGTTCGGCCGCGGGCAGCGTCTCCTTGTGGGAGTCGATGTAGATGCACCAGTCGGGGCACTCACGGGCGCAGAGCATGCAGACCGTGCAGTTCTCCTCGAGCAGCGCGATGACGCCCCGCGAGCGCGGGGGCAGTTCGGGCTGCGCCTCGGGGTACTGGTCGGTGACGCTGCGTCGGGTCATCGTGCGCAGGGTGACGGCCAGCCCCTTGGCCAGACCACGGCCGGGGAAGCCGCCGGAGCCGCGCTGGTGCGAGTGGTCGGCATGGCCGGAGGGGACGGCGGAGCCGGAGGGAAGGGCCGAGCCGGAGGGAAGGGGCGGCACTAGGAGATCACCACCTTGACGATGCCGGTGACGGCGAGCTGGACGAGGGCGAGCGGGATCAGGACGATCCAGGCGAAGCGCATCAGCTGGTCCTCGCGCAGCCGCGGATAGGTGACACGCAGCCAGATCACGACGAAAGCGAGGGCGAATGTCTTCAGCAGGGTCCACAGCCAGCCGAGGTCCGCCGCGTTCGGGCCGTGCCAGCCGCCCAGGAACAGGACGGTGGTGAGCGCGCAGAGCACCAGGATGCCTGCGTACTCGGAGAGCAGGAACAGAGCGAAGCGCAGTCCGGTGTACTCGGTGTAGGCCCCGAAGATGATCTCCGAGTCGGCCACCGGCATGTCGAACGGCGGCCGTTGGAGCTCAGCCAGGCCCGCGGTGAAGAAGACGAAGCCGCCGACGATCTGCCAGGGCACCCACCACCAGTGGAACGCCCCCAGGATCCCGGTGAGCGACACGGTGCCGGCGGCCATCGCCACGGACGCGGCGGCGAGCAGCATCGGCAGCTCATAGGCCAGCAGCTGGGCGGCGCTGCGGATGCCGCCGAGGAGCGAGAACTTGTTGGCGGAGGCCCAGCCGGCCATCAGCGAACCGAGCACCCCGACGCCCATGACGGCGAGGACGAAGAACAGGCCGGCGTCCAGGGTCTGTCCCACGAAGCCGCCCGGACCGACCGGGATCGCGATGAGAACCAGGAGGTACGGCAGCAGGGCGACGGCGGGCGCCAGTTGGAAGATCCGGCGGTCGGCCCCGGCCGGGACGATGTCCTCCTTCTGTGCGAACTTCACACCGTCGGCGACAAGCTGGGCCCAACCGTGGAAGCCACCCGCGTACATGGGTCCCAACCGGCCCTGCATATGGGCCATGACCTTGTGCTCGGTCTGCCCGATGACCAGGGGGAAGGTCAGGAACACGACCAGGACGGCGACGCAGCGCAGCAGCGCTTCGAGCGCAGTGATCATGCGTCGTCTCCAGTCGTTCCGTCTGTTCCAGCTGTTCCGTCCGAGGGCTCCTGCGGGGGCGGTACCGACTGCCACGGCGCGTCGGGCGTCGGGGCGGTTGCGGGGGCCTGGCTGGTGAAGCCGTCTCCGACGCTGCGGTTGCGGCGTGGACGGTCGGCGCGGACCGGACGGTCGCCCGGAGCGGCTGCCGCTCCCCCGGTTCCTCCGGCTCCCCCGGCCGACTCGGCGGCTGCCGCACGGGGGCCCCGGGCCGCGCCGCGGGCCGGCCGCTCGGCGACGGGCGGGAGGGTTCCGGCGAGCGGTCCCCACTCATTGGGGTCGGGCACACCGGGCGGCAGCATCCGCCGCCGGGCCGCTGGGGCGCCCTCGCTGGGGCCGTGGTCGCTCTCGCCCGGCTCCTTGGCTCCCGGCCAGGCCTTGGCGACCCGGGCCGCGAGGACGAACTCCTTGCGGAGCGGATGGCCCTCGAAACCGTCAGGAAGAAGGAGGGTGACCGGGTTGGGGTGACCGGTGAAGTCGATGCCGAACATCTCGTGGGTCTCCCGCTCGTGCCAGTCGGCACCCGCGAAGACGCCGGTGGCGGTCGGGAGGGCAGCGGCGGCGCGCGGGATGCGGGTGCGGAACAGGACATGACGCAGCGGCGCGGCCGGTCCGGCGCCGACGGCGGCGAGGTGGGCGACGACGGAGAAGCCTTCGGTCAGCTCGTCGACGGCGCTGAGCCAGTCGAAGTAGGCCAGGCCGAGGGTGTCCCGGGCTGCGGTCAGGGCCTCGGTCCAGTGCTCGGCCGGGACGTCGACGGTGAGCAGCGCGAACGCCTCGGTGGCGGTGGCCCAGGGGCCGAGGGCGGCCGCCGTCGCCTGCACAGGGTCGAGCTCTGCAGGCTCGATCTCTGCTGGGCCGAGCTCTGCTGGGTCGAGCTGTCCGGGATCGTCCTGTCCGGGGTCCGGCTGTCCGGGGTCCGGCAGGGCGGGCGGGGTGGGATCGGTCACTGGGCCGGGCCCTCCTCGGAGCCGGCCGGCCGGGTGGCCCCGGCGGGGCCGGCCACCAGGGGTCGCTTCAGGGCGGCGGCGGGCACGGAGGCGACCGGGTACTGGTCGGGGAGGGACTCGTGCGCGATCTTCTCCTGCAGTTTGAGGATGCCCTGGAGCAGCGCCTCAGGACGCGGCGGGCAACCGGGCACGTACACGTCCACGGGGATGATCTGGTCGACGCCCTTGGTGACGGAGTAGGAGTCCCAGTAGGGGCCGCCGGAGTTGGAGCAGGCGCCGAAGGAGATGACGTACTTGGGCTCGGGCATCTGCTCGTAGAGGCGCTTGATCGCCGGGGCCATCTTGTCCGTCACGGTGCCGGAGACGATCATGAGGTCGGCCTGGCGCGGACCGGGCGCGAAGGGGATGACGCCCAGTCGGATGAAGTCGTGCTTGGCCATGGAAGCGGCGATGAACTCGATGGCGCAGCAGGCGAGGCCGAAGTTGAAACACCACAGGCTGTAGCGGCGGCCCCAGTTGAGAACCACCTTCACCGGGTCCGGTGCCAGCCGGGCCAGCGGGCCGAGGCGGCGCGGCTCGACGGCGCCGCCCGGCGCGGCCGGGTCGGGCATGCCCAGCGGAACCGGGCCGCCCAACGGGGCTTGCGCATGCGAGTGGGGAGCGGGGGTCACGTCCATTCCAGGACGCCCTTCTTCCAGGCGTAGAGCAGTCCGACGGCGAGGAAGCCGATGAAGACGAACATCTCGATCAGCGTGGTCGCACCGTATCCGGGCAAGGCGAAGACCGTGGCCCAGGGAAACAGGTAGATCGCATCCACCGCGAAGATCACATAGAGGAAGGCGTAGACGTAGTAGCGGATCTGGGTCTGCGCCCAGCCCTCCCCCACGGGGTCCACGCCGCACTCGTAGGCGAGCAGCTTCTCCTGCGTCGGCGCGTAGGGGCGCAGCAACTGGTTGGCCCCGAACGCCGAGGCCACGAACAGCACCCCGACCACAGCCAGCAGACCGACCACGGCATAGGCGTGGAAGTACCCCGGATCAGGGGTGGCGACGGGCGCCGCGACTGCTTCCATGCTTCGTTCGCCCTCCGGTCCTGCCAGGCGGCAGCGATGTCTTTACACATCCATGACGTTCTTACTGCACGGGAGTCTAGGTCCACAGGCCGGGGGTCTGTGCACGGCGCTCAGCCGGAACGTGGTGACAGTGGGGTTATCCCCCCTTTCACCATGCCGACCTGCCCCATCGTCATCGGCCCGCCGCGACGGCAGGCTGGGACCGTAGGCAAGACGCCCCTGCGGCGGCCGACTGTGACCGAGGATGGACCCATGCGAGACGACGACACCTGGACCGACTCCTTTCGGGATCCCGTCAGAGCTCCGAAGGAGTCGCCGGCGCGGCGCGGACGCCCGGCGTTCGACCGCCGGATGTGGCGCGAGGTCGCCTTTCTGCTGGTGAACTTTCCGGTGTCGCTGGTGGGTTTCGTACTCACCGTCGTCGGGCTCTCGCTCGGCGCCGGGCTGATGGTCACCATCATCGGACTCTGGGTGCTCGCCGGGTCTCTGTTCGCCATCCGCAGCTACGGCACTGTCGAGCGCCAACTGGTGCGTTCACTGCTCGACGAGGACATCGCCGAACCGCTCCCGGTCGGCGCGGGCCGCAGCGGCAGTGGCAGTAGCAGCGCCTGGCGTCGGATCTTCGACGTCTTCTCGGACGGCCTCGCCTGGCGGACCGCGCTCTACCTGTTCATCAAGCTGCCCTGGGGCATCTTCACCTTCACCGTCACCCTGGTCGCGGTGATCGTGCTGTGGCCGGTGCTGCCGTGGATCACCCGCGGCCTGTCCACCGTCGACCGGGCGCTCGCCGCCTCGCTGCTCGCCCCGGCCGACCTGACCCAGCGGGTCAAGGAGCTGGAGCAGGACCGAGGCACGGTCGTCGACACGGCCGCCGCCGACCTGCGCCGCATCGAGCGCGATCTGCACGACGGCGCACAGGCCCGGCTGGTGGCCCTGGCGATGGACCTCGGTCTGGCCAAGGAGAAGCTGTCGGAGGATCCGGAGGCCGCCGCGAAGATGGTCGGCGACGCCCACGGCGAGGTGAAGCTGGTCCTGCAGGAACTGCGCGACCTGGCTCGGGGCATCCACCCGGCCGTGCTCACCGACCGCGGTCTGGACGCAGCACTGTCTTCCGTCGCAACCCGCTGCACGGTGCCGGGCGGGGTACGGGTCAACGCGGACCTGCCGGGCGGCTCCGACCGCGCGTCCCGCCCGGACTCGGCGGTGGAGGGCATCGCCTACTTCACCGTCAGCGAACTGCTCACCAATATCTCCAAGCACGCCGGAGCCCGCACCGCCAGCGTCGACGCCTGGCGTTCAGCCGACCATCTGATGCTGCAGGTGCGCGACGACGGCAGGGGTGGCGCGACGGAGGAGCCCGGCGGCGGCCTGGCCGGCCTGGCCGAGCGGATCCGCGCGGTGGACGGCGTCTTCGTCGTCGACAGTCCGGTCGGCGGACCGACCGTGGTGACGGTGGAGCTGCCCTGGCGGACCAAGAACCGCAACTGACCGTCGGCGACGGGGGCGGCCCAGGTGGGGTTAACCCCACCCCAGGACGGCCAGAAGCCCCAGCGCGGTCGGGCTCGCTTCCCGGCAGTCTGGGGGTACACGGCAAGGACATGGCGGGGTACGGCCGACAGGGAGTGTGGACGGGATGACCAGTACAGCCAGGATGACCGCTGGTGAGCACAGTGCTCGTGAGCACACCGCGCGTGGGCACAGCGCTGGTGAGCGCCGGGACTGGAGCCAGCAGTCCGGCCCCGGCTTCCTCTCCGCGCCGTTCTCGGCCCGCACCTGGCGGGAGAGCCTGCACCTGGTGGTCAACCTCCCGGTGGCCGTCCTGACCTTCAGTTACGCCGTGACGGTGTTCGCTGCCGGGGTCGGCCTGGTGGTGACCTTCCTCGGCATGCCGATCCTGGCCGCGCTGGTCATCGGCTGCCGCGGCTTCGCCGCGCTGGAGCGGGCCCGGACGCGGGTCATGCTGCAGGTGGACGTGGAGCCCCCGGCACCGCTGCGTCCGGCCCGCCCCGGGCTGATGGCCTGGATCGGGGCGGCGCTGAAGAGCGGCGCGGGCTGGCGCTCGGTGCTCTACAGCGTGCTGATGCTGCCGTTCGCGGTGCTCTCCTTCTCGCTCACGGTGACGCTGTGGGCGTTCGGCATCGGCTACGGCAGCTACCCGCTGTGGCAGTGGGTGTTCCCGCACTACACGCACACGCCGGGTCTGCAGCTCTACAGCAACAACGGCCACACCGTGTACCTGAGCAGCGTCCCGCAGATCGCCGGGGTGTGCGCCGCCGGGCTGCTGGTGCTGTTCATCACCCCCTGGGTGGTGCACGGTCTGGCGAACACTCAGCGGGCGATGGCGCGCGGGCTGCTCAACTGAACCGACACGTCAGCAGGTCAGCAGGTCAGCAGGTCAGCACGTCAACGGGTCGCCACCGTACGGGTGTCGCGTCCGGAGCGGAGCACCGTTCCGGGTACGGCACCCGTCAGCTTGTCGTCCCGGACCGTCTCCACCCCGTTGACCCGGACGCTCACCACGCCCTCCGCCCGCGAGTCCAGCCGGGGGCTGTCCCCGGGCAGGTCGTGGACCAGGGTGGCGGGCCCGGCGTCGATCCGCTCGGGGTCGAAGAGCACCAGGTCGGCGTGGTTGCCGACGGCGACGGTGCCCCGGTCCCGCAGCCCGAACAGCGAGGCCGGGTCGGCGGTCAGCATCCGCACCGCCTGCTCCACCGGGACCAGCTTGCGCCGCCGCAGGCAGTCGCCGAGGAAGCGGGTGGTGTAGGGGGCGCCGCACATCCGGTCCAGATGGGCGCCGGCGTCCGAGCCGCCGAGCATCACGTCCGGGTGCTGCCAGGTGTCACGGCGCAGCTCCCAGCTGCCCGGGTCGTTGTCGGTGGGCATCGGCCACAGCACGGTGCGCAGCTGGTCCGCGGAGCAGATCTCGACCAGCGTCGCGAAGGGGTCCTGGCCGCGTTCGGCGGCGATGTCGCGGACCACCCGCCCGCTGAGGCCCTCGTTGGCGGCGGCGTAGGTGTCGCCGATGACATACCGTCCGAAGTCGGCCAGCCGACGGAACACCCCCGCCTCCGGGCTGTTGGCGCGGCGCAGCATATCGGTCCTGACGGCGGGGTCGGCGAGCCTGGCGATCCGCTCGGGGACCGGAAGGCCGAGGATCTCGCCCCAGCCGGGGATCAGGTTCAGCGCGCAGAAGGTGCCCAGGCTCATGTTCATCGGCGTGAGGATGGGCATGGTCAGCGCGATGATCCGGCCCCCCGCGGCCCGGGCCCGGGACGAGGCCAGCAGCTGGCGCGGGACCCGCTCGGGGACGGCGGAGTCGATGGTGAGGACGTTCCAGTTGAGCGGCCGCCCCGCCGCCGCCGACATGTCGACGAACAGCGCGATCTCGTCGTCGCTGAACTGGTCCAGGCAGCCGGCCACGATGGCCTCGATCTGGGTGCCCTCGAACTCCCCGACGGCCCGGCTGAGCGCCAGCAGTTCCTCCCGTCCGGCGTGCCGGGAGGCGACCGGCTTGCCGTCGCCGTCCGAATGGGTGGAGGACTGGGTGGTCGACAGGCCCCAGGCGCCCTCGGCCATGGAGCGGCGCAGCAGCTCGACCATCGCCTCCAGCTGCTCGGGCGTCGGCTGCCCGCCGATCGCGTCCGGACCCATGACATGGCGCCGCAGCGCGCAGTGGCCGACCATGAAGCCCGCGTTGACGGCGGTGTGGCCGTCCAGTGCCGCCAGGTACTCGCCGAAGGAGGACCAGCCCCAGGGCACGCCCTCCTCCAGGGCCGCCAGTGACATGCCCTCGACCCGGCACATCATCCGCCGGGTGTAGTCGGCGTCCTCGGGCCGAGCCGGGTTGAGCGGGGCCAGGGTGAAGCCGCAGTTGCCGCCCGCGACGGTGGTGACGCCGTGGCCCAGCGAGGGGGTGGCGTAGGGGTCCCAGAACAGCTGGGCGTCGTAGTGGGTGTGCGGGTCGACGAAGCCGGGGCTGAGGATCAGTCCGGTGGCGTCCTCCACCGAGACAGCGGCGTCGGCCGAACCCGAGCGCGAGCCCGAGCCCGCAGCCCCGATGCTGACGATCCGTCCGCCGCTGATGCCGACGTCGGCGGTACGGGAGGGCGCGCCGGTGCCGTCCACCAGCGTGGCGCCTTGGATGAGGTGGTCGAGCATGGTCGTCCCTCCAGGGATAGCCGTGACGTGAAGCCGTGACGTGAAGCCGGAACTGCGCGGGGCGGGTACGGGGTGGCAGGCCGCCGCTCCCCCGTACCCGCCCGGTCCGGTCCGCCGGTCGGCAGCGCGCCGTCAGGGGCGCGCGGCCCGGCGGAAGCGGGTGGTGCGGTGCACCGGGTCGGTGTCGATCTTCGGAATGACGTTCTCGCCGATCAGCCTGATCGTGGTCGCGGTGGCCTCCGGCGGAATGCCGATGGGCAGGCCGAACACCAACTGGTCGGCGCCGGCCGACTCCCAGCGCTTGCACTGCGAGAGCACCTCGTCCGGATCGCCGCAGATCATCAGTTCCTCGTCGATCAGCAGGTCGATCAGCTCCTCGGTGTACGCGGGGATCAGCTCCGGCCAGACCGGGATGCCCTCGATCCTCGGGAAGGTGTCGTGGTAGCGGAACAGCAGCGACTGGAGGTAGTTGAGCCCGCCGTTCACGGCGATCCGGCGGGCCTCCTTGCCCGTCTCGGCGCAGATCGCGGTCGAGGTCACCATCACGTTGTCGTTGACGAAGGCGCCGATCGGCTCGGCGTCCCGGATCGCGTTCTTGTAGGAGTCGACCACCCACTCCATGTCCGAGACCTTCTGCACGCTGAAGCCCAGCACGCCGAGCCCCTTGCGAGCGGCCATCTCGTACGAGGAAGGGCTGCCCGCCGCGTACCACATGGCCGGATGGGCCGACCCGAACGGCTTGGGCAGCACCTTGCGGGGCGGCAGCGACCAGTGCTTGCCCTGGAAGCCCTGGTACTCGTCCTGGAGCCACATCTTGGGGAACTCCCCGATGGTCTCCTCCCAGATCTCCTTGGTGCCGTCCATGTCCTTGAGTTCGGGCATGAAGCCGAGGATCTCGTGGCTGCCGGCGCCGCGGCCGGTGCCGAACTCGAAGCGGTTGCCGCTGAGGTGGTCCAGCATGGCGACCCGCTCGGCGACCTTGACCGGGTGGTTCACCCTGGCCAGCGGGTTGAAGATGCCCGAGCCGATGTGGATCCGCTCGGTGGCATGGGTGAGGTAGCCGATGACCACGTCGTTCGCGGACAGGTGGGAGTACTCCTCCAGGAAGTGGTGCTCGGTGATCCAGGCGTACTTGAAGCCCGCCTTGTCGGCCTGGACGACGTAGTCCATCTCCTCCATCAGGGCGTGGTGCTCGGCCAGCGGGTCGGCCAGCGAGCGACTCCTGGGAACATAGCCCTGGATGAAGATGCCGAACTCCATCGTCCACCGTCCTGTCGGTAGGTCAATGCATCAGTACTACGGTCTCCCAACAAACCTGACGGTCCATCAGATATGTTCCGACTCTTCCAGCGGGGGCTGGAGCAGTCAAGAGCGATGCCCTGTCAGCACGCCTCAGCCGATCGTCACCCCCGCCAGCCACCCGCCGTCAGCGATGATCGGCTGCCCGGTGATGTAGGAGGAGTCCTCCGAGGTGAGGAAGAGCGCCAGCTTGGCGATCTCCTCCGCGCGCCCGATCCGCCCCAGCGGCACCACCCGCGCGTACAGTTCGGCCGTCGCCGCGGCCAGCGCGGCCCCGTCCTCCGCGCTCATCAGCGGCGCACCGGACTCGCCCACGAAGGCGTTGGCCGGGTTGGCCATCGGAGTGTCCACCGAACCGGGACAGATCGCGTTCACCCGGATCCCCTTGGACGCCAGCTCCATCGCCGCCACCCTGGTCATGCTGAGGATGGCGCCCTTGGTCGCCGCGTACGAGGTCAGCAGGGCCATCCCGGTCTGCGCCGTGTACGAGGCCGTGTTGACGATGGTGCCGCCGCCGGCGGCCTCGATCAGCGGCGCCGCCGCCCGCATCCCCAGGAAGCAGCCGGCCTGGTTCACCCGCACCACCGTGAGGTACTCCTCCAGCGGGGTGCTCACCAGCTCGTTGAAGCGGAGAATGCCGGCGTTGTTCACCAGCCCGTCGAGCCCGCCGAACGCGGCGACGGTCGCCTGGACGGCCGCCTCCCAGTCGGCCTCGCTGCCGACGTCCAGGTGCTGGTAGCGCACCCGGTCGTCGCCGAGCTGCTGGGTCAGCTCCTTGACCAGCGCCTCGCCGAGATCGTCCAGCACATCGGCGACGACGACCCTGGCCCCCTCGGCGGCGAACAGCCGGGCCTCCTGCTCACCCTGCCCCCGGGCGGCTCCGGTGATCAGGACGGTACGGCCCGCGAGTCTGGTTCCTTGGGACGGCGACATGCTGACTCCCACTCTCGATACGGATTCCAGTATTTGACCTACCGTCAGACAAGCGGCAGCACTTCGCCCGCGATCCGCTCCAGCTGCTCCAGGTACTCGTCAGCGCTCCGGCTGCGCGGGCGCAGCTGCAGATGGGTGGCGCCCAGGGCGACATACGCCCGGAGCGTCTCCGCCAACTGCTCGGGCTTGCCGCTGACCGAGCGCCGTCCGATCTCCCAGTCCGGCTCGCCGACGAACAGCGCCGGCGGGATGACATTGACCGCGAACGGACCGCTGCGCCCGGCCTGCTCCCTGGTCGCGCGGATCAGCTCCAGCTGCGCGGGCAGCGCAGCGGGCGCGTCCCCCTGCGACAGCCAGCCCTCGCCCAGCAGCGCCGCCCGGCGCACCGCGCGCGGCGAGGAGCCGCCCACCCACAGCGGCGGGCGCGGTCGCTGCACCGGACGGGGGCTGACGGCCAGTCCGCTGAACGGGAAGCGCGGCCCCGGGTGCACCGGGTACTCCTCACGCAGCGCGGCGTCCAGCGCGGCCAGGGTCTCGTCCAGGATCGCGCCGCGCTGGTGGAAGTCCACGCCCAGCGCCTCGAACTCCTCCGGGACATGGCCCGCGCCCACGCCCAGCACCAGCCGGCCGCCGCTGAGCAGGTCCAGGGTCGCGTACTGCTTGGCGGACAGCAGAGGGTGCCGCAGCGGCAGGACCGCCACATGGGACATCAGCCTGGTCCGGGTGGTGAGCGCGGCCAGCCAGCCGAGCGTGGACACCGGGTCGTACCAGGTGGCGCCCATCGCACCGGCCAGCCGCTCGGGGATGGCGACGTGGTCGCAGACGGCGACGTAGTCGAAACCGAGCCGGTCGGCGGCCTGCGCGGCCTGCGCCAGCTCGGCCGGACCGGCCCGGGTCTCCCAGGGTTCGCAGTAGATGGTGCTCTGGGACTGGACCGGGAGCTGAATCCCGTACGGAATTGACGGAGAGTCAGACATTGGTCGCCCCCTTCCACAGCCCCTCCGGGGTCAGGTCCAGCAGCCGGATCGCGTTGCCGCGCACCAGCTGCTCCACCACATCCGCCTCCAGATGGCCCATCTGCGACTCGGCGACCTCACGGCTCCTGGGCCAGGTCGAGTCCGAGTGCGGGTAGTCGGTCTCGTACAGGACGTTGGCGGCGCCGATCGCGTCCAGGTTCCTGACGCCGTGCGGGTCGTCGAAGAAGCAGCCGTAGATGTGCTGGGCGAACAGCTCGCTGGGACGGGTCAGCACCTTGTCGGCGACGCCGCCCCAGGCCGCGTTCTCCTCCCACACCACGTCGGCGCGGGCCAGGATGTAGGGGATCCAGCCGATCTGGCCCTCGGCGTACATGATGTTCAGCCCGGGGAAGCGGTCGAACTTGCCGCTCATCAGCCAGTCCACCATGGAGAAGCAGCAGTTGGCGAAGGTGATGGTGGAGCCGACGGCCGGGGGCGCGTCCGCCGAGGTGGACGGCATCCGGGAGGAGGAGCCGATGTGCATGGCGATGACCGTGCCGGTCTCCTCGCAGGCCCGCAGGAAGGGGTCCCAGGCGTCGGTGTGGATGCTGGGCAGCCCCAGGTGCGGGGGTATCTCGCTGAAGCACACCGCCCGTACCCCCCGGGCCGCGTTGCGGCGGACCTCCGCCGCCGCCAGTTCGGCGTCCCACAGCGGCACGATCCCCAGCGGGATCATCCGGCCCCGTGCCTTGGGCCCGCACCACTCCTCCACCATCCAGTCGTTGTAGGCGCGGATGCACAGCAGCCCCAGCTCGTGGTCCTTGGCCTCGGTGAAGGTCTGGCCGCAGAAGCGCGGGAAGGTCGGGAAGCAGAGCGCCGACTGGACGTGGTTGACGTCCATGTCCTCCAGCCGCTCGGGTATCGAGAACGATCCCGGACGCATCTGCTGGTAGGTGATCGCCTCCAGCCGCACCTCCTCCCTGGGATAGCCGACGGCGGTGTCCAGGCGGGTCAGCGGGCGGCGCAGATCCTCGTAGACCCACCAGTCCGCGATGGTGCCCTCGCTGCCGGGCTCCCCCATCCGCGGGGCGAAGCGGCCCCCGACGAAGGTCATCTCGGCGAGCGGGGCGCGGACGATGCGGGGACCGGTCTCGCGGTACTTGGCGGGCAGGCGTTCCTGCCAGACGTCAGGCGGCTCGACGGTGTGGTCGTCCACCGAAATGATCCAGGGGAAGCTCTCCATGACGGCCAGGCTAGCGCCGATCTGACGATCCGTCAGGAGTCGTGCAGCGGAGATCGGAGCCGGGTCGGGAACGTGGAAGCGTCCCGCCGCACCGCAGTGCAGCGGGACGCTTCCCCGCCCCGCGCAGACAGGCAGCGCATACGCGGGGCGGCGGGGCGGGAAGGCTCAGGAACCCGGGGATCAGAATCCGGGAGTCAGAATCCGGGGACTCTGGGACCTCAGGAGGCGGCGAGCGTGCCCAGCGTGACGTTGGCGGTCTTCGTCTGGCCGCTGCGCAGATAGGTGACCTGGACCTGCTGGCCCGGCTGCAGGCCGGCCAGCACCTCGCTCAGTTCGTTGGAGCTCGCGATGGTGGTTCCGCCCACCTTGGTGATCACGTCCCCGGCCTGGATCCCCGCCCTGTCGGCCGGGCCGCCGCTGGTCACCGAGACCACCCCGGCGCCGGTCTCGGTGTCGCCGCCGCTGGTCAGGACGGTTCGCGAGGTGATGCCCAGCGCGGCGCGGCCCGAGTTGGTGACCTTGCCGTCCTTGATCATCTGGTCCGCCAGGCTGACCACCGCGGACGCCGGGATGGCGAAGCCGATCCCCGGCGCCTGGGCGCCGCTGCCGCTGGCGGAGGTCGCGGCCAGGGTGTTGATGCCGACGATCTGGTCGGCCAGGTTCACCAGCGCGCCGCCGCTGTTCCCGGGGTTGATCGCCGCCGAGGTCTGCACCATGTTGGGGATCGTCACGCCCGGCGACTCCGCGGTGCTGGGCTCCGACACCGTACGTCCGACGGCCGACACGATGCCCTGGGTGACGCTGCTCTCCAGCCCGAGCGGGTTGCCCATGGCCAGCACGATCTGGCCGACCGCGACCTTGCTGCTGTCCGCGAAGACGGCCGGCCTGATGCCGGAGGGCGGGTTGGTCAGCTTGATCACGGCCAGGTCGCTGGTCGGGTAGGAGTAGACCAGCGTCGCGTCCAGGGTGGTGGAGCTGTCGGCGAGGGTGACCTTGAAGCTGTGCCCGGTGCCGATGACATGGGCGTTGGTGACGACGTCGCCCTTGCTGTCGTAGACGATGCCCGAGCCCAGGCTCTCCCCCGCGGTGATCTGGACGACGGAGGGGAGCACCGCCTTGACGGTGTTCTGATAGTCCGTCTGCAGATCGTTGCCGGCTCCGGACGCTGCGGCGGTCGCACTGGAGGAGCCGCCGCTGTTCCAGCCGTTGGCGGCGTTCGACGACGAGCCGCTGCTGCATCCGGCCGCGGCGGCGAGCACCAGACCGACCGTGAGCACCAGGCACGGCCTGCGGAGCGGAAGCGAGCGGGAGGTGCCGGAGCCTGCGCTCTCCATGGGTGCGACCTTCCTGTCGGGCTGCCCGTCGAGCAGGGCTACCTTGGGAGATTTACACCTATTGTCCCTTTTGTTCCACAAGAGAACGGGAGGCGCGCCGCCCCCTCGCACGCAGAAACCCCGGTACGGACGGAGGGAATCCGCCCGCACCGGGGGTGGGGGTGCGCCGGCCTACGGGCTGTCGCCCTAGAGGCCGAGCGACTTGGCGATCACGAGCTTCATGACCTCGCTGGTGCCGCCGTAGATGCGGAACACCCGGTTGTCCGCGTAGAGGCGGGCGATCGGGTACTCCAGGATGTAGCCGTAGCCGCCGTGCAGCTGCAGGCAGCGGTCGACCACCCGGGAGCAGACCTCGGTGGTGAACAGCTTGGCCTTGGCCACGTCCGAGGCGGTCAGGTCGCCGGTCTCGAACTGCTCCAGGGCGCGGTCCACGACGGCCTGGGCCGCGTCGACCTCGGCCTCGCAGGCGGCGATCTCGAACTTGGTGTTCTGGAACTCGGACACCGACTGACCGAAGACCTTGCGGTCCTTGGTGTAGGAGACGGCCAGGTCCACCGCGGCGCGGGCGGCGGCGTAGGCGCCGACGGCGATGGCCAGGCGCTCCTGGACCAGGTTGTGGGCCAGGTAGAAGAAGCCCTTGCCCTCCTCGCCCAGCAGGTTCTCGACCGGCACCTTGACGTCGACGAAGGACAGCTCGGCGGTGTCGGAGGTGCGCAGGCCGATCTTGTCCAGCTTGCGGCCGACGGTGTAGCCCTCACTGGTGGTGTCGACGCAGAGGATGGAGAGGCCGGTGCGGCGGTTCTCCGGGGTGGCCGGGGAGGTGCGCGCGACCACCAGCATCAGGTCGGCCTGGACGCCGCCGGTGATGAAGGTCTTGGCGCCGTTGAGGACGTAGTGCTTGCCGTCCTCGGAGAGCTTGGCGTTGGTGGTCATCCCGGCCAGGTCGGAGCCGGTGCCCGGCTCGGTCATGGCGATGGCGGTCATCATCTCGCCGGAGACGAACTTCGGCAGCCAGCGCTTCTTCTGCTCGTCGCTGCCGTACTCCATCAGGTACGGGAGGCAGAGGCCGGTGTGCACCCCGGAGCCGCCGAAGCTGACGCCGGCACGGGCGCACTCCTCGGTGACGATCGCCTGGTACTTGAAGCCGTGGATGCCGGCGCCGCCGAACTCCTCCGGCACCTCGATGCCGAAGACGCCCAGCTCGCCCAGCTTCAGGTAGAAGTCCTTGGGAGCGCGACCGGCCTGCTCCCACTCGGGGTAGACCGGCACGACCTCCTTGGTGATGAAGTCGCGGATGGTCTCCCGGAACGCCTCGTGGTCCTCGGTGAATACGGTGCGGCGCACGATGGCGCTCCTCTCCTGAGCCTTCACGTCCTGACTGGTCGAACGAACGTTAAGTTAATCGCCAGTAGGGTGTTCTGTCCAGGGAGGCCGACTGTGATGTGAGCCGGATCCGACGGCCGGTCGGCCGCCGGGCAGAACGGTCGATAGGTCAGTGCCGGCAGCCGGGGCTGGGAACGCCGCTGCCCCCACGACCGGGCGGTCGCGGGGGCAGCGGCGGTGTCGGGCCGGATGTCGCGCCGGCCGACGACTACTGGGTGAAGTAGCCGGTGACGTCGGCGATCAGGTCGACGGTGCCGCTGTAGTTGTAGAAGTCCACCACACCGTTCTTCACCGGGACCACCACCAGGTTCGGGATGGTCTGCCCCGCCGCGAAGTTCAGGTTCGAGGCGAGCGGCATGGTGGTGCCGTCCGGATACACGGTCACCACCCCGCCCGTGCTCGGATTGACCGCCGTCACGTTCATGACCACCGCGGTCGCCCCGGTCGACGGAATCCCGTTCACCCCGGCGACCTTCAGCTTCACCGTCCCACCGGCCGCCACCCGCGCCGTCGCGACACCACCGGTGCCGTTGCGGGTGTCCATCGCCCGGACCGGACCGGCGGTGACGTACGAGGATCCGGACCCCTGGGTGAAGTAGCCGGTGATGTCGGCGATCAGGTCGACGGTGCCGAGGTAGTTGTAGAAGTCCACCACCCCGTTGGTCACCGGGACCACCACCAGGTTGGGGACGGTCTGCCCGGCCGCGAAGTTCAGGTTGGAGACCGTAGGCCGGGTGATGCCGTCCGGATACACGGTCACCACCCCGCCCGTGCTCGGGTTGACCGCCGTCACGTTCATGACCACCGCGGTCGCCCCGGTCGACGGAATCCCGTTCACCCCGGCGACCTTCAGCTTCACCGTCCCACCGGCCGCCACCCGCGCCGTCGCGACACCACCGGTCCCGTTACGGGTGTCCATCGCCCGGACCGGACCGGCGCTGGTGAAGGTGGAGCCGCCGGTGGCAGTCGTCGAGAAGTAGCCGGTGACGTCGGCCAGCAGGTCGACGGAGCCGGTGCTGACCGCGAAGTCGACCTTCCCGTCCACCACCGGGACGACCGCCAGGTTGGGCATCACCGCGCCCTTGGGGACGTTCAGGTTCGAGGTGGCCGGCTGTTTCAGACCGTCCGGATAGACCGTGACGACCGTGCCGGCGGTCGGCTTGACCGCAGTGACGTTCATGACCACCGCCGTGACCCCGCTAGCCGGGATCCCGTTCGCCCCCGCGATCTGCAGCACCCGCGGCGTGCCGGCCACGACCGGCGCCTGCGCCCCGCCGAGGGTGGTCCTGGTGTCCATGGCCCGGGTCGGACCGGTCGGGACGTAGCTGCCCTTGGGCGGCGCGGCCGCGGTGAGCACCTGGACGTCGGATGCCTTCACATAGGCGATCCGGTGGTTGTAGCGGATCGGGTAGTACTTGGTGGTCGGGGAGATGACCTCGATGCACACCGACGGCGAGGCGCAGCTGCCGGTGGTGTTGGTGTCACTGCTGGTGTAGTAGTAGTCGGCGCTCACAGCGGCGTCCGCGGTGTAGGCCTGCCCCACCGGGAGGGTGTACGCCAGCGGCGCGACCGGCTGGTAGCCCGAAGTGGCGAAGGTCGCGAGCGAGGGCGGGTAGTCGGAGGCCTCGGGGTAGTAGCGCCCGTAGACCGCGACCGGTGTGCTGCCGCTGGGCTGGACTATCAGCTGGCCCGGATGGGTGTTGGCGACCGTGTTGATCCCGGCGGGGTTGTAGAACCAGGCCTTCTGTCCGCCGTACCAGATCGCGGTCCAGTCACCGTTGATGCCGGCGACGACGAAGCTCTGGCCGTAGACGGCCTTGTCGCTGACGTCGGCGATCTGGCTGCTGCCGCTGTCCATGCCGGCGCCGGACAGGATGCTGTCGGTGATCAGGCCGGAGTCGGTGGAGGCGTCCTTGTAGAGGTAGACGAAGTTGGCGTTGGCGGCCGGGCAGGGGTCGGTGCTGTCGGCGGTGGCGCCCGGCTTCACATCGCAGCCGAGCATCGCCGGCTGGTTGGCCGAGCTGAAGGCCGGCGCGATGGTGACCGTGCCCCCCTCGACCAGGTTGCCGCTGCCGACCGGGGTGGCGCCCAGCAGGCTGAAGAGGGTGCTCCAGTCGTAGTAGGGCCCCGGGTCCCAGTGCTGCTTGGTGACGAAGCTGGAGGGGGTGGAGAGCGGGTAGGGCACATCGTCGTGGCCGAGGATGTGGTCCCGGTCGAGCGGAATGCCGTACTTCTCCGCGACGTACTTCACCAGGGCCGCGTCGGCCGCGTACTGCGCCGAAGTCAGCCAGGTGCCACCGGTGTTGTTGGCGGAGGTGCTGCCCGCGGCGAAGCCGACGTTCTCGATGCCGACCGAGTGCAGGTTCACCGACTTGTTGCCGGCGTGGGCGGCGGCGTCCTCAAGCGGCACCAACTGGGTGACCGCACCGTTGGCGTCCACGATGTAGTGCGAGCTGGTGCCACTGGTCGCGTCCTGGAAGACCCCGACCGCGTCCGACGCCGCATTGCCCTCGGTCGTGTGCAGCACGATCGTGGTGATGCCGTTGCCGTCGGTGGGACGGTTGCCGGGGTAGTAGTTGGGGATGGCAGCCGGTGCGAAGGTGCAGGTCACCGTGGTCGGGCACTCGGTGGCGGTGGACGCGGAGCTGCCCGCGGCCGTCGCCCGCAGGCTGAGCCCGCTGATGGCCTGGGTCGCGGCCGCCGTGCTGGGCACGGTGACAGCCGGGCTGGCCGCCAGCGACACCGTCTGGTTGTCGGTGGTAGTGCGGGAGGCGCCGCTGTGCAGGGTCAGGAAGACCTGGTCGGCGAAGCCGGTGGCGGCCTTCTGGTCCGAGGCCTGGGAGTAGGCCGCGACCGCGCCGTACCACTGGGTGGGGTCGAGGGACACCGTGTGGTGCAACTTCTGCTGGTAGGAGACCAGCAGGGCCGCTGCGCCGCGGATGTTCTGCTTGCTGTCACCGCGCAGCGCCGAAGCGGGCTGCTTGATCAGCCCGGCGGCCGTGTCCAGTGTGTGCAGGGCCGGGGAGTTGGTCGCGGACTTGTCGTTCACCAGCGCCATCAGCGCGGCGCTCGGGGTACGCGGCTTGCTGCCGTCGCCGGCGTCGTTGTACTCGGCCGCCACCTGGGCGGCCGTGAGCGGGGCCGCCGTCGACTGGGCGGCCTGGGTCAGGCCCATGACGTTGTAGTTGCCGGTGGTGCTCGGCTTGCCCTGGTGCGACTCCCACTGGGTCTCCTGGTAGGACACCGCCAGCAGGACGCTCTCCGGGACCTTGAACTCAGCAGCCGCAGCTGCGAAGTCGTCCTGCAACGTGCTCCTGGCCGAGGTCGCCAGGGCCACCGACGACGCGTCGGCCCCCGCCCCGGATGTGGACTTCGTGGGCGCCGCTTCCGCGACCGCTCCGACCACCAGCGCTGCTGCCGCCAGTGCGACGCCGACTCCGGCGCCTATACGAGATTTCTTCCGACTGTGCCTTGCTGCCACCGCAGTGCCCCTGCCCTGAATCCGAGTAGCGGGGCAGTAACGACATGGCGGTCTGCCCCCAATGCGCGTGTCTCGTTCTCGTCACGTCCGCGCGTGCTGCCGCGTCCGGCTGAAGTCAAATCCCCCGGCGATCGAACACATGACAAATGATGGTTGAGGTTAGCAGTCATGGGGCTGTCCAAGACCATTGGGGCCTCTGTTCCGGGGCTGTTCGTGCAACGATGTGTCCATGGCTGAGAAGACCCGCAGCGAGCACTCCGAACCCCTCTCCCCGACCGGTCCCCAGCAGGTGATCGAGTACGGCGACTACCGCGCGGTACTCACCGTCGTGGGTGCGGGTTTGAGAGGTCTCAGCCACCGGGGACGTCCGCTGATCGTGAAGTACCGGTCCGAGCAGATGCCGCCCGGCGGCGCGGGGCAGTTGCTGGTGCCGTGGCCCAACCGGGTGAGGGACGGGAAGTACGCCTTCGACGGCCGGGAGCAGCAGCTCGACATCAGCGAGCCGGCCACGCACAACGCCAGCCACGGCTTCGTCCGTTGGCTGCCCTGGCGGGTGATGGCCGAGGACACCGCCTCGGTCCGCTTCGGGCTGCGGCTGTACCCGATGCACGGCTACCCGCACATCCTCGAACTGACGGCCAGTTACACCCTGGGCGAGGACGGCCTGAGCGTCGAGGTGGCCGCCCGCAACGTCGGGCCGACGGCCGCCCCGTACGGCATCGGCGCGCACCCCTACCTGACCCTGGGCCGGGGTCCGGGCAGCCTGGACGAGGCCGTCCTGGAACTGCCGGCCGACACCTGGATCCCGGTCGACGAGCGGCTGATCCCGACCGGCCGCGAGTCCGTCGAGGGGACGGACTACGACTTCCGCAAGGCCAGGGCGATCGGCGCCACCCCGCTGGACACCGCCTTCACCGGACTGCACCGCGACCGCGACGGACGCGCCGCGGTCCGGCTGACCAGCGGCGACGGCGCCCGCGGGGTGGAGCTCTGGGTCGGCGAGGAGATCGGCTGGCTGCAGGTGTACTCGGGCGACGGCCTGACCGGCCCGTACCGGCGCGCGGGCATCGCGGTCGAGCCGATGAGCTGCCCCCCGAACGCCTTCGCCACCGGCGAGGACGTGATCCGGCTGGAGCCGGGCGACCGGATCGCCCACCACTGGGGCATCCGGGCCCTCTGACGGCTGCCGCACCATCCCTCCCGCACCGTAGAGTTACCTGTGAGGGGGTGCGCAGATGCGCGGGTTGCAGGGATGGACGTCGGCGGGGCCGCAGACCGCCGAGGAGATGATCGCGGAGGCGCGCAAGGCGTTCTTCGTGATGTTCGGCTTCATGGTCCTGATCTGGGCGCTGCAGATCGTCAACTGGACCGGGAACTACCAGCTGGACCGGGAGTTCGAGGTGATCCCGCAGCGGCCGGACCGGCTGGGCGAGATCTTCACCGCGCCGTTCCTGCACTTCAGCTGGCAGCACATCGAGGGCAACTCGGGGCCACTCTTCGTCTTCGGCTTCCTCGCCGCCTACCGCGGCGTGGTGCGCTTCCTCTGGCTGACCCTGCTGGTCGCACTCACCAGCGGCCTCGCCGTCTGGATCTTCCAGGACACCAACACCGGCAGCGTCGGCGCCAGCGGCTTGATCTTCGGCTACTTCGGCTATGTGGTGCTGCGCGGGATCTTCGACCGGCGGCTGATCGACACCCTCATCGGGGTGGTCATGGCCGCATCCTTCGCCTATCTTGTGACGATCGCACTGCCCGGCACCCCCGGAGTGAGCTGGCTGGCACACCTGGGCGGACTGGTCGGCGGCGTGGTCGGAGCATGGGCACTGCGGGACCGACGGCCCCGGATGGTCTCCGGCCCGGATGCGGGCCCTGGATCGGGCTACGGCTCGGCCTCAGGTTCGGGCCTGGGCGCAGGTTCAGGTTCAGGTAAGACGATCGTGCCCGCGCAGGGGTCGAACCCGGCGCTCGAAGGCAGCCGCAGCGACCTGCACAAGGAGCTGGGGGATCTGGGGCTCCTCTAGCCCCACCCTCTGCGCCCGGAAAAGTGCCTGGTCAAACGGATTAATGGGTTCCTGTGACGGAACTGGCAGGCAAAGCACAGGCTTGCCACAGGTTGACCTCATGGATTTCTCATTGAGGGCATGCAGCCTTCTCGCCATGACGACGATGCCCCCTAGCCCCGAAGCGGCCTCCACCGACCTTCGCCGACCCGATGGAAGTCCCGTCCGAGTCCTCGTCGTCGACGACGAGGCTCCGCTCGCTGATCTGCTGTCCATGGCCCTGCGCTACGAGGGCTGGCAGACGGCCACCGCCGGTGACGGCGCCGACGCTCTGCGTGCTGCCCGGGAGTTCCGCCCGGACGCCGTGGTGCTCGACGTGATGCTGCCCGACCTGAGCGGCCTTGAGGTGATGCGCCGCCTGCGTGCCGACCAGCACGACGTGCCGGTGCTGTTCCTCACCGCCAAGGACTCGGTCGAGGACCGCATCGCCGGCCTCACGGCCGGCGGCGACGACTACGTCACCAAGCCCTTCAGTCTTGAGGAGGTCGTGGCCCGCCTGCGCGGACTGCTCCGCAGGAGCGGCGCGGCCGCGGCGCGGGCGGAGTCGGTGCTGGTCGTCGGCGACCTCACCCTGGACGAGGACAGCCGCGAGGTCTACCGCGGCGACGACGCGATCAGGCTCACCGCCACCGAGTTCGAGCTGCTGCGGTTCCTGATGCGCAACCCGCGCCGGGTGCTCAGCAAGCCCCAGATCCTGGACCGGGTCTGGTCCTACGACTTCGGCGGGCAGGGGAACGTCGTCGAGCTCTACATCTCCTATCTGCGCCGCAAGATAGACGCCGGACGCTCCCCGATGATCCACACCATGCGCGGCGCGGGGTACGTGCTGAAGCCGGCCGACGCGGGGGCACCGGTCCGATGAAGCGGAGCCGGGTCCGAAGCTGGTCCACATGGTCCTTGCGGACCCGGCTGCTGGTGACCACCACGCTGATGCTGGCGGTGGTCAGCGGGGTGATCGCGCTGGTCACCACGCTGGCGGTCAAGGCGGACCTGAATGCTGCGGCCCAGGACAAGCTGACGCAGGCGATTGCTCGAGCCCAGCCGTTCTGGATCGACAACGGAGGCGGGACCGACGGCACAGGCGGGGCCGGAGCGTCGCGTCCGCCGTCGCGCGCCCAGCAGAATCCCCTGGCGTTCGTCAACACTCTGCCAGAGGGTGCCGTTGGCGCCCTGGTGGCAAAGGACGGAACTGTGCAGGCCGGCACACCGACGGTGAGCACCGACGGCAACAACAACCCGTCCTTCACCCCCAAGGCACTGACGACCGCCCAGACGAACGCACTCGCTGCTGCTGCCGGCACCAGCGTCTTCGTCACGATCTCCCTGCCCGACCTTGGCGACTTCCTGGTGAAAGCGCAGGTCAATCCTCAGACCCAAGAGACGCGCATCGTCGGGGTGCCCCTCAACAGCTACCAGACCACCGTCAATGAGCTCATCGCCGTCGAGGCGACGGTCACCCTGGCCGGGATGATCATCGCAGGCTTCCTCTCCTTCGGCCTGATCAGGATCTCGCTCCGTCCCCTCGACCGGGTCGCCGCCACTGCCGCACGAATCTCCCGGGTGCAATTGGACCGGGGCGAGGTCGGCGAGTTGACCCGGGTACCTGACGCCGACACGGACGTCCGCACCGAAGCCGGGCAGGTCGGCTTCTCACTCAATCGACTCATCGACCATGTCGCCGACGCCCTGTCCGCCCGCCACGCCAGCGAGACCCGCGTGCGCCAGTTCGTCGCCGACGCCAGTCACGAGCTGCGGACGCCACTGGCATCCATCGCCGGCTACGCCGAACTCACCCGGCGCGGACGCGAAGCCGTACCGCAGGACACGGCCTACGCACTGAGCCGGATCGAGTCCGAGGCCGCGCGGATGACCCGCCTCGTCGAGGACCTCCTGCTGCTGGCCCGCCTGGACGCCGGGCGCCCGCTGGAGCGCGAGCCGCTGGACCTCTCGCCGCTGGTCATGGACGCCGTCCGGGACGCCCACGCGGCCAGCCCCGACCACAACTGGCAGGTCCAACTCCCTGACGACCCGGTGATGGTGGACGGCGACGGGCACCGGCTGCACCAGGTGCTGGTCAATCTCCTCGCCAACGCGGGCAAGCACACCCCGGCCGGGACCAGGGTCACCGCCGCCGTGCTGCTCTCCCCCGACGGCACCGGTTGCGAGCTGCGGATCATCGACGACGGTCCGGGCATCCCACCCGCGCTGCTGCCCTCCGTGTTCGAGCGCTTCGCCCGCGGCGACAGCTCCCGCTCCCGTTCGGCCGGCAGCACCGGCCTCGGCCTGGCCATCGTCGCCGCCGTCACCGCCTCGCACGGCGGCCAGGTCAGCGTCCGCAGCTCGCCGGGGTGCACCGTGTTCACGGTCCGGCTGCCGCTCTCCTTCGAACGGGCCAGGTTTCTGAATTACCTCGCCAACTGACAGACCGTTCACAGCATCGGCACACGGCGACAACAGGGCTTTCGGAGAGATTGGTGGTATGTCGTCCACCATTGCCGCCCAGCCCGTCGAGCTGGAACAGCAGTCCCCCGCCGGGGACCCGCGCTGGGTCCGCCCCGCATTCATCGCTCTACTCCTGGTCACCGCCGTGCTCTACCTGTGGGGCCTCAGCGCTTCCGGCTGGGCCAACCAGTTCTACTCGGCGGCCGTCCAGGCCGGCAGCAAGAGCTGGGAGGCCATGTTCTACGGCTCCTCCGACGCGGCGAACTTCATCACCGTGGACAAGCCCCCGGCGTCGCTGTGGGTCATGGACATCTCGGCCCGGATCTTCGGCGTCAACTCCTGGTCGATCCTGGCGCCGCAGGCCCTGGAGGGCGTCGCCACGGTCGCCGTCGTGTACGCGGCGGTACGCCGGCGCTTCTCGGCCCAGGCCGGACTGATCGCGGGCGCGGCGCTGGCGCTCACCCCCGTCGCCGCGCTGATGTTCCGCTTCAACAACCCCGACGCGCTGCTCGCCCTGCTGCTGACCCTCGCCGGCTACGCCGTTCTGCGCGCGCAGGAGAAGGCCCAGACCCGCTGGCTGGTGCTGGCGGGCGCGTGCGTCGGCATGGCGTTCCTCACTAAGACGCTGCAGGCGTTCCTGATCCTCCCCGCGCTCGGCATCACCTACCTGGCGTTCGCGCCTACCGGGATGTGGCGCAGGATCAGGCAGGTGCTGGTGGCCCTGGTCGTCATGGTCGTCAGCGGCGGCTGGTGGGTGGCCATCGTCGAGCTGACCCCGGCCGCGTACCGGCCGTACATCGGCGGCAGCCAGCACAACAGCTTCCTTGAACTGACCTTCGGCTACAACGGGTTCGGGCGTCTGGACGGCTCCGAGACCGGCAGCGTCGGCGGGGGCGGCGGCGGTGCCGCAGGCGGCACGGGCATCTGGGGCAGCACCGGACTCACCCGGCTGTTCAGCTCCGACATGGGCGGTCAGATCGCCTGGCTGCTCCCGGCGGCGCTGCTGCTCGTTGTCGCCGGATTGTGGCTGACCTGGCGCCTGCCCCGAGTGGACAGCCGCCGCGCGGCCTTCGTGCTCTGGGGACTCGCCCTGGTCACCACCTTCCTGACGTTCAGTCTGATGAAGGGCATCTTCCACCCGTACTACAACGTCGCGCTGGCTCCGTACATCGCGATCCTGATCGGCATGGGCGCGGCGCTGCTCTGGGAGCACAGGAAGAGCTGGTTCGCCTCCGTGGCACTGGCGGTGGTCACCGGGGTGACGGCCGTGTGGTCGTACACCCTGCTGGAGCGCAGTTCCGACTGGTACCCGTGGCTGCGGTACGCGGTGCTGATCGGCGGGATGCTGGCGGCGCTGGGCCTGGTCGTCGCAGGCCACCTCCCGAGCGGCTTCGCCCGCCCGCTGGCGGCGTTGGGCCTGGTCGCGGCCCTGGCCGGACCGGCGGCCTACACCCTGCAGACGGTGGGCACGGCGCACACCGGATCCCTGCCCAGCGCGGGACCCTCCGTGATGGGAGGCGGGTTCGGAGGCGGCGGCGGTGGCGGCTTCGGCGGCGGACGCGCCGGCGGCGGGTTCCCGGGCGGAGGCCAGGGCGGCGCTACCACCGGCGGCGGTCAAGGCGCGCCGCAGGCCGGCGGCGGCACCGCGCCGGGTGGCACCACGACGCGCGGCGGAACCGGCGGCGCCGCTGGCGGCGGCGGGTTCGGCGGCGGCGGGGCGGGCGGTGGTGGCGGCGGCATCGGAACGCTGCTCAACGGCTCCAACCCGGGCACGGCGATCACCGCCCTGCTGAAGACCGACGCCGGCAAGTACACCTGGGCCGCCGCAGCAATCGGCTCCCAGAACGCCGCCGGCTACCAACTCGCCACCGGCGACCCGGTGATGGCCCTCGGCGGATTCAACGGCACCGACGCCGCCCCGAGCCTCAGCCAGTTCGAGCAGTACGTCCGCTCCGGCCGGATCCACTACTTCATCGCCGGCGGCACCGGCGCCAACGGCAGCAGCGGCAGCTCGGACACCAGCCAGATCTCCACCTGGGTCGCAGCCAACTACTCGTCCAGCACGGTTGACGGGGTGACGGTCTACGACCTGACGAAGGCGAAGACGACGACCACGAGCTGACGCGATGTGTGTCGGGGAGGCGGGGCGCCGCCTCCCCGACACGGGGCCGGTAGGTGGCTTACATGGCGCCACCGTTGCCGGATGGCACGCCCGTGGCTTGTTGCTGTTGCTCGGCTCCGCCTCGCGGCAACAGGAGCGGGAGGGGCTGCGGGGCCCGCCGCCGGGCGCCGCGGAAGGGTTCGACAAGAGGAACAGCAGGGGCGGCGGTTGCGGGCATGCGGTCTCCGGGGGCCTGATCGATGGCTGACATTCGATTAGGTTAGGCTGCCCTTACTATGGCACAGGTCGAGTACCGCCACCGAGGAGCCCTACGTGTCCCGCCTCGCCGCGCATGACGTCACGCTCGCGTACCAGGGCGATCCGGTCGCCGAACATCTGGACGTGGCGATCCCCGACGGTTCGTTCACCGCGATCATCGGCCCCAATGCCTGCGGCAAGTCGACCCTGCTGCGCGCCCTCGGGCGGGTACTGCGACCAGCCCGTGGCACCGTCCACCTGGACGGACGGGACATCACCTCGCTGCCGGCCCGCAAGGTCGCGCAGCAGCTGGGGCTGCTGCCGCAGGGCTCGACGGCGCCGGACGGCATCACCGTCGCCGACCTGGTCGCCCGGGGCCGCTACCCGTACCAAGGGCTGTTCCGGCAGTGGTCGTCGCGGGACGAGCAGGTGGTCGGCGAGTCGATGGCCGCGACCGGGGTGGCGGAGCTGGCCGATCGCTGCGTCGACGAGTTGTCGGGCGGGCAGCGGCAGCGGGTGTGGCTGGCGATGTGCCTGGCCCAGCAGACCCCGCTACTGCTGCTCGACGAGCCGACGACCTATCTCGACGTCGCCCACCAGGTCGAACTGCTGAACCTCTGCGCCGAGTTGCACGAGACGGAGGGGCGGACGCTGGTGGCCGTGCTGCACGACCTCAACCAGGCTGCTCGCTACGCCACCCATCTGATCGCGATGCGCGACGGCGCCGTGGTTGCCGAGGGCGACCCCTCGGAGATCGTGACGGCGGAGCTGGTGCAGCGGGTGTTCGGGTTGCGCTGCCGGGTGATCGAGGACCCGGAGAGCGGAACGCCGCTGGTCGTACCGCTGGCGCGGGTGCGAACCGCCGCGGGCGCAGCGCTCAGGGCCTAGCGGATCGGAAGCTGTCCCCGGATCGGGGACAGCTTCCGATTAGCGGAGCAGTCGGCGCAGCCGGGGTTCGACCACCGGTCGGAACACCCTCCGCACCGGGGTGGTGCAGAGCGCCAGCGCCAGCGCCACCGCGCCGGCGGACAGCAGCAGCCAGCCGCCGGGGTGGCGCAGCAGCGACCAGTGGTACGCGCCCTCCAGCAGCAGCGTCCGCTGCACGAACGCATGCAGCAGGAACGCGTACATGGTCCCGGCGCCGAGCGCGCTGAACCACATCGGGCGGCGTGGCACCAGCGCCAGGAAGGCCGCCGCGAGCAGCAACCCGAGCAGGAACAGCACCGAGGACTCGGCCAGCCAGCGTGCATACGAGACATGCAGCGAGCCGCTGGAGCCGCTGCGGTAGAGCCAGTTGACGTTGGTGCTCGGGGCCGCCGCATAGGCGAGGACCGCCACCGCGGCGAAGACAGCCAGCGCGTACAGCCGGACGTGCCGGAACGCGAGCAGGCGGTCCAGGCGCTCGCGGCGCAGGCAGAGGCCGATCACGAAGTACGGCAGGAACTCCAGCGTCCTGGCCAGCGCCAGCATCGGGCCGAAGGTGAAGGCGCCGCTGAGCAGGAACACCGCGATCGCCACCGGCACCGGCCGGCGGACCAGCCGCCACAGCGGGGCGGTGATCCGCCACAGGAACAGGGACATCAGGAACCACAGCACCCAGGTCGGGGTCAGCGGTGCCAGGGCGAAGTGCGTTCCGGCCAGCCACTGCACCCACAGCGTCAGCAGCGTGTTCCACAGCAGGAACGGTGCGAGGACGCCGGTGAGCAGCCGCCGGAGCTGGCGCGGTTCCCCCCGGAAGCTCTGCGAGAACCAGCCGGAGACCAGCACGAAGACCGGCATGTGGAACACATAGACCAGCAGGTACGCAGCCCGCAGCGGTCGTTCGCCCGGCAGAGCGACCAGCGGCTCCCAGGCGTGGCCGAGCACGACCAGCACGATCACCAGTAGTTTGGCGTTGTCGAAGAAGGGGTCACGCGCGGTGCGCGGGGGCGCTTCGACGGCGACGGCGGGACGGGTGAGGAGCACCTGTGGATCGTAGCTCGGCTGCGGCATGTGCCTGGCTGGTCGCGCAGTTCCCCGCGCCCCTGGACGTTTGCAAGCGGGCCAGTTGCACAAGTTAGGGGCGCGGGGAACTGCGCGACCAGCCGACTACGATCCGCAGTCGAGGAACCCACAGAACCCCCTACCCGGCGATCGCCACCGCCGTCCCCGACACCCGCACTCTGCGGTCCCCCTCCCGCAGCTCCACCCGCAGCACCCCGGGCCGGCCCAGATCCTCCCCCTGATGCAGCGTCAGCACCGTCCCGCCTCCCCCGACCACCAACCCCAGCTCCCGCAGGTACGCGCCGAAGGCCGCCGCCGCGGCGCCGGTGGCCGGGTCCTCGACGACCCCGCCGATCGGGAACGGGTCGCGGACATGGAAGGTGGACGCGTCCTCGCGCCACACCAGCTGCAGTGTGGTCAGATCGCGGTCCACCATGTAGGCCGCCAGCCCCTCGAAGTCGTAGGCCAGGTCCGCGAGGCGCTCGCGGGTGGCGGCGGCCAGGACGAGGTGCCGGGCGCCCGCGTAGGCGATCCGGGGTGGCAGGGCTGGGTCGAGGTCGTCGGCGCTCCAGCGGAGCAGCCGCAGGGCCTCGGCCACATCCGCCTCCGACACCGCGTCCACCCGGGGATCGACGCTGGTCAGGGTTGCCCGCAGAACTCCGTCCGGCCCGGCCTCGACCGCGACGGGCACCTCGCCGGCCCGGGTGCGGAAGAGCAGTTCCCCGGCGCCGATGCGCTCGGCCAGGGCGACTGCGGTGGCGATGGTGGCATGGCCGCAGAAGGGGACCTCCGCCTTGGGGCTGAAGTAGCGGACGTCGTAATCCCGAGGGTCGCGCTCCCCCGCAGTCCCACTCCTCCCCCTCGTCAGAAACGCCGTCTCCGAATAGCCGACCTCGGCCGCCAGAGCCAGCATGCCCGCGTCGTCCAGCCCGGTCGCGTCGAGCACGACCCCGGCGGGGTTGCCGCCCTCGGGGTCGGTGGTGAAGGCCGCATAGCGAAGGATGTCCATGATCGGTCGAACTCGGGCGGCGGCCCTATTGTTCCGACGCTGTACCTGCAAGGTCCATCCCAGCCTTCCGCAAGAATCAGAAAGAATTTTCTACAAGCCCCTTGACGCAGCTCCGTCACCGCGAGCATCGTCATGGCGAAGCACCGGGCGACCCCACCCTCAGCCCGTGCGACCTTCACCCCACCCGGAGCCACCATGCGTACGCGCACGCGCCTTCGCGCCATGCTCGCCTCAGGAGCCCTGCTCACCGCAGGCATCGTCCCGCTCACCCTGGCTGCCAGCGCCGGGACCGCGCACGCGGCCCTGAACAGCGGCGATGTGATCGCCAATCTCTTCATGTGGAACTGGAACTCCGTCGCCAACGAGTGCACCACGGTGCTCGGCCCCTCCGGCTACGGCGGTGTACAGGTCGCCCCGCCGGAGGACTCCACCACCGTCTCCGGCCACCCCTGGTGGGAGATCTACCAGCCGGTGGACTACAACCTCACCAGCCGGATGGGCAGCGAGGCACAGTTCGCCGCCATGGTCTCCACCTGCCGCGCGGCCGGGGTGAGGGTCTACGTCGACACCGTCATCAACCACATGACCGGGCAGGGCAGTTCGTCCTACGGCGGGGTCACCGGGTACACCAAGTACAGCTACCCCGGGCTGTACTCCAGCGCCGACTTCCACTACTACCCCGGCGACTGCCCCCAGTCCGACGACCAGATCCACAACTGGGACAACTACACCGAGGTCACCCACTGCGAGCTGTCGAGCCTCTCCGACCTCCGCACCGAGTCGGACTACGTCCGCACCGCGATCGCCGGGTACCTCAACAAGCTGATCGGCTACGGCGTCTCGGGCTTCCGGGTGGACGCGGCCAAGCACATCGGCGAGACCGACCTCGCCGCGATCGAGAGCAAGCTCAACAAGACGGCCGACGGCACGGCTCCCTACGTCGCCCAGGAGGTCATCCCCGGCGGCACCGGACAACTCGCCCCCGCCTCCTTCGAGGTCACCGGCAGTCTGCTCGGCTTCGACTACGCCGACGACCTCACCCAGCAGTTCAACGGCAGCATCTCCAACCTGAAGACGTTCGGCACCAGTTGGGGCCTGCTGCCGAGCAGCGACGAGCTGGTGTTCGTCGAGAACCACGACACCGAGCGCAACGGCTCCACCCTCAGCTACAAGTCCGGTGCGGTGAACAACATCGCCACCGAGTTCGAACTCGCCTGGGGCTACGGCACTCCGGAGGTGTACGCCGGATTCGACTTCACCAACTCCGACGACTCGCCCCCGGCCGCCAGCACCGGCATGGTCACCGACACTGCCTGCGGCAGCGGCTGGGAGTGCACCGACCGGGTCACCGGGGTCAACCACATGGTGGCCTGGCACAACCACACGGCCGGCCAGTCGGTCGCCAACTGGTACGACGACGGCTCCAACCTGATCGCCTTCAGCCGGGGCAGCGCGGGCTGGATCGCGGTCAACAACGAGAGCTCGGCGCAGACCAAAACCTTCGCCACCGGGATGGCCGCGGGCATCTACTGCGACATCATCCACGGCGCGGTCAGCAGCGGCGCCTGCAGCGGGACGACCGTCACCGTGGACAGCAGCGGCAATGCGAGCGTGACCGTCCCGGCCAAGGACTCGGTCGCCTTCGACAGCACCGACCTGGTGTCGGCCGCGACCAGCGTCAGCGAGAACTTCAGCGAGAATGCCACCACCGTCTACGGCACCAACGTCTACGTGGTCGGTTCCCTCCCCGTCCTCGGCAGCTGGAGCACCAGCGGCGCAGTCCTGCTCTCCTCCGCGAGCTATCCGCTCTGGACCGGGACGCTCCACCTCCCCGCGAACACCTACTTCGAGTACAAGTACATCAAGAAGGACAGCAGCGGAAACGTCACCTGGGAGAGCGGTGCCAACCGCACCACGACCACCCCGGCCTCGGGCAGCGCGACCCTCAACGACACCTGGAAGTAGCCGCACCGAGAGCATGGCTACCGGGCCCCAAGCCGCTGTAGGCTGCGGTCTTTTCCGATCCGGGAGGTCATGTGACCGGCAGCTCCGACGAGTCCGTGCGCGAGCGCACCGACCGCTTCCACACCGCCCGTGCCGCCCGCGGCGGGGACAGTCTGACCACGCGGCTGCACACGGAGGCGTTCGGAGCGGAGTATCCCGCCGAGGTCGACCCGGCGAGCAGCTGCAGCTGGCGGGTGCTCGGCGGGATGGTGCGCGAGCTGCGGCTGCGGCCCGGGCAGACCCTGGTCGACCTGGGCTGCGGCAACGGCGGGACGGGGCTGTGGCTGGCCCGTGCGCTGAACGTGCGGCTGATCGGGGTGGACATCTCGCCGGTGGCCGTCGGAATCGCCGGCGAGCGGGCGGCGGACTTCGTCCCCGAGGGCCGGGCCGAGTTCCGCACCGGCGCCTTCGAGCACACCGGGCTGCCGGACGCCTTCGCGGACGGCGCGGTGAGCATGGACGCACTGCCGTTCACCACGGACCGGACCGCGGCGCTGCGCGAGCTGCGCCGCATCCTGCGGCCCGGTGCACGGTTCGTGTTCACCGGCAACCGGCTCCAGCCCGGGCACCCGCAGCATCGTCCGGACCGCCCCGGCTGGCGCGAGCACGCCGCCGAGGCCGGCCTGGAGTGGGAGTCGGCCGAGGAGCGCCCAGAGGAGCCCGCGCTCTGGGAGCGGCTCTACGACCTCTGGGAGCTGCACCAGGACGAGCTGCGCGCCGAGGTCGGCGACGAGGCCACCGAGGCGATGCTGGAGGAGGCGCGCATCGTCCGCCCCCTGATGGACCGGCGGACGCCGCTGCTCATCACGCTGCGGCGGCCGGTCGACGACTGAGCGGCCGGCTACTTCCTGCCGCCGCCGAAGAGCAGCTTCCACGGGGCGAGCGCGGACTCGATCTGCACGCCGAGGCTCATCTTGGAGGCGCCCTTGACCCGCTCCTCGAACCGGATCGGGACCTCACGGATCGTCAGACCGCGCTTGACGGTCCGGTAGTTCATCTCCACCTGGAAGGAGTAGCCGTTGCTGTTGATGGACGGCAGGTCGATCGACCGCAGCGTCTCCGCCTTCCACGCCTTGAACCCGGCCGTGGCGTCCTTGACGTGCAGCCGCAGCAGCGTGTTGACGTAGAAGTTCGCCCAGGCGGAGAGGGCCTTGCGGTGCCAGGGCCACTCCGCCGCGGTCGAACCGCCGGGGACGTAGCGGGACCCCAGCACGACGGCCGCGTCCGTGCCGGTCAGGGTCTCGATCATGACCGGGAGCACCGAGGCCGGGTGGGACAGGTCCGCGTCCATCTGGATCACGATGTCCGCACCCTCGTCCAGCGCCCGGGTCATGCCCGCGATGTAGGCGCGACCGAGGCCGTCCTTCTCGGTGCGGTGCAGCACGCCGATCCGGTCCGGGGCATTGGCGGCCAGCTTGTCCGCGACCTCACCGGTGCCGTCGGGCGAGTTGTCGTCCACGACGAGGATGTGCAGGTTCGCCAACTGCAGCTCTTCGAGCAGCCCGACCAGGACGGGCAGGTTCTCACGCTCGTTGTACGTGGGCACGACGACAACGGCCTTGGGAGAAGTCTCTTCCATGTTCATTCCCCTGTGGGTCCCCGGCTCTCGCGGGAGGACCGCGGTTGTGCGGTACTGGATCACTCTCAGTGCGGGCACCGCAGTGTAGCGGCGGTCGGTAAGCCCTTGCTGTGCCTGGTGCCTGGGCTTCGGCAGAACATGGTGCCGAAGGCACTGGGGATGGCGAAGTCGAGCCGTCAGCCATGAACACCCCGGATGAGGTGGAGCTGATTCCCTCATCCGGGGGGAGTCATGGTCAGCGCTGGTGCGGGAGGACCGATGTCACGGCTTGGCGTGCGCCGGGGCCTTGGACAGGGCGCTGGCCGCTGCGGACTTCTCCTGCTTGGTCGCCTTGGGATCGTGCAGCGTCCTGGAAGCAGCGGACGCAGCCTTCGCGCCGGTGACCTTCGCCTTGGCGGCCTTCACCGGGGCGGGCTTGACCGGGGCCGTCTCCACCTTCGTCGCCTTCTTGCTCTTGACCGCCCCGCCAGCGGCCGACGCGGCCTTCGCACCGGTCTGAATGGATTCCTTGGCCTTGGCCTTGGTCATGTTCAACACCACCGTCCGTACCGGATTGACGGTCAACCCGGCGCAGGGCGCGCCTACCCGCGATCCACGGAACGACGCAGTGGACTCCGCTCCACGCTTGCAACGGCAACACCCGGGCCGCGACCGCACCCACCATCTCCCGGGCTCCGCCCGGACAGAAGCGGCTCCGCCGCGCGACAACGGCCGGGGGCGGCCTGGGTCCGCGCGGAGCGCTCGCCAGGGGCGCGGGGCGGGACAAGTGCGTCCCCCAATCGGGTTACCTGGGGGGAGTTACAACCACGCTGGGGGGCGTAGCAACCATATATGGGTGTAATTCACCCCAGCATGGTTGTAACTCCCCCCAGCACGGGCAATCCGGCTCGAAGAAAGGTTTCTGCAGGCCCGGCACCGGCGCGCACCCGGCAACGCACGCCCCGCCGACCGCCCCCGCTCCTCGTGGTTGCCGCGAGGCGGAGCCGAGCCACCCCAGCCAGGGACCGACCGGCGCGCCCCACGGAGGCGACCGACGGTCAGCGGGAGCAAGCGCGCACGGGAAACCCGGCCGCCGGAAGGGGGCTCGGCCGCGCGACGGACCCCGAACCCCGCTGCGCGAGCGCGGCGAAGGCCGCGTCGGAGAGCAGCATGAGTCCGATCGCGTAGAGGCAGCGTCAGCCGAGGGGCTTGTCCAGGACGGCCTTCAGGTGGCTGAAGGTGTCGATGGAGTACTCGCCGTGGTAACGCCCCATGCCGCTCTCACCCACACCGCCGAAGGGCAGTTCGGGCACGGCCAGGTGCGCGACGGTGAGGCCGAAGACCAGGCCGCCGGAGGAGGTCTCCTCCGCCAGGCGCTGCTTGGTCTGCTCCGATGCGGTGAAGGCGTACAGGGCGAGCGGCTTGTCCCGCTCGTTGATGAAGGCGATCGCCGCGTCGAGGTCGGGAACGCTCACGATCGGCAGTACCGGGCCGAAGATCTCCGCCTGCATCACCGGAGCCTCGGGCGAGACGTCGGCCAGGACGGTCGGCGCCAGGTAGCGGCTGGCCCGGTCGTGGGCGCCGCCGGTGACGACCCGTCCGTCGCCCAGCAGTGCGGTGAGCCGGTCGTGGTGGCGCTCGTTGACGATCCGTCCGTACTCGGGGTTGGCCGCCGGGTCCTCCCCGTACAGCGCCCGCACCGCGGTGACCAGTTCAGCTTCCAGCGCGGTGGCGGTGCCGCCGATGGCGAGCACGTAGTCGGGGGCGACGCAGGTCTGGCCGGCGTTCTGGAACCGGCCGCGGGCGATCCGCTGCGCGGTGACCGCCAGGTCGGCGCCCGGCTCGACCACGGCGGGGCTCTTGCCGCCCAGTTCCAGGGTGACCGGGGTGAGGTGCTTGGCGGCGGCGGTCATGACGATCCGTCCGACCGCGCCGTTGCCGGTGTAGAAGATGTGGTCGAAGCGCTGCTCCAGCAGCGCGGTGGTCTCCGCCACGGCGCCCTCGACGACGGTCACGACCTCCCGGTCGAGGTAGCGCGGAATCAGCCGGGCCATCGCGGCGGAGGTCGCCGGGGTCATCTCGCTGGGCTTGACCACGGCCGTGTTGCCCGCTGCGAGCGCGCCGACCAGCGGCGCGAGGGCCAGCTGCAGCGGATAGTTCCACGGGGCGATGATCAGGACCACGCCGAGCGGGTCACGGACCACGCGGGCCTCGGCCGGCATGAAGGCGGCGGGGACACCGGCCGGCTTCGGGCGCAGCCACTCCTCCAGGTGCGCCACCGTGTGGTCGATCTCGTTCACGACGAACCCGACCTCGCTGCGCTGCGCCTCGGTCGCGCTCTTGCCCAGGTCGGCGTTGAGCGCGGCGAGGAACGCGTCGGACTGCTCGACCAGCAGCGCGCGCAGGGCGCTCAACTGGGCCAGCCGCCACGCCAGCGGCTTCGTCCGGCCGCTGGCGAAGGTGGCTCGCACCCGGGCCACCACCGTGGCCGGATCGACGGAGACGGCGTCCACCAGCGTCCGGGCCAGCTCGGCGGAGGACCCCGGGTTCTGGCCGGTGTACAGATTGCGGTCGATCACCGTGTGCGGAGTGAACGGCGCGGCCTCGTCGAAATCGGCGCCGAGCTCGACCAGGCGGTCCTGGAGCAGCCATTTCGCCTTGGCCGCGAGACCTGCCGCGGTCTCCTCGGCATTGGTGAAGGCGGTCATCCGGTAGCCGGCGAAGGGCCAGCTGCCGTCCTCACGGCGGGCGGCGAGCAGCGCGGCGGGTGCGTGGCAGACCACGCCCAGCGGCCTGCCGGAGTCCAGGGCGCGGGTGAGGATCCGGCCGGAGGCCTGGTCCACCGCCAGGTCTTCCATCGGACCGTGACCGCCGGGGTAGAAGACCAGGTCGAACGCGTCCGGGTCAATTTCCGCCAGCTTGGCCGGGGCCTCCAGCGTGTCGCGGATCGAGTCGAGGTAGGCGCTGAGACGATCGGCCTGCTCCTGGCCGCCGTTGACCGCGGCCGCCAGACTGCCCCGGTCGACGGGGGCAGGGACCCCGTCGGGGGTGGCGACGGTGATCCGGTAGCCCGCCTCGGTGAAGATCCGGTGCGGCTCGACGAGCTCCTCGGCCCAGAACCCGGTGGGGTGCGGGGTGCCGTCGGCCAGGGTCCAGTGGGTGGCGCCGGTGACGACGAAGAGGACGGCGGTCATGGTGGTGCTCCTGAGCCTTGAGGACCTAGATGGTTCATGTGTTCAAGCAATGGATCGACGGTAGACCTTAATGGTTGACATTGTCAATCAATTGCCCGCGCATGTCGTCCTCAGCAGCCTCAGCACCATCAGGCCGCGCGCAGGGCACCGGACGCCGTGGCAGCGGCAGGCAGCCGGGCCGCCCGCGCGCCGAGGCCAATGGTGCGGGTGAGCAGCATGGCCACCGCCATCACGATGAGCGCGTCGGTGATGGCCGCGCCGGTGACCTGGTGGGCGATGCACCAGCTGGTCAGCTGGGCCGGGAACCAGTGCGAGGAGCCGTAGGAGAAGGCCGCCCGGGCGCCGATGACCACGATCCACAGCAGGGCGTACGGCGTTCCGGCCCGACTGACCGGCCGGCCCGTCTCTCGGCTGCGGTGGACGGCCATCAGCGCGACCGCGACCAGGCCGCCGAGCAGGCCCGCGGCGATCCCGGCCAGCTCCACGGCCAGCCCGGTTCCGTGGGTGGCCGGGCTCTGGACGAACAGCGGGATCACGGCGCCCGCCAGAACCAGGGGACGCAGGATCCGCATCGGACCGATCTTGCGCTCGCTGCCCAGGTCGCTGTGGAGCACAGCAACCAGCACGGCACCGTTGACGATCATGGCCTGGGTGAGTTCGGACAACATGGCGGGCTCCCTCGGTGAGGATTGCGGGGTGATGGGACCCACTCTCCGCGTCGGCGCCCGGCGGCGAATCGGAGCCCGGGTTGAGCCGCGGGCTGACCTTGCCGACGCCCCCGGTACCAGGTCGGCGTCAACCCCTGCGGTGACGCGGTGGTACCGCCGGCGTGTCTACCCTCGGGACGTACCGGGCCGTCCACCTGCCGGCCCGCTGACCCGCCGCCCCAGGAGAGCAGGAGAGAACGTGAACGCAATGCGCCGGGCCGCCTTCCTGGTGCGCGTCGCCGGCACTGCCGTCGTGGGAGTGCTGCTCTTCGACGCTCCTCCGGTCGCCCCCCACGTCCGGGTGCTGAAGATCGCCGTGTACGCCGTCCTCTGCCTGGGGATCGCCGGATGGAGCCTGCTCGATCTGATCCCGCCCCTGGCACCTCACCGGATCCGGCTGCTGGGGCCGGTGCTCGGTGTGGTCGTCACCGCCGGCGGGCTGGGCTGCACCCTTCCCCACGGTGACGGCATGGTGGCCTTCGCGGTGGTGGGAGCGCTGGTCGTCGGCAGCGACCTCGAACTGCTGCCTGCCTGCATCGTGGCCGGGACCGGGATCGTGACCGTCGCGTTCGGCGCGATCGCCCTCGGCGACGGCATCGGCACCACGATCGGCTACCCGCTGCTGCTGGTCGTCGGACTGCTGCTGGGCCGCACCCGGCGGGGCTACCAGGTGCAGGCGGAGCAGTCCGCCGCGCTGCTGGCGCAGTACGAGCAGCTCCAGCTCCAGCAGCGGCGGACCGAGGTGCTGGACGAGCGGGCCCGGATCGCCCGCGAGATCCACGATGTGCTGGCCCACTCCCTGGGCGCGCTGGGCATCCAGATCCAGGTCGCCCGAGCGGTCCTGACGGACAGCCAGGACATCGACAAGGCGGTGGAACTGCTGGCCGCCGCGCAGCGGATGGCCTCCGAGGGCCTGGTCGAGACCCGGCGCGCAGTGCACGCCCTGCGCACCGACCAGCTCCCGCTCGACCAGGAGATCGCCCGCGCGGCCGACACCCACTCCCGCCGGCACGGTGCCGCCGTCGCCGTCGACATCGACGGAACCCCGCGGCCGCTTCCCGCCGACGCCACCCTCGCCCTGCTGCGCATCGTCCAGGAGGCCCTGGTCAACGCCGCCAAGCACGCCCCGGGCCAGCCGGTCACCGTGGGCCTCCGATGCACCGACGCGCTCACCGTCGTCACCGTCACCAACCCGGTCGCCCACAACCCTCGCTCGGCGTCGAACGCGGGCAGCATCACCGGCGGGTACGGACTCATCGGGATGCGTGAACGGCTGCGCCTGCTCAACGGCACGCTCACGGCGGGCCCGCAGGGCGACGACGCCTGGACGGTCACCGCGCAGCTGCCCCACCCCGACGGGAATCCGGACCCGGAACCCGGGACACTGGTGTCATGACCAGCGCCCCCACCCCCTTGCGCGTCGTCGTCGCCGACGACCAGGCCAGCGTCCGTGAAGGCCTGGTGCTGCTCCTCGACGCCCTGCCCGACATCGCCGTCGTCGGCGCCGCCGCCGACGGCGCGCAGGCCCTGGAGCTGGTAGCCGAGCACCGGCCGGACGCGATCCTGTTGGATCTGCGGATGCCCGTCCTGGACGGCATCGAGACCACCCGCCGGCTGACCGCGGAGCACCCGTCCGTCGCCGTGGTCGTGCTCACCACCTATGCCGACGACAGCTCCGTCCTGGACGCGCTGCGGGCCGGGGCGCGCAGCTACCTCACCAAGGACGCCGACCGCACCGACATCGCCCGCGCCCTGCACGCCGCGGCCGGCGGCCTGGCCGTGATGGACCCGCGCGTCCAGGCCACCCTGCTCGCCGCCACCACGCCGACCGCCGGCGCACCCGCCGCCCCGCAGCGGGGCCCGGCGCACCGGGGCCCCGCGCACCTCCAGCTGCCGGACGGCCTGACCCAGCGTGAGGCGGAGATCCTCACCCTGATCGCCCGGGGCCTGAACAACCCCGAGATCGCCGCCGCACTCGTGCTCAGCGGACACACCGTCAAGACGCACATCAACCGGATCTTCGCCAAGACCGGCTCCCGCGACCGCACCGCGGCCGTCGCCTACGCCCGGCGCCACCAGCTCGACTGACGCGGCGTCACCACTGCGACTGCGACTGCCACCGCCACTGGCTGCGGCGCTCACTCCCCGGTGGCGCCGTCCACCGCCTCACGCAGCAGGTCGGCGTGGCCGTTGTGGCGCGCGTACTCCTCGATCATGTGCAGCAGGATCCAGCGCAGGCTCGGCGCCCGGCCGTCGGACCAGGAGCGCCGGGCCGGCTGCTCCAGGCCGCCCTGCGCCAGGGCCTCCGCCAGCTGGGCGCGGGAGCGGGCGCAGGCCGCCTGCCAGAGCGCGTGCAGCTGCTCCGGGGTGTCCTCCGCCGCCGAGTGCCAGTCCCAGTCCGGGTCGGCCTTCCAGTCAACCGTGTCCCACGGCGCGCCCGGCTCGCGGTCGTGCAGTGACCGGGAGAACCAGTGGTCCTCCACATAGGCCAGGTGTTTGAGCATCCCGCCCAGGGTCATCGTGGACGCGGCGATCGTGGTGCCCAGATCCGCCGCGTCCAGCCCGGCGCACTTCCATGCCAGGGTCGCCCGCTGGTACTCCAGGAAGCCCACCACCGTGCCGTACTCGTCGGCCGCGAGCGGCGGCTCCGGGCGTCCCTGCTCGTCGATGTCGATGTCGGTGCCGGTGTCGATGCCGCTCTCGATGTCGCTGTCGCTGGTCATGGCAGCCGACCCTATCGGGACGGCTGCCATGACGGCGGCGGTCAGCTGAAGTAGCCGTTCAGGTCGGCGATGACCTGGACGCTGCCGGCGCCGTTGTAGAAGACGACCTTCCCGTCCACCACCGGGACCACCACCTGGTTGGCGATGGTCTGGCCGGCCGGGAAGTTCAGGTTGGAGACCACCGGCAGCGACTGCCCGTGCGGATACACCGTCAGGTAGCTGCCGGCCGTGGGGGCGACCGCGGTCACATTGAGCACCACCGCGGTGACCCCGGTGGCCGGCACCCCGTTGGCCCCGGTCACCTGCAGGGTCACCGTGCCGCCAGGTCCGACCGCGCCGGACGTGCCGCCGAGGCCGCTCCGGGTGTCCATGATCCGTACCGGGCCCGCCGTTGAGAACAGCGCGCCGGTGGCGGAGAAGTATCCGCTGACGTCGGCGAGCAGGTCCACCTGGCCGGAGCTGTTGTACAGGTCCACCACCCCGTTCACCACCGGGACCAGCACCTGGTTGGCGATGGTCTGGCCGGCCGGGAAGTTCAGGTTGGAGGACGTCGGCAGCGACTGCCCGTCCGGGTACACCGTCACATAGCTGCCCGCCGTGGGGTTGACCGCCGTCACGTTCATCACCACCGCGGTCACCCCGGTCGCCGGAACCCCGTTCACCCCGGCCACCTGCAACCGCACCACCCCACCGGCGCCGACCCGCGCCTTCGCCGCACCCGTACCCGCACGGGTGTCCAGGAACCGCGTCGGAGTGATCGCGGTCAGCGCCGAGCCGCCGCCTGCCGCCGTGTAGTACCCGGTGACGTCGGCGACCAGGTCCACCTGGCCGGTGCTGTTGTAGAGGTCCACGATCCCGTTGGTCACCGGCACCACCACCAGGTTGGCGATGGTCTGGCCGGCGTTGAAGTTCAGGTTGGAGACCACCGGCAGCTTCTGCCCGTCCGGATACGCCGTCACATAGCTGCCCGCCGTGGGGTTGACCGCCGTCACGTTCATCACCACCGCGCTGACCCCGGTCGCCGGAACCCCGTTCACCCCGGCCACCTGCAACCGCACCACCCCACCGGCGCCGACCCGCGCCTTCGCCGCACCCGTACCCGCACGGGTGTCCAGGAACCGCGTCGGAGTGATCGGGACGAGCCGGCTCGCGACCGGGGTGGCACTGACGACCAGCGCGTTCACCGCATGGGCGTCGACCTGACCGCCGGTGGCGCCGGAGAAGGCGAGCAGTGCAGAGGAGGTGAGCGTCGGGGTCGCGTCGATCACCTGCAGCCCGTCCACCGACACATAGACATGGCCGCCGGTGACGCTCACGTCGACCTGGTGGGTGCCCTGCCGCAGCGAGGTGCTGAGCTTGGCGGTGGCCAGATAGGAGATCGCGGTCGAGCCCGCGGTGCTGTATCCGACGCCGACGAAGTTGGACGAGTTGAGCTTGCTGTTGTAGCCGGTACTGAGCGCGACCACCACGCCCGGCTGCCCGCCGATGCCCAGGCCGGAGGCGGTCGCGCCCAGTGCGCTGGTAGTGGTCGCGGCCGGGTCGAGCAGGGACAGGGTCATCCCGTCGCCGCCGCTGCCGGGGCCCAGCTTCGCGGTGAAGGTGGCGCGCAGCCCGTCGGTGACCAGCGGCCTGGTGAAGACGGCCGTGCCGGCCGAGCCGGCCGTCGCCGGGTTGAGCTGGATGCTGCCGTCGCCGGGCAGTACCGCCGTGCCGTTCGCCTTCCAGGGGCCGGTCTGCGCCGAGGTGGTGATGGCCGTACCGGTGCCGGTGGCGGTGAACTGCTCGTACATCGCGCCCTGCGGGGTCCCGTCGGCGTTGACGCCGTCCCCGGTGACCTCGTAGGCGCCGGTCAGCGTCCCGGCCGTGGTCGGGGTGAGGGTGACGCTCTGCACCGCGGTCTGGTTCGGGCCGATGATCAGGCCCTCGGACAGCGGCGTCGGGCTGGTGAAGTCGCCGTCGGGAGCCTTGGCCTTGGTGACGGTCACCGGGATGTTGCCGGTGTTGGTGATGGAGAAGGAGAGCGACTTGGAGCTGCCCACCGCCACCGAGCCGAAGTCCACCGAGGCCGCCGAGAAGGTCAGGTGGCCCTGGCCGACGATGGCGGTGCCGGTGATCGGGACGCTGAGCGTGTGAGCGCCGCCGCTGCTGCTGCTGGCGATCGTCAGGGCGGAGCTGTCGGCCTGGGTCCCGGCCGGGGTGTAGGTCACCGAGGCCACGAAGGAGTTGCCGGGTGCCACCACGGTGCCCGCGGCCGGCAGTCCGGAGGCGGTGAAGGGAGCGGACGGGGCGGTGATCGTGCCGAGCGTCTCCGGATCGGTTCCGGTGTTGGTGATCTGCAGGTTCACGGTCGAGGTGGTGCCGGTGGGCACGGTCCCGAAGGCCAGTGCGGTCGGCGCCGCGCCCAGCCCGGGTTTGGTGCCCACGCCGTGCAGGGCGAAGACCAGTTTCTCGCCGTCCGAGAGAGCGACCGTCAGTGTTCCGTTGACGCCCCCGGTGGTGGTCGGCGAGAAGCTGATCGGCACGTCCAGCATGGCACCGGTGGCCAGCGCCTGGGGCAGCGTCGGCGCGGTGACGGAGAACGAGGCGGACGCGGTCAGGCCGGTCACGGTGACGCCCTGAGTGGCCGTCAGCGTCATGGTGCCGCTGCCGGTGCTGCCGACGGCGACCTGTCCCAGGTCGAGCGCGGCGGCGGTGACCGCAGTGCGCGCGGGGCTGCCGAAGCCGTAGAGCAGGCCGTCCCTGGTGCCGACGTACACCTTGCCGCCGCTGACGGTGGGGGTGCTGAACTTGGCGGCGGTGCCGACCGGCGCGGACCAGAGCAGCGGCAGCAGGCCGTTGCTGTCGGGGGTCGGGCTGTAGGCGCGCAGGGTGCCGCCCGCCCCGGAGGCCGCGGTCGCGGAGACCATCCACACCAGGGCGCTGGAGGAGTCGGTCCCGTTGGAGGTGACCACCGGGGATCCGCTGGTGTAGCCGAACACGTCCTGGCTCTGCCCGGTGAGGGTCAGCGCGGGGTTGCCGGCCCCGTTGACGCCGTACTTGAGCGCGCGCAGCGGGCCGTTGTTGCCGATGAGGTAGACATAGCCGCCGTCGCCTCCCCAGAACGCGGGGTGGCCCCACTGTCCCTGGTAGGGACCGGTCACGCCGACCACGGCGTTGCCGCCGCCGGAGCCCTGGCCCATGCCGCCGAGGTTGTCCCGGTCCAGCAGGAACACCCGGCCGTCCTTGCCCTGCTGCACCAGCAGGTGCGGGTGCGAGGTGGTGCCGAAGCCGTCGGGCAGGGCCATCGGCGCGCCGGAGGACACGTCCTGGTCGTTCAGGTCCAGGGTGGCGGCGTTGCTCGGGCTGAAGTAGTCCCCTGTGCTCAGCGCCCCGTTGGCGCCGACCTGGAGCCGCACCACGGACTCGGCGAGGTAGCCGGTCCCGTTCGTGCCGGTGCCGGGGGCGGGGCTGATGCCGTTCCCGGTGCTGAAGAAGATCCGTCCGGAGCCGTCGGACACCAGGCCGCCGCCGGACTGCCAGATGCCGGCGCCGCTGGCGCCGGTCCCGGTCTCGGTGGTCCACATTGAGGTGATGCTGTGCGTGGTGGTGCTCACGCCGACGACGTAGCCGCGGTACGGCTTCACGTCGCAGTGCGCGCCGAAGCCCGCGTAGACGACGCCGTCGAGCAGCAGCAGCCCGGGGCGCTGCTGCTCGTAGAAGGCGTTGAAGGTCGCGCTGGGATCGTTGCCGGGGCTGCCGGCGATGGTGACCGGCCAGCCGCTGCGCTCGGCGCCGGAGCCCGGGTCCACGGCGTGCATCAGCCACTGCGGGTGGAGATGGGTGGTGGTGCCGTCGTCGACCTTGGTGGTGAAGTACAGGGTGTTGCTCGCGGCGTCGTAGACGGGCGTCGCGGTCGCGCCGACGCTGGGTGTCAGATCGCTGCAGCCGATCGCCGAGGCGGGCCAGGCGGCGCCGTAGTTCTTGCTCCAACTGATCGCGCCGGTGCTGGAGTTGAGGCCGTAGAGGGTGTTGTTCTCGGTGACCGCGAGCACCTGGCTGCCGATCACCAGCGGCTGGGCGTAGACCTGCCCGTCGAGCTGGGTGGCGAAGAGCTTTCCGAACGCGGAGGACTGCACGACGGCCGGCGACAGCGTGGTCTCGGTCTTGTCCCAGTTGGTCCGCAGGTTGTCGACGCCCTGGGTGCTCTGGTCGGCCCGCGCGGGCGGTGCGACGGCCACGGTCAGCGCGCCGACCAGGGCCGCGGCGACCACGGAGGAGAGCGCCGATCCGAACCGCGTGCGGCGGAGCCGCGCCCGCCCGGTCCGGTGGTGACTCTGACTGCGGTACCGACCGCAAAGCGCGGATATGAACTGACCGGGCAAGCCGGACCCCTCCCCCAGGCGCGTCCGGCACTCACGCAGGCGCGTTACTAATTAGGCACGCTGTTCTTACCACGCACACACATTCACTGGCATCACTGGGGTCCAGGTTGTTATCAAAGCGGGGGCCGCCTCCATCCGCCTCCGTCTGCATGCACCGATCAATAATCCTCAGGAGTGTTCACACCAATGACGAGAGTCGGCTATCATAATGAAGGCAGGCTATCCCAGCTGGAGGATCACATGACAGACGTATCGGTAGTGGGCCCGGACGACGGCGAGTCGATCCAGCTCGGCCCGACCCGCATCCGGATCCTGGAGGACGGCTCGACCACCGGACACCGGCTCGGGATGGCCGAGATCACCGTGGCGCCGCACACCGACGGGCCGCCGCAGCACCGTCACGCCCGGCACGACGAGGGCTTCTACGTGGTGTCCGGCACCGCGCGCTTCACCGTCGGCGAGACCAGCTACGACGCACCCGCCGGAACGCTGGTCATGGTCCCGCCCGGAGCGCCGCACACCTTCGCCAACCCGACCGGCGAGCCCACGGTCCTGCTCAACACTTTCACCCCGGACCTGTACGTCAACTACTTCCGGGATCTGCGGGACATGGTCGCCGGCGGCCGTCCGTTCACCCCCGAGGCGACCATCGAGGCGATGGCCCCCTACGCCACCGAACCGGCCTGACGTCAGCTCCGGCCTGGCCTCAGCCTGCCTGACCTCGGCGCCTGGCTGTCGGGTGGCGCGGGTGCGGGATCGCGGTGGTGTCGAAGGTGCCGTCGGCGATCTCGCGGGCCAGTTTGGCGAGTTGGCGCTGGTGGGCGCGGGCGTAGCCGCGGAAGGCGGCGAACGCCTCGTCGACGGTGACCTGCCAGCGTTCGGCGAGGATGCCCTTGGCCTGCTCCAGCGCGATACGGCTGGTCAGGGCGGACTGGAGCTGGGCGCGTTCGATCTGGCTGTGGTCCAGGGTGCGCTGCTGCAGGATCGCGATGGTCGCCACATCGGCCAGCGCCTGGGCCAGGGCGATGTCCTGGTCGCTCAGCGGGACGGGGGAGGTCTGGAACAGGCCGACCGCGCCGATGACGCGTCCGCGCAGCCGCAGCGGCAGCGCGTTGGCGGTCACGAACCCGGTCCCCGCGGCCCGGGCGGCGAACTCCGGCCAGTCCGCCGTGATCCGAGGATCGCTCAGGTCGATGTTGGTGCGGGCGGTGCCGCTCTTGTAGCACTCCACGCACGGGCCCTGGTCGTGCTGCAGGGCGAAGAGTTCCAGCAGCCGGGTGTGCTCGTCGGAGGCGGCCATGGTCTGCAGGTTGTCGTGCTGGTCGGCGAGCAGGATGCCGACCGCCGCCACGTCCAGCAGTTCCATGCAGCGCACCGAGAGCTGCTGGAGGAAGTCGATCAGGTCGAAGTCGTCGATCAGCGAGTCGGCGACTTCCACGAAGACCTCGGTCATGCGTTGCTCGCGGGTCATGGCGATCCGTCCCTCTCTACTTCGGTGCTCGGGTCCGCGCCGTTGAGGGAGTGGCCCAGCCGCAGTCGGCGGTCCACCACGTCCTTGGAGACGTCGGTGATGGAACGTCCGCTGCTGTAAGCATGCGCGCGCAACCGCAGCAGGGCCTGGGGCAGGGAGACCGCAAGCTGGACGCTGACCATCCCGGTCGCCTGGTGCACCACGGCACGCTGCAACGCCTGCGGGACCAGCGCCGGCGCCGCCGCACCCGGCGGTTCCGCACCGCTGCCCAGGCACGCCACGGTCAGCGCGTCGGCCAGGACCAGCGCGTCGTCGGTCTGCTGGGCGCTCATCGGCCCCGGGGTGCGGCGCACGGCGGTCAGCACCCCGACCCGGATCGCGCCGATGCCCAACGGGAAGCAGAACACCGCCCGGGTCATGAGGTCGGGGGCCTCCATGGCCAGGGCGGGCCACCTGGCCGGGCGCACACCCGCCAGGTCCGGCACCCACACCATGGCCCCGGTGCGCACCGCGTCCGGTCCCGGCCCCTCGCCCAGGGTGAGCTGCAGGTCCTCGAAGTGGCGCGTGGTCCCGTCCGAGCACCACAGGAGCTCGGCGAGGTCGTCATCGGTGACCAGGGAGACCGCCATGCCGTCCACGCCCAGAGCCCCGGCGGCCATCGCGATGACGTCGGCGACCGGGGCCGGCCCCTCACCCGACTCCAGCACCCGCAGGACGTCGGCCATCCGGTGGCTGATCACCCGACGCCCCCAACCTCTCTCACGAGGCCAGCAGTTGGGGGGCCACCACGGCGTGCGGCAGCCGGACCACGCCGGCCGGGAGCGAGGGCGCCGACGGCAGACGGTGCAGGAGGGAGGCCGTGCCGGTGACATCGAAGAGCCGGGCCACTGTCGGTCGCGGGTTGTGCAGGACCAGCGCACCGCCCACCCCGGCGGTGCTCTCGGCGGCGGCCAGGAAGGTGTTGAGGCCGGTGACGTCGCAGAAGGTCAGCACGGTCAGGTCGAAGTCGATGGTGCGGATCCCCGCGCGCAGGCAGTCCTCGACCATCACCCGCACCAACGGTGCCGTGTCCAGGTCGATCTCACCCGCCAGGGTGATCGTCGTGCGGCTTCCCCGATCGTGCCGGTAGAGGTTCAGACTGGGCAGAACAGGCATAACGCCTCAGATCTTGTGACCACCGGGTACGGCACGGGGCCGACTGATGTCTCAGCCTCCGCGCACCCCCGGTAGTCGGACACCTGTACAGGAAAGCGAAGCGGAAACCGGCTTCACCTGGTGCGACAGGGACGACATGACGCATCGTCCGCTCACCGCGGGTACCGCACTGCAACCGCACTGGTCTACGCCGGGGTCCGGGACGTCCTTCGCAGCATAGCCCCCGGACCTGCCCCCGAACCGGTTCCCGGTCGGCATTCTCCGCCGACCGCGGCCGAGCGCCGGCCGGCGGGCCCGAATCAGATCTAGTTGTTCCACATGCGGAACATGGTGCACCTGCCGTTCCTGTCGAACGTCACGGTCCAGAGGTTGGCGAAGGTGCCCAGTTCCTTGTACCGGCCGGTGCCCTCGATGGCTGCGGTGTCCCCGTTGACGGTGAGGACGGACCAGGTGAACTCCCAGCCGCCCTCCTGCCACGGGGCGCGGGCGAGCCAGCCGTCGATGATCGCCTCGCGGCCGACCCAGTCGGTCTCGTAGGGCCATTCGTGGTACTCGGCCTGCGGGGTGAAGAGCGCGGCGATGTCCTTCCTGCTGCCGGTGGTCCAGGCCCGCACATAGCCCTCGACCCAGGCGCGTACCTGCTGTTCGGTCACCGTCGTTGTCATCGCGGTCATCCCTGGGCCGTGGGTCGGACGACGAGTTCGTTGACGTCCACGTCGGCGGGCCGGCTGACCAGGACGTCGACGCGTCCGTACCGGTCCTGGGCGGCGGCGGTGGCGTCGCCGACGCCGCTGCTGGCCCCGGTGATCAGGACCACCTTCGGGGCGACCGTGGCGGACGGGTAGGTCATGGCGTGCCTTTCGGACTGTCGGCGGCCGGGTGGCGCGCCGACCGGTGCTGCCAGCATGCGTCGGATCGCGCGCAGGGGGCAGGACGGGTCTTCCTGGGTGCGGGCCTCCCAGGAACCGGCGGCGTACGATCCAGGCATGGGCGGCAATGAACTGGGTGAATTCCTGCTGGCGCGTCGCTCCCGGCTCAGCCCCGCTGACGTGGGGTTTCCCGGATCGCAGGGCCGCCGGGTCAGCGGACTGCGGCGCGAGGAGGTCGCGGTCCTGGCCGGGGTGAGCGCCGACTACTACGCCCGTCTGGAGCAGGGCCGTGAACGGCACCCCTCCGGCCAGGTCGTCGACGCCCTCGCCCGGGCTCTGCACCTGGACTCCGACGCCTGCTGGCACGCCTACCGCCTGGCCGGACTCGTGCCCAGGCCCGAAGCGCCGTCCCCGGACGGTGAGCGGGTCGCCCCGGAACTGCTTCGGCTGATGGACGCCTTTCCTGCGGCCGCGGCCTACGTGGTCAACCGCCGCCTGGACGTCCTCGCCTCGAACGCGCTCGCCGACGCCCTGCTCGCCCCGCTGGCGGACCGGCGCGGCATGGCCCGCGCCCTGTTCTGCGACCCCGCGGCCAGGGAACTGTTCGCCGACTGGCACAGCGTGGCCCGCGACACCGTCGCCGCGCTACGGCTGGCCCACGGCCACGAACCGCACGACCCCGGGACCGGCGCCCTGATCGACGGCCTGCTCGCCGAGAGCGAGGAGTTCGCGGCGCTGTGGGAGCGCCAGGACGTCGGCCGGCTGGGCAGCAGGACCAAGACCTTCAACCATCCGCAGGCGGGACGGCTGACCCTCAGCTACCAGACCTTCGAGGTGCAGGCCGCGCCCGGCCAGTACCTGCTGGTCGGCACCGCCGAGCCGGAGAGCCCTGACGCCCGGCGGCTGGCCCTGCTCGGCTCCGGCCCTGCGGTCGGCCCCGCGGTCGGCCCCGCGGTCGGCCCCGCGGTCGGCCCCGCGGTCGGCCCCGCGGTCGGCCCCGCGGTCGGCGCGGAGTAGTCGGCCGGCCCGCTGTCGAGGCCGCGCGTCAGACCGGCGCCGGCACCGCGCTGCGCGCCGCTCCGGGCGTCGCGAGCCCAGCGTACGCTCCGCCCAGGGCCATCAGTGCGTCATGGGTGCCGGCTTCCACCAGGCGTCCGCCGTCCAGGACCAGGATCCGGTCCGCGTCGGGCGCCAGCGAGAGGTCGTGCGTGATCACGATGGTCGTGCGCCCCGCCATCAGTCGCCGCAGCGGCTGCACCACCTGACGTGCGGCGACGGAATCCAGTCCGGCCGTGGGCTCGTCCAGGATCATGACCGGGGCGGCGCGCAGCATCGCGCGGGCGATGGCGATCCGCTGGAGCTGGCCTCCGGAGAGTGCCGCTGTGCCGGGGGCGATCCGCGTCGCGTAGCCCTCGGGCAGCGCGCTGATGAACTCGTGCGCGGCGGCATCGCGTGCGGCCTGCATGATCTGCTCGTCAGTGGCGCCCGGCCGGCCGCACTCGATGTTCTCGCGGATCGTGCCGTGCACGATGAGGGTCTGCTGGGGCAGCAGCGCGACGTTCTCGCGCAGGAACTCCAGCGGCAGTTCGCCCAGGGGGACGCCGTCCAGGCGGACGGCGCCCGCCGTGGGGTCGTAGAAGCGCGTCAGCAGCTTCGACAGGGTCGACTTCCCCGCGCCGCTGGTGCCGGTGACCACGACCAGTTCGCCCGGGCTCGCCGTGAAGGTGACGTCGTGCAGGGAGTCCTGGGCGGCGTCGGGGTAGCGGAAGGACGCGCCGTGGAAGCTGACCCGGCCGTGGACCGGCCAGGCCGGGACCGGGTCGGCGGGATCGGTGACCGCGGGCTCGGCGTCCAGGATCTCCTGGAGGCGCTGCGCGCCGGCGGTGGCGGCGGTCAGGCTCAGGCCCAGCTGGCCCAGGTTGCGGATCGGCGGGTAGAGGTAGCCCAGGAAGGCGGCGAAGGCCAGCAGTTGGCCCAGGGACATGCGTCCCCGGGAGATCTCCCAGGCGCCCAGGCCGATCACCGCCAGCACGCACAGGGTTTCGATGACCTCGACGAACTGCGCGTACATCTCACCGGCCCGCGCTCCGCGTACGGACGCGCGCATCCAGGCGCGCGCCTCCCGGTCCAGCCGCTTCTCCTCCGCGCGGCGGCGGTTGTACGCCTGGGTCAGCACCATGTTGCCGAGCGACTCCTGCACGACCGCGGTGATCGCGCCGTCGGCGGCACGCTCCTCCTGGGACGCCTTCCTGATCCGGCCGGAGAAGCGCCGGGCGGCGAGCAGGAAGAGCGGGGCGAGGACGAAGGTGACCAGGGCCAGGTCCCAACGGATCCAGAGGGCGGCGGCCGCGTAGAAGACCGCCGAGAAGACCGCGGTGACCGTTCCGACGACCCCGGACACCACCATCTGTTCAATGGCCTCGACATCGCCGGTGAGGCGTTCGACCAGATCCCCCTGGCGGTGCCGCTGGAAGAAGTCCGGAGGAAGTTCCTGGACGTGGCGAAAGACATCCGCGCGCAGTCGCAGGACGAATCTTTCGGCGGTCCACACCGCCAGCGAGTTGCCGAGACAGCCGATGAACGCGCCCAGCACGGCGGCGCCCAGCCACGCCCCGGCCGGTCCCCAGAACGCGGTGAGCGAACCGGCTTTCAGCGCATGGTCGGTGATCCGTGCGAAGAGCAGGATCGACGCCGTCTCGGTGAGCGCGGCCACGACCACGCAGCCGACGATCAGCGCAAGCCATCTGCGGTCACCCCGCGTCAGCGGCCAGAAGCGTGCGAACGCCGCCCTGACGTCCCCCATGTCAACTCCCCTTCATTTCCCGGCGGAACACGGCCGAGGCGGGGACCCGGAGCAATTCCGGGACCCCGCCTCGCAGCGGACTGCTAGCGGCCCTGACCACCCACCGGGCGCGGCCGCGGCGCGGCGGGCTTCCGCGCCGCAGGCTTGGCCAGGGGCCTGGCGGCGGGCTTGGGAGCGGGGGCCGGCTTGCGGTTCTGGCCGATCGGGGCGATCTTGTGGAAGCTCATGGGTGCTCCTTCTTCGCTGCGGGTGAATTCCCTCTGCCGTTTGCGCTGTTCGCTCTCGACATGGAAAACACTACGGGGTGCCGGACCCGAAAATCGCCAATTCGGCTGAGACCTCAATGAATTACGGATGAGGCAGATCTCAGACCGACTGCGGAACCGATCGCCCGCTTACCTATAATTTATTACCGACCTCACCCGGAATTTACCGGGCCGATTGCCAGGGAATTCGGCCCGGCAGCTGCGGGCTGTCGCTCCCGGCCGGTACGAGGCATGGTGGAGTGGAGCGGAACCCGCGAGCCCCGGGTGGTGAGCGCAGATGACGGACGACGGAACCGCCCCGCACGCGGGCAGCAGTGCCGGCGGCCCCGGCGCTCACCGTGCCCGCACGCGCCGACGCGCCGTCCGGACCGGCGCCGCCCTCGCAGGCCTGGCCGTGGTCGGTGCCGGGATCTGGTTCGGCGTCACGCCGGGGGGTGGCGGCGCGGCTCCTCAGCCGTCCATGTCATCCGCCTCGCCGGTCGGCAACCCACTGACCGGCGAGGGGACCGCAGGGCACGTCCTCGCCGTGAAAATCGACAACGTCGGTTCCGCGCAAGGCCGGCAGGCCGGCCTGAACTCGGCCGACCTGGTCTACGTGATCCGCGTCGAGGGCGGGCTCAGCCGCTACCTGGCCGTCTTCGACAGCCGGCACACGCCACCGCGGGTCGGCCCGGTGCGCAGCGCCCGGCAGACCGACATCCCGCTGCTCGCCCCCTACGGTCGGGTCGGGCTCGCCTACTCCGGCGCGGTATCCGGCCTGCTGCCCGACCTCGCGGCGGCGAACCTGCAGAACATCACCGCGACCGCGGACCCGCAGTTGTTCAGCAACAGCGGCAGTGACCCGACCTACATCAGCCCCTCCGAGGTCTTCGCCGCCTTCCCCGGCCTGGCCCAGGCCCAGGATGTCGGCTTCCGCTTCGGCCCCGTACCGGCCGGCGGCCAGGCCGCCGCCACCGTCGCGGTGCGGATGCCCGCCGCGTCCTTCGCCTTCACCGCGTCGGGCACGAGTTGGCTGGTCTCGGTCGACGGCCGGGCCGGGACGACGACGGACCAGGGACGGCTCAGCACCACCAATGTGATCGTCCAGCACGTCCAGGTCGTCCCCGGCAAGTACACCGACTTCAACGCCGGCCACCCCGACAACGAGGTCTTCTCGCAGACCACCGGCCAGGGCACGGCCGACTTCTACCGCGACGGCAGGGTCTGGCACGGCCAGTGGTCCAAGCCCACCGACACCTCGCCCACCCAGTACACCGTGGGCGGCGCACCGATGGACCTGGCCACCGGCCGGACCTGGATCGTACTGGCGGGCTGACCGGAATCAGCCGTGTGCGCTGCGACCGGACGACGCCCCGGCACCGGATGTCCGCTCAGGTGGCCGTCGACCGCTGTATGCCCGGTTCGGGCTGGGCATCTCCACATCACCTGGGTCACCAGGGCACGATGCCGGCGTCCTCGAAGAACTGTCCGGTCGGGCCGTCGTCGGGCAGGGTCGCGAGTGTGATGGCGATCGCCGCGCCCTGTGCTGGGGTGCGCACACCGCGGAAGCCGTTGAGGTCGGTGGCGACGTAGCCGGGGCAGCCGACGTTGATCAGGATGTTGGTACCGCTCAACTCCCGGGCGTACTGGAGGGTGACGGCGTTCAGGAACGTCTTCGACGGTGCGTACGCCGCAGCCACCGGACCCGTCGTCTGCTCGGCCGCGGTTCCTGCCTGCCGGGTGAGGGAGCCGACGCTGCTGGACATGTTCACGATCCGCGGCGACGCGGAGCGGCGCAGCAGCGGCAGCATCGCGTTGGTGACGCGGATGACGCCGATCACATTGGTCTCCACGACCGTGCGGATGGTGGCGGGATCGACCCGGGTGGGCTCCTGCGGCATGCCGCCGGTGATGGCGGCGTTGTTGACGAGCACGTCGAGGTGCCCGGCCTGCTCCTCGATCAGCCGTGCGGCGGCGGTCGCGCTCGCGTCGTCGGTCACGTCCAGCGGTACGCCGAAGGCGTCGACGCCGGCCGCGCGCAGTTTCTCCACCGCGGCCTCACGGCGCTGATCGTCGCGGGCCCCGACGCCCACGCTCCAGCCGAGGGCGCCCAGGCCCGCGGCGATCTCGTAGCCAATTCCCTTGTTTCCGCCGGTGACCAGCGCAATCGTCTGTTCGCTCATAGGGACCATGCTGCCGTCGTAGCCCGGCGGGGGTCCAAGACCGATCGGGTGGGCGACGATACCGTCCAGGTATTGATCCGGAGTAGCGTGGCTGTATGGAGACCCGGGAACTGCGCTACTTCGTCGCTGTCGCTGAAGAGCTGCACTTCGGGCGCGCCGCGCAGCGGCTCGGGATCGCGCAGCCACCTCTGTCACGGGCGATCCAGAAGCTCGAACGCCGGCTCGGGGCGGCGCTGCTGGATCGGACCAGCCGCAACGTCACGCTGACCGAGGTCGGCGCGGTGCTGCTGGTCGAGGCCCGGGCGGCCCTGGACGCGGTCGACGCCGCCGAGCGCCGGACCCGCCGGGCCGCCCTCTCCGCGATCGGCGGTCCCGGCCTGGTCCTGGTCACCAAAGCCAGCGCGACCAGCGAACTGCTGGCGAAACTGCTCGACGCGTATGCCGCCGAACCCGGCGCGGTCCCGGTCGAGGTGATCCTGTGCGGCCCGGCCGAGCAGGCACGGCTCCTGCGCGAGGGCCGGGCCGACGTGGCACTGCTGCACCGGCCGTTCGACTCGACGGCCGGGCTCCATACCGAGGAGCTCAGCACGGAGGGCCAGGTTGTGGTCCTGCCGGCCGGGCATCCGCTCAGCGTCCGGGCCCATGTGCAGATGGCCGACATCACCGGACTGCCGGGCCTGCCCCTGCCTCGCTGGCCCGACCCCGACGGCAGCTACCCGCCCGGCCCCGGCCCGCAGGTCCGCGACCACGCGCAGTTGTTGCAACTCGTCGCGCTCGGCCGTGCCTGCGCGGTCTCACCGGAGTCGTGCCGAGCCCAACTGCACGGTGACCTCGCCGCCGTTCCCGTGCTCGACGCGCCGAGAGTCACCACCGTGATCGCCTGGCCACCGCACAGCCGCTCCAAGGCCGTCGCCGACCTCGTCCGGACCGCGACACGTCTCTGACGGTCATTCCGCCCACAGGTTCAGTAGAAGAACCAAAAAAGGGGCACGGAGCGGTTTGGCTCTATCTTGCCGGTCATGGAGGGCCCTAGAGTCGCCGGGAGTCCGCACCCGCCGCGCCCGGCCGAGCCGGGCGGTCGTCCGGTAGCACGCCCCTTTCCACGAAAGGTCCTACCGTGCAGCACCGTTCTCAACGCATAGGGGTGGCCCTGCTCGCCACGGGCTGCCTGGGTCTCAGCGCCTGCGCGTCCTCGGGGAACGCCTCAACCGCCACGGGGGCGGGCTTCTCCGGTACCACCGTCGCGATCGGTGTCGACGCCCCGCTCACCGGATCGCGCGCCTCCCTCGGAAAGGGCATCGCCAACTCCGTCGACCTGGCCGTCAAGGTGGCCAACCGCACGCACGAGGTTCCGGGCATCACCTTCCGCGTCGAGACGCGCGACGACCAGGCGCAGCCCGCGCTCGGCGCCGCCAACGCGAAAACCTTCGTCGCGGATCCCACCGTCCTCGGTGTCGTGGGACCGCTGAACTCCGGTGTCGCGCAGAGCATGCAGAAGACCTTCGCCGACGCCCACCTGACCGAGGTCTCGCCGTCGAACACCAACCCCGCGCTCAGCCAGGGACCGAACTGGGCGAGCGGCCTCAAAGAACGGCCGTACCACACCTACTTCCGGACCTCGACCACGGACGCCGTGCAGGGTCCTTTCGCCGCCCAGTTCGCGGCCGACACGCTGGGGAAGTCCGAGGTGTTCCTGGTCAACGACGAGACCCTGTACGGCTCAGGGCTGGTCGCCACATTCCAGAGCCAGTTCCTGCACCACGGCGGCGCGGTCGTGGGGCAGAGGCAGATCGTCTCCGGCACCAAGAGCTTCGCCGAGCTGGTCGCCGAGGTGAAGGCGTCGCACGCGGACTTCGTCTACTTCGGCGGCGAATTCCCGGACGCGGGACCGCTGAGCGCCGCACTGAAGCAGGCCGGTGTGCGAATACCGCTGATCGGCGGCGACGGCATCTTCGACCCCGCCTACATCCAACTGGCCGGCCAGCACGCCGAGGGCGACTTCGCCACCAGCGTGGGCGCTCCGGTGGCCGCGCTGGCCTCCGCGAAGACCTATGTCACCGACTACCAGGCGGCCGGCTACCAGGAGCCCTACGCCGCCTACGGCGGCTACGCCTACGACAGTGCCTGGGCCGTCATCGAGAGCGTCAAGGCAATCGCAGCCATGAACAGCGGCCTGCCCTCCGACGCCCGCCAGCAGGTCGAGGCGGCAATGCCGTGGGTCTCCTTCACCGGCGTCACCGGCCCCGTCTCCTTCGACGCCTACGGCGACCCCATCAACAAGGAGCTCACCATGTACACGGTGAAGCACGGCAAGTGGGTCGCACTGAAGAGCGGCACCTTCACCGGCTGACCGGGGTCGGCCTCGGACGCCAGGACCTGGGCGCGGCAGGCCGCGGGCGTCCCCAGCCATTGCGCAGAGCGCGGGCGCCTTGCGGATCCACAGCGACAGCGACGTGTGTGCCCGGCTCGGATGTTCGGGTCGGGCACACACGTGGGTTGCGGTCGGGTCGGGGTCAGCCGGTGAAGGCCGCCGTGCCGTCGGGGGTGCCGAGGCCGGTGGGGCCGTCGTAGCCCGCTCCGGCGTTGCACAGGTAGGAGGGCGAGCAGGTGCCGTTGGCCCCGGAGGTGACGTCATACAGGGACGAGGTGTTGGCGTACGCGTCGGAGGCGGGGGTGGTGCTGCTGCCCGGGGTCCCGGCGAGGGCGTAGACGGAGGCGATGATCGGGGAGGAGGCGCTGGTGCCGCCGTAGACGTTCCAGCCCGAGGCGCCGTAGGTGTCGTAGACGGCGACACCGGTGGCGGGGTCGGCGACGGCGGAGACGTCGGCGACGGTGCGGCCCGAGCAGCCGGTGTCGGTCTGCCAGCTGGGCTTGGCCGAGTACTGCGAGCAGCCCGACCCGGTGCCGTTGCCGCCGGCGCTGGTGCCCCAGACCGACTCGGTCCAGCCGCGGGAGCTGGAGTCGGCGCTGAGGGAGGTGCCGCCGACGGCGGTCACATAGGGCGAGGCGGCGGGGTACTCGACGCCGTAGCCGGCGTCGCCGGCGGAGGCGGTGATGGCGACGCCGGGGTGGTTGAAGTAGCTGTTGTCGTAGGTGGCGTCGGAGGAGGACTCCGAGCCGCCGTAGCTGTTGGAGACGAAGCTCGCGCCGAGGGAGACGGCCTCGTTCACCGCGGTGCCGAGGTCGTCCATGCTGGCGGAGTTGGCCTCCACCAGTGTGATGTTGCAGTTGGGGCAGGTGGCGCTGACCATGTCCAGGTCCAGCGATATCTCACCGGCCCAGCCGCTGTCGGCGGTGGGGTAGCTGGTGCCGCCGCTCTGGTCGACCTTGGTGAAGCAGCCGCTGGCGCTGGTGCAGGCGGGCAGGCCGTACTGGCTGCGGTAGGCGGCCAGGTCGGACTCGGCGTTGGGGTCGTCCATGGCGTCGACGATCGCGACGGTCTGACCGGAGCCGCTGGAGGCCGCGGCGGAGGCCAGGTTGTAGGCGCTCTGGATGTCCGTGGGCCCGTAGCCGGACGGTGTGGCGGCGGCGGTGGCGTTCGCGGACAGCCTGGAGGCTCGGTTGGCTGCCTTCGACGTGGCGGTGGTGCCGCCGGTGACGCGCAGCGCGTTGCAGGCCATGTAGCCGCGCTTCTTCGGCACGGCGCAGGAGCGGGCCCAGCTCACGTGCTGGTGGTGCGTTCGGGCGGTTGACGCCGCGTGGGCCGGTACGGCTGCGCCGAGTCCGGCGACCGCGAGGCCAGCGGCGGCGGTGAGGGCGAGTACGGCGCGGCGCGCTCTCGCTGCGTGGTGGTGGATGCGCAAGGCAGGAACTCCTCTGGGACGTCGGGCCAAGGACAGGCGTGCTGTGTGCGGTGGCGGCGGTGGGTCAGCCGAGGCCGAGGGTGGACAGGGCGGTGGTCCAGTCGGTGGCGATCGCGTTCTGGGCGTCGGCCAGGGTGACGCTGCCGTTGCAGACGGCGGTCTTGAGCTTGTTCTCGACGGTGTCCTTGTTCGAGGCGAGGTAGCCGGTGCCGGTGTCGTAGCGGGGCTCGGGCCAGAGGTTGCCGGGGTCGGTGGGGGAGCCGCCGAGTTCGAGGGGGATGAAGTGGTCCTCCTCGTAGTCGGCGGTGGAGGTGTCGGTGTAGCCGTACTCGGCGATCTGCTGGATCTTCAGCGCGGTGGTGTAGGAGGCGGGCGGGCGCACGGTCTTGGTCCAGCCGGAGACGCAGATAGTCGAGTCGATGGTGTCCTGGGTGACGTCGGGGTTGGTCACCCCCGGGGTGCAGCTCGGGTCGGGGAGCGGGAGGTAGGCCTGCGAGCAGGAGATGGTGTCGGCGTGGGCGGCGGAACCGGCCCCGAGGGCGAGGGCCGCGCCGGTGAGAGCGAGCGCCAGTCCGGCGGCGGCGAGGCGTCGACGGGTTGCCTGCATGGTGACTCCATGGGGTAGATCCCGGAGAGGGCACCGGGATGCGTGATGTATGACAGCAAGGCGGCCCCGTCCCTGGGCCCTCTGTCATGTTCACGGTCTATCCCGTCGCTAACGCCGTGCCGACGCGGTGCTAACGCCACCGCCAGGAACCGGCCGCCGATCGCAACGCATCACCGAGGGCCGTACGAACCTGCCCCGCCTCCACCGAGGGACCGGACGGTCCTCATGACGGTTCGGCAGGCTGCTGCCGCCGTGGCCGCGTGGCCCGTGCCGCCTAGCCGACCGCGGTGACACCGCAACCGCCGCGACACCTACTGCCCAGTCAGACGTCGTTCGGCGAACAGCCGGTGAAGAGATGTCATGTCCACTTCCGATTCCGGACGGCCGCCCCGAGACTCGTTGCCATGACGATCTCTCTACGCGCGTCGAACGCGCGCACTGCCTTCCTGGTTCTCACCGCCGGGCTGCTCGCCATGGCCGGTCCCGTACTCCTGCCCGCCGCCAGCGCGCACGCGGACGTCAGCGGCACGGTCTGTCAGACCGCACTGCCGACGCAGGCCGACGACACCCTCAACCTCATCGCCCAGGGCGGACCGTATCCGTACCGCCAGGACGACTCCGTCTTCACCAACTACGAGGGCGTGCTGCCCACCGAGCCCGACGGCTACTACCACGAGTACACCGTGGTCACCCCGGGCAGCCCCACCCGTGGCGCCCGCCGCATCGTCGTTGACCAGCCGGACCAGCTGGACTACTACACCGACGACCACTACGCGACGTTCTCACTGATCGATTTCACCTGCTGATCAGCCAGGGCCGGCCGTGTCCGGCCACACCGCCCTCGCGCACCTTGTGCTTCGCACCGATCCAGGCGCGCAGTCGCCGCGCGAGGGCGGCCCGCAGCTGCACCTTGGCTTCGAACTGCGCGTTGACCCGGGCCAACTCCTGCTGCATTTCATTGTGCTGCGCGCTCAGCGCAGATCTGCACTCGGCGATCTGAACGTCGCGCCTTGCCGTGCCCTCCGATCATCGGTTCGCGAGACGCTGTCCGGCCTTGTTCGGCAGGCCGCGGATCTCCTTCCAGTACTCCTCGCGCGCGTCGTCGTCGATCTCGACCGGTACGGCTTCTGCATAGAGGCGGTCCGAGCCGTCCCGCTTGGGTCCGGAGATCCAGTACTCCTCACCGGACACGGTGTCGTAGTAGTTGGCCTTGAAGCCGGCGCCTTTGAGGCTCTGGAATGCCCTGCCCTGATAGTTCAGGGTTCGCCCGGTCTTGGAGAACGTGACGCGGCCGATGCGAGCGGGTCCGGTCAGCCCCCCGGCCTTCGACTCGATGTACATGATTCGGCTCTTCATAGTCCGTCAACGCTACCCAGCAAGGTTGTTCTGTGGCACCGGTTATCGATGGCGTGCCCCACCCAACGGAGTCGGTCGTGTTGGTGGTGGCCATGCGCCTCGCCGAGCGCGTCCTCAGCGGGGAGTGGGAAGCCAGTTGGCACCGCATGGAACAACTTGACACGAGCTTCCGCCGACCGAACTGTCCACCAGGTCGATCGGGGTCAAATCCGGAAAGGGCCCGTACTTCAATCGGTTGCTTATTTTGCACTGCACGTTGTGCATGACTCTTGATGCAGGATCCGCAGCTCTTCGAGTTTCTTGCTACGCTCTGCTATTTGATCGCGAGATCTCTTGGACGCCCCATACGTAGCGGCTCCAGCCAAGATGGATTTTGACCCACCTTTCATGATCAAGACTGGTGCCACCGCAGAAGGGGCAGCACCGCTTGCCTCTCCGGATGATATCGACGAAATTTGGCACCAGGGGATGAATTTAGTGCGCTCGAATCCCCTGTTGAGTATGCCACTGCCGTTGATGGTGACGCCGAGTCGAAGCCCTCTCACCGCGACGAATACCCCCGTCGCCACTATGACACCATCCAATACCATCCATCCCCAGCAGGCATGGGCGGCGCTTATCAAGCCGACAAGGACGAACACACCTCCACAAGCGAGAGCAGCAGCCCTCTGGCCGATGCTCTCGTAGTGGACCTGCTCCATGCGGACCCCCTCCAGGCACGAATCATGCGTCAGGAACCGTGCACGCCCCTCAACGCCGGGACGACAGAGTCCAGCGCTTCCGGCAGGACACCGAGCATCACCGGGCCTTCCAGAGACTCGCACTCGATGATCCTGCAACGGGGGTTGATCCACAGCCATTCGCGAGGCGGCGCGGCGCGCACTCGCAGCCCCGACTGCTCACCGCCGAGCGCTAGCGTCGTTCGGCGTTTGGACCCCGACTCCCAGACCACCGACTCCCCAACGATCGACAGACGCCCGCGCATCCACTTGAACCGCCGCTGCGACAGCACTCGTAGCATGCACGGGACGCCGACTGGGGCCGCCTCCGCAAGATTCGCAGCCCGTCCCCGCTGCCAATTTCTCACAACCAAACCCGCCAACGACGCCACCATGCCGAGGACTATGAATTCAATCACGTGTGCATTCAAGCACACCACGGCCTCGACCAAAACCCGTTCCGGTGAACAGCGGTGATCCGCACTTCCTAGAGTAGCCTGCTGATCTTTAGAAGAATGACTCATGCCAGCAACCAGCAGAGAGTCATCCCAAGTGCCGACCTGGACGGACTTAAATTTCGGCACGGCCACCCCGCGCACTGACGAATTCAAGCGAGAACTACAGGAAGGTCACTTAGCCGCTCGACCGCAGCTACTATCCGGTTCGTCGGCAGGCCCATTCTGACTGGGTTTACCACAATCGGACTGCCGAACCGCTCGGTCAATGAGATGGCTCGTGCCCGATCACGAAACGGCAGCAACGCTGTAGGCACGGCTGGCAACGTAACGCCCGGCCGTGGGACAAAAGCCACCACGCGCACAGAAGACTTCCCCGACAATAGCGACAAGCGAACCTCAATCAGATCTGACCATGGCACCACCTCATTGCCGCGAACGGTGACTCCCCGATTGTCGAGACGGACGCGCCACGCGTCGACATGCGTCCTCGCAGCTGCAGTCAGCAGGAAGACGGCCGCCGACGCCACGAACGCGCAGCCGACGCAGCCAACGACGAACTGCAGTTGATCCTTCGGCCAGATGACCTCAAAAATGAAGTAGATGCCAGCCACTCCATGTACCAGGCCAAGTACCCGCAACCCCCGGTTCGAGGGTCGGAGTTCCAGAGGCGACTGATCCATCACGTCATCAGGCGTCGATTGCATGTAGAAAACATATCGGCCTGCATGGTTCCAATCAAGCAAACGCCAGATATCCAGGACGAAGCAGAGACGATAGATATCTTCTTACTGGTGGGGTGATGAGAAGCCACCTGGATCGAGCGAGACTCGACCCATAATTCATTCCCGACTCGGCCTCCAGGTAGCAAAATGGTGATGGCCTGCGGTACCGGCAAGACCATAGTCGGGGTATGTGCCGCGGTCGCTTTCGCGGACCCGAGTGGGCCGGTGCTGGTGCTAGTGCCCTCGCTGGGGCTGCTGGCGCAGACGGTCCGGGCCTGGCGCAAGGACGCCAGGGTCGCGCTGAGCGTGCTGGCGGTGTGCTCCGACGGCACCGACGAGCACAGCGCGGACAACGACCCCGACGCGGTTCAGGTGCGTGAGCGGGGCCTGGAGGTGACCACCGCGGTGGAGCGGATCACCGCATTCCCGGCTGCCGAGTCGGCCGGCGGGGTGCTGCGGGTGGTGTTCGCCACCTACCACTGCGCCCCGCGCCTGGCCGAGGCCTTCGCGGCGGACCCGGGGCTGCGCCCGTTCGCGGTGGGGCTGAGCGTTCGACCGAAAGGCGTCATCTTGCGCGGAGTGCGGACGGAGGCGCCAGTTGCCCTACGAGCAGGTGCCGGAAGTTCTGGGTGCCGGGTATAGGGCACACACCAGCGACAGGGCTCTAGCTACCTCCACCCCCTTGACCTGGACTTATTCAGTCCACCTCAGGCGCGTCTCACGGCCGCCAAATCGCGGGATACACGCGATCATGGCATTGACCTGTGCCTTCACGTCACAGGATGTGTGCCCTAGGCAAGGCACTCCGCAGAACCGAATCGACGCGCCCCCGGCGGCGGCTCGGGGAACGCTGGTCATCCGCAGCACCGTACAGATGGCCGTCCAGTAGTACAGGGGGAACAGTTTTCAAGACCGCAGGACAAACCAGACCCACACGCCCTCCCAACTGCGGATATCAGCCCACTGAGTCACATTGCCCCAGTACCTGGTCCACGGCTGGTCCACCCCAATTGGCACTGGACGGCACAACTTGACACCGACACCCTTCTGTCCATCTGCCCACCAGATCGGTCGGATCCGCTACAGAACAGAGCCGTCAAGTTGACACAATCGAGACCAGCGCGCACACGCAAAGATCAGGATCAGAGAGCCCCAATGATTACCGAGACAATAAGAGGGACCAGGAACGCGGCCAAAGACTTCAATGTAGAAGGTACGACACTCGGACGCGGCGCATCTATCAATCCTAGTTCCCTTAGCGCCGATTCAGAAAAAACCTTCTCGGTGGAAGGTGGCGGGCTATAGAGGGCCCGAGCAATCTCTTCTACAAGTCGCCGGTCAGTGTTTCCATATATGCTCAAACGCGCGCCTCGTGCGTCAGAAAAGTGAAAATAGGCAGCTCGACCAAAGCGCGATGGAACGACACTGCATTTTACCCCTGTAAGCGTCGACAAATCGATAGTCGCATTTCCGATCCATGTGCTCCCCTTGATTAGATTCTCCTCTCGATCCCACCAGGGCCCTCGGGCGACCATGCACCCCTGGAGAATCCCCACTCCAAGGGTGACAAAAATACCAACACCCACTGGAGCAATGGAATGATTGAATTTTGATCCGAGGATCAGAGGGGGCACAACCGCGACTGCGACGAAGAGCACCGATGCGATGATCACTGCGTTATAGGAACGACGAACATAAATTTTCGCCACCCGCACAGTCTCGTCGGATTGATCAGACACTGGAAACTATTCTCCTCATTCTCGCCCGGGTGCGCCCTAGCACACAGGAATCATCAATCCTGCTGCGATCTATATTGGCAGGTCCAACTTCCACATATCGCAGAAATTCCACCGGCAATCAAAGAAGTGCTGTTCATCATGAAGGCATTGGCTCCATATATGATCGATCCGATGCGCGGAATTATACTGCCAAAGAATCCAGCCTCCCTTGCCGCTTCAGCCAGACTGGCTGAAGCGCGGCCAAATCCGAAGCCGACTGCACTGAATGCCAGGGCGACGCTACCTTCGGCACATCCGCCAGCATCCGAATTTTCACATGAATCCACTGTGGTTGCCACTGTGAGCAGCGTCCCGGCGACAAGTGCACCCAGGACTACCACTGGACCCAGGAAGGTGAGCATTGAAACTACACCCAGCCCGACCTCGACCCATCCCAGTGTTTCACTATTGGAATGCACCCAATTAGAAATTGGGCGAAGCGTCTTATCAATTTGCTCAGGGGTTGGATGGAATATGCACCCCTTTCCAACGCAATTCCCACCCGCGAAGGAGGAAGCCCCCCTCACCTGCGACTTCTTTGGCTGCTGTTCGAGTGCTTGCAGTTCAGCGTTCTGCACCACTACGGCAACATTCGTAACGATCACATTGCCGACAGCATAATATGCTTGCCCAGACATTGTCTGGAGATAGCACTGCTTGGTGGCGCAGCTATTGAGGGCATCTTCGCTGGCGATGGCATTCTGCTGTCGAACCCCGTTTAGTGAGGCATAAAATCCAATCAGGCAGCTTTGGTCGCCGCGACAGTCAGCTGCGGTACTCACCGAATATAGCGGACCTATGCTGTCAGCAGTTGCAGGTCGCTGCGCTGGTGGTCCCTTGGGTCCCCAGACTCCGTTTCCACCGCCGTTGGTACCGCCACCGCCCCCGGTACTGCCTCCGCTGTTGGGGTCGCCGGCGCCGCTGCCGGTGGGTACTCCGGAGCCGCCGCTGCTGCCCCCGCTGCCCTGGTTGGCGCAGCATCCGCCGCCGCCGGTGGCGGCGGTGCCGTTGCCGTTGGCGTCTGGTGGGGGGCCGGTGGGGCAGGGCGGTCCGAAGACTCCGTTTCCGCTGCAGAGGCCGTTGGGGTCGGATCCGTTGACGGGGTCGTCGCCGCTGTAGGTGTAGCCGCCGAGTTGGTTGGGGTCGGTGGCTTCCAGGATGGGGTCGCGTTGGAGGAAGTGTCCGGTGGCGGAGTCGTAGTTGCGTGCTCCGAGCAGATCCAGACCAGTGGTTGGATCGGTGGCTTGGTTGAGGAAGGTGTGGTTGTCGACCCAGGTAGCCGGCGCGGTGCCGCGGGTGGTTCCGTAGGGGGTGAAGGAGCGTCGGGTCTGGGTGGTGAGGGTGGAGTTGAGGGTGAGGGTTCCGGTGCCCTGGTTGGTGGCGGCCTCGTAGGTGATGGCGCCGGTGTTGTCGCGGATCACGCTCAGCGCGCCGCCGGCGTCGTAGTAGCGCTGGGCGGTGATGCCGCCGGTGTAGTTCATGGTGAGCTGTTCGCCGGGCAGGTAGAGCACGGTGCTGGTGCCGGTTGTGCCGCTGGTGGTCGTGGTGTCCTTCTGCAGGAGCAGGTTGCCGGAGGCGTCGTACTGGTATCCGGCGGTGGAGTTCGCAATGCTGTCGGTGATCTTGCTGGTGCGCCCGGCCGGGTCGTAGCTGAGGGTCTCGTTGCTGGTGGCAGCCCCGCCAGGGGCGGTGACGGTGCGACCGGTTGTGTTCCCTGCGGTGTCGTAGGCGTAGCTCGTCGCCGTCGTGCCGGCCGTCGTGGCGGTGCTGGTGTTCTGCACGGTGTCGGGCTGTCCGGAGGTGCCGGTCACAGCGCTGGGGTAGGTGGAGGTCTGAGTGGCAGTGACTGTGCCGCTGGTGTTGTAGCTGGTCAGCTGGGTGCGGTTGCCTGAGGCGTCGTAGGTGTAGCTCTCCCAGTAGGGGGCGGGGCCTCCGTTGGTCGCGGCACTGGGGGTCGTGCTGGTGCAGCCGCCGATGTTGGGGATCGAGGGGGAGGCTGCGCTGGTTGTGCCCTTGGTGTCGGTCCAGGCGGTGGCGAGGCGTCCCTGTGCGTCGTAGGTGTAGCACTGGGTGTCGGTGGCGGCGCTGTTGTCCTGGATGTCCTGCTGGGCGGTGATCTTGCCTGCGGGGTCCCAGTAGGTCGTGGCGTCGTCGACGTGTCCGGTGCCGGTCTCCTTGTCGAGGATCTGCTCGGTGGGCCGTGCGGTGGCGGTGTCGTAGAAGTTGGTCTGCACGACCTGGTCGGGCATGTCGCCGTAGGTGGCGCGGGTGACCTGTCCCAGCGGGTTGGTGATGACCTGGGTGAGGTAGTCGGCGTTGCCGCCGACGTTGAGGACGGTGCCGCCCTCGGTGTAGGTGGTGGCGACGGTTTCGGCGGGCAGGCCGCCGTCGGCACCGTAGGTGGTGAAGGTCAGCCGCCCGGAGATTGCGGTGTAGCTGTAGCTGGTGGTGTAGCTGCCGGCGAGGCCGCCTTCGGCGGCGGGAATGGTGACAGTCCTACTGGTGGGCGCGCCCAGCAGGGTGTAACCGCCGGTCGACTCGGTGTAGGCGTTGCCGTTGTAGTACGAGGTGGAGGATGCGGGCAGGCCCTTGCCGTTGGTGGCACTGTCGTAGGTCCAGGAGGCCAGTTCGTTCGAGGCGGTCTGCGTGGTGCCCTGGTACTGGGCGGTCTTACGTCCGAGTGGATCGTAGGTGTAGGAGAGGACCTGGCCGCGGCCGTCGGTGGAGGTGAGCACCTGGCCGGTGGCATCGTAAGTGGCCGAGGAGGAACCGGCGTCCGGGTCGGTGGCCGCGACCTGGTTGCCCTGGGCGTCGGTGGTGGCGGTCCACACGTGCCCGGATGCGTCGGTGGTCTTGGTCAGGGCGGCAGCAGCGCCGGTGCTGGTCAGGCCCCGGGTGTAGGTGTAGGACAGGACGGTGGCGTCGGCCGGATTGCCGGTGGCGGTGTTGGATCGGTAGGTCCAGGCAGCGGTGGTGCGTCCCAGCGCGTCAGTCACCGTCGAAGTGGCGTTGCCCCCTAGCGCGGTGCTGACGTCGGTGCGGTCAGCCCCAGCCACGGTGGTCGTGGTCGCGGACTGCGCGTGACTGTAGGAGAACAGCGTGACCGTGGTGCTCTGGTGAGCAAGGTCGTAGGTGGTCACCCTCTGCGCCGGAACGTTCGCGTCGGTGGTCGGATACACCGTGGAGGACGGCGCGCTGGTGATGTAGTACGGGCTGGACTTTTTGACCAGCCAACCGTGCGAATCGTAGGCGCGGTCGGTCACCACAGAGCCGTTGGAGTTGGCGCTGTCCACTGACAGCGACTGGTCCTGCAGCAACTGCATGAAGCCATCGTAGATCTGGTATTCGCTGGTGTAGGTGGCGTCGTCGCGCAGCACCTGGGTGTGGGTCCACGACGGACCGCTGGCGCCGCCGACGTAGTAGCTGAAGACCTTCGACGCGGTGGCGGTGTGCGCTCGCCCGGGCAGCCAGACCGACGTCAGGCGGCCCAGGGAGTCGTAGGCCTCCCAGGTGGTGGCGTTGTTGGCGTCCACGACCTCGACCGGCAGTTGTCTGCGCTGGTCCAAGGTGGTGGTCTGCTTCCAGTTGCCTGCCGTCACGTTGGTCTCGGACTGGCTGGTGGGCAGCGTGCCGCTGGCGGGGGTGTAGGCGTCGGTGACGGTGACCTGATGGGCGTTGACCGAGGAAAGCAGTCGTCCGTAGGCGTCGTAGCCCGGGGTGGAGGCGGTGGCCGCGTTGGCGGTCATCGTGGTGGTGAAGTTCTCGGTGCTGCCCGACCAGCCGCCCAGGGATTCCATCTTGGTGACGTCGCCCACACCGGTGGCGGGGATAGCGCCCGGGCTGGCCGAGCCGTCGTAGGAGTCGCGGGTGTCGGTGACGGTGTTGGCGGGGGTGCGCGCCGGGCAGGCGCCGGTGCCCACGCCGGTGCCGGTGGTCACCACCACTTTGATGGCCTCGGCCGGCAGTGCGGTCATGCCGGTGTTCAGTCCGCTGGTCGGGGGCGTGGCGTAGGTGTTGGTGGCGCAGGTCTCCTGGGAGGCGCTGGTGCCCAGCAGCGAGGTGTCGCCCTGAGCGTCGACCTGACTGATGAGCCCGGTGGTGGAGTCGTACAGGTTGACCGTTTTGGTGGTGCGCCAGGTCGTTCCGTCGGCCAGCAGTGACCTGGCGATGACGGTCTGGGGTTTGACGAAGTAGGCCTGTTCGTCGGGGATCCCCGCGGGCAGGCCGGTGGCGGTCTCGCTGTGGCTGGCGGTCTGGGACGACCAGGGCAGTGAGATGGCGGTGCGGGTGACGGTCCCGCCTGCTTGGGTGTAGGTCTGGGTCTCCAGGGTGTACCCGGCCAGCTGGTTGGAGTCGGTGACGCTGTCGCCGATCGAGTCGGTGACCTGGACCGAGCGCGGGCTGCCGCCGGTGGTGGACTGGGAGTCGCCGTCCATGCCGCGCAGGTACGTGGTGACGGTCTGGGTGATCGGGTCCGGTGCGTGGCCGGTCTGGGTGATGACCTTGTCGTAGCCGCGGAACTGGTCCCAGGTGCGCTGGGTGTTGGGGATCAGCGGGGAGTCGTTGCGGTGCCAGGCCGGGGGGTTGGGATAGGTGTAGTTGGTGTACTGGGCTTTGGAGCCGCCGACCGCGTCGGTCTGCATGACCTGCGAGACCCGGTACTTCTCGAACCAGTCTGAGGTCAGGGTGGCGTTCGGCGGGGTCCAGTACTCCTGGTAGCACATGCGGGTGTCGCTGGAGGGCGTGGGCAGGTCGGGCGCCGAGGCCGACTGGTTGCAGTCCGGGAGGGAGTAGGTGACGTTGATGACGCCGCCGGTCTCGGTGTCCACGGCGGTGACCCGGTAGTGGTCCATCGCCGGCCACGAGGCCGCGCCGGCAACCCGGTTGGCCATCTGCGCGTAGACGAAGGAGACCGGCTTCAACGGCAGGTCCGCGCCGTCCTTGCCGGTACGCAGCACCGATTCCAGGCGCAGTGAGGATGAGGTGCCGTCACCGGTGGCGGGGTAGGACTGCGTCAGGGCGTAGCTGTCCACGGGCTGGTAGTTGGTGGTGCTGGTGGTGCCGGTGTTGACCTGGGTGCTGATCTGGGTGAGGCGTACTTCGGAGAAGAAGCTGGGCGAGGTGTTCGGGCACGTGCTGCCGGTGCCCGCGCAGATTTGGTCCTGGGGTACGTCGGGCCAGTAGGGCGCGCTGGTGGAGGTCGGTGAGGCGCAGTCAGTGCTGGTGACGGTGTGTGTGCCGATGACGCTGCCGACCAGGCAGCGCGGCCCGTAGGTGAACTGCACCTGGGCGGCCGGGGCCGGGGCGGCGCCTTCGGCGGCGATGTTGCTGGTGCGCCAGCCGTAGGAGATCGAGTTCAGGTAGGCGCTGCGGTCGTAGCTGGCCGGGGTGTGGGCGGTGCCACGGCCGTAGGAGTTGGTCTCCTGGGTGTAGGTGTACTCAGTGGCGTTGCCGTGCGGGTCCACGACTAGGTCCAGGTTCCAGCGGTAGGGCATGTTCGCGGTGAACGCGCCGGTGCCGGTGGCGGCCCCGTCGCAGTCCCCGGTCTTGGGGCAGTAGATCGGCTCGGTGGACACCGAGTTGGTGGCCTTGTCCGTGCCCGTGCCGCCTTCGCTGCTGGGGAGCTTTCCGGCGCCGTAGTACAGGCGGGTCCCGTCCTGGAGGGTCACCATCCAGTACTCGCCGTTGTAGGCGTTGTTGCCCGCGCCGGTGAGCAGTTGGATCTTCGCGCCGTTGTCGCCGGACAGGTGCCAGCTGGTGTGGGTGTCGTCCCACACCAGCTGGCCGCCCAGGGCGCCGCCGGAGACGGTGACCTCGTGGCCCCCGTAGCCCCAGCAGCTGTCGGTGCTGCCGGTGACGCCGTCCTGCGAGCAAGGCTGGTAGGCGCGTTCGATGTAGCTGGAGAATCCGGCGAAACCGTCTCCGACCACCGAGGGCTGGGTATTGGTCGACACCGTCTCGCCGTCGACGCTGGAGGAGGCGTAGGACAGGGCGACAGTGGGGGCGGTTCCGCCGATCGAGTCGGGCACCGTGACCGGGTAGGAGTACGAGAAGTCACCGCTGGAGCCGCCGGCGGACCACTGGTCCGAGGGCTGCAGTGAGGTGGCGGCGAACGTACCGACGGAGCCGGCCGCTACGGCCTGGGCGGCGAAGACCACGAGACCCGCACGTGCCGAACTGGTCGCGGTCGTCTGTGCCTGGGCCGCGAGGGTGCTGCGTGCCCCGGTCGGGGGTGTGGCGGCAGGCAGGTTGGCAGTGATAACGAGGCGGCCGGTCGCCGCGTCCGTATGCGTGGCCACCGGGGTGGCGATCTGGCACTGAGGCAGGTCGGGGGTGGTCAGTGCGCAGGCCGGGAGCTGTTCCAGGGTGAGTCGTTGGCCGTAGTTGCCGCCTGCCTCGCCTGCCAGTTGGCGGGTGTCGAGCTGCACGGAGACTTTCCCGGCCGCCGCGACCGCGTCCTGGCGACTGACGGAGAACAGCAGGCCGCTGCGGAATCCGTCTTTGCGGGCCTGGGCCGGGTCAGCGAACTTCACCTGCACCGTGGAGGGGGCCGCACTGCCGGTTGCGGCGCGGGCGATGTAGAGCGGGGAGGTACCCACCCGTGCGGCCGTGGCACCCCCACTGGCGGCGCCATCTGCAGGCGTCCTGACTGCGGGGGCGCTCGCCGCGGCCAGGGCCACCGCGGTGGTACCCGCCTTCGGCAGGTTTACCGCCGGCACCTGGTATCGCTGGTTCCTAGGGGTGGGTGCTGGGCTGGCCTTGGCCGGGGTATCGCTGCGCGGTACCGGTGTCATGGACGCCAGGGGTGTCTGCGGCGGGCTCCACACCTGACCGGCGGTCACCGCCGCCGCCAGGGCAATGCCCGGCATCATCAAGGCCGCAAGCCCCGCCAGTGCGGCAAGCGCCGCAATGCGGATCGCCCCTGCGCGCAGCCGATGCGTCCAACGGTGACGGACATGCCTGTACGGACCCACGGTTCCCCCCGCGACCCATGGTGCGGCTACTGCCACACGGACAAAAGGAATCTAGAGCCGCACGTCAACTCGGGGAACAGGGCCCACACAGCACATACGCCGCACGCGCACATTCAGATCACAGCAGAGTGGTCCAAACCATGACACGGTCATGATGTGACCTCCGTCACAGAGCCATTGTCGGGTTGGGGCTGCTGGTTACGGTGTGGCGCGCGATCGTCGCGATCGCGTCACGCACCGGAGGGGGAAGGCCCATGGGGGGCAGGTTCAGCACGACCGCACCACGCCACAGCCGCATTCACAGAAAACTGGCCAGCACACTGGCCATGGCGCTGCTGGCCGTACCACTGGCCGCCATCGCGCCCAGCACCGCGCACGCGGACAGCACTCCGCCCCCAGCACCGCCCGCGGTCACCGACCCAGAAGCGATCGCCTCGGCCCAGGCCCAGGCCAGCGGAACCCCGGTGGTCGTCGGCGCCGACACCACCGCCTACGCGCAGACCACTGCAAACCCCGACGGATCCCTGACACTCACCGACAACTCAGTGCCGCAACGCGCACCGGCGCCCGGCGGGGGCTGGACTGCGGTGGACACCACCTTGCAGCGCCTGAGCGACGGAACCGTGGCACCGGGCGCGGTCCTGTCGAAGGTGGCCTTCTCCGGGGGCGGCACCGGAGCACTGGCAACCCTGACCGACGCCAACGGCCGCAGCCTGTCCCTGTCATGGCCCACCGCGCTGCCTAGCCCCACTCTATCAGGCGCAAAAGCCACATACGCCTCAGTTTTCCCCGGGGTCAACCTCACCCTGACCGCGACCGCCGAAGGCGGCTACACCGAGCAGTTGATCGTGGCCGACGCGACCGCCGCGGCCAACCCGGCCCTGCAGGACATCCACTTCACCGCGGCGACCAATGGCCTGACGCTGCGAAAGAACAGCGCCGGGAACCTGGAGGCCGACGATACCAACGGGCAGGCCGTCTTCGCCGCACCCACCGCCACCATGTGGTCGACGCCCGCAGCGGGTACCAGCACCAGCATCCTGGCATCATCAGGGGCGGCAGCCGCGAAGACCTCCGTGCAGGCCCAGGCCGGCGCGGCCGCCGGTACGGGAGCCGACGCCAGCACCGCCACCCCGGTGGGCCTGAGCGTGACCGGCACCAGCGTGGACCTCACGCCGCCCGCCGCAGCCCTGACCGGTGCCGGGGTGACCTACCCCGTGGTGATCGACCCCCCGCTGAGCCCCGCAGCCGGCACCCAGGCCTGGACCTGGATCTCCAAGGTCAACTCCGGTACCAGTTACTGGAAGGGCACCAACAACACCCACGACACCTACGGTCGCGTCGGCTTCGACGACTGGTGCTCGGATGGCACCAGCGGCTGCACCGCATTCGGCGTCACCCGCAGCATGTTCCAGATGGGCTCGATCTCCGCCCTGCACGGCAAACACGTCACCGCCGCCACCTTCTCCGTCACCGAACAGGGCGCCACCTCCTCCTGGTCGGGCACCCGGCAGATGGACCTCTACACCACCAACCTGATCGACCAGTCCACCACCTGGAACAGCACCCCGAGCCCCGGCGCCACCATCGCCAACGCCCAGTTCCCCACCCTCAACAGCAGCACGCAGCAGGGGATGAACTTCACCGGCAGCGCCCTGACCCAGGTCATCGCCGACGACGCCGCCTCCTCATCAACGATCAGCAACCAGACCTTCGGACTGCGCGCCGACAACGAGGGCGACGACACCGCCTACCGCTACCTCATCGGCGGCGGCGCCACTCTGGCGGTCACCTACTGGTCCACCCCCAACGTTCCCAGCAGCCTGTCGGTCACCAACGGAACCAAGACCCTGCCCTGCGGAGGATCCACCGACACCGCCGCCCCCGGCTACTGGATCAGCGGCTCCGACAGCCGCAGCATCACCCTCAACGCCTCCATCAACAGCCCCGACGTCGGCTACCAGGTCACCAGCAACTTCTGGACCGACAAACTCAAGCCCACCGCTGGCTCCTGGATCAACAGCGGCGGAGAGACCATCACCTCCCAGTCCACCCCGCAGCCCACCCACCTGACCCTCAGCCTCGCCGACGGCGACTCCTACGCCTGGGGCGCCACGGCCACCGACCAGACCGGCCAGTACACCAGCTCCGGCGCACCCAGCAGCACCGGCGCCTGCTACTTCAGCGTCGACTTCACCGCACCCACCCAGCCCACCATCGGAACCGTGACCCTGCCCACCGGCACCGGGGGCGCCTCCGGGTCCCTCAAGGTCTCCGCGACCGACCCCGGAACCTACCCCTCGGGAGTCGACCACTTCGCCTACAACATCAACGGCACCTCGCTGACCTCCGGCGGCCACGGCGAAGCCACCGCCGCCGCCAGCAGCGGGGCCGCCACCATCCCCCTGTCGGGAGACCACTGGGGCACCAACTGGGTCTGGATCTCCACCTTCGACGTCGCCGGCAACCAGTCCCAGCCCATCCACTACGCATTCTACCTGCCCGAGACCAACTACACCCCCGGCACCAGCGGCGACCTGGACGGCGACCACAAACCCGACCTCGCCGCCATCGACACCGCCGGCAACGTCCGCGTCTTCTCCAACCCCCAGGCCAACAACCCCGGCAGCGGCAGCATCCTGATCCCCGCCACCCAGGCCCCCAACCAGGTCAGCTTCAGCGGCGCCCTGCTGGCCCACAACGGCTCCTTCAGCGGACAGTACTGCGATGACCTGATCGTCATTCAGAACGGCTCCCTCGCCGTGGACCTGAACAACAACTGCGCCCCGGCCCCGAGCAACACCTGGAGCCTGGGATCCGGACAGGCCCGCCCTGGCCTGATCACCGGCGACACCACCAACTACAACGCCACTGACTGGTCCTCGGTGCGCCAACTGGTCGCCCTGCCCCCCACAGCGGCCACGCACAACAAGCCGGCACTGATCACCCTGGAGAACGACAACGGCGTCTGGACCATGTGGGAGTTCACCTTCCTCAGCGCCGGAATCTACAACGCCACCCTGCTCGCCACCGACACCACCACCAGCCACTACCTGTCCGGCCTCACCCTCATCTCCCCCGGAAACATCAACGGCACCCCCGCCCTGTGGGTCCGCAACAAGACCGACGGATCCCTCACCGAGTACCTGAACATCGAGGCCGACACCACCGCCACGCTGCCCGCCGCCACCACCATCGCCGCCAGCGGATTCCGCCTCGGCCAGTACACCGCCGTGGTCTCCGACGGCCCCGTGGACCAGAGCATCAACCCCGTCCTGTGGGCCACCACCCGCATCGGCCAGCTCACCCAGATCCCCACTACCGTGAACGTCACCACCGGCGCCACCACCACCGGAACCCCCGTCCCGGTCACCGACCGGGGCTGGGCCACCACCCTGCAGACCCTCGAAGGCACCTACCCGCAGCACCCCACCAGCGCCATCGGCGTCTTCAACCCGACCACCGCCGTCTTCTCACTGGACAACACCAACACCACGGCCACCGACAACACCGACGTCCACTTCGGCAACCCCGGTGACATCCCCCTGGCCGGCGACTGGAACGGTGACGGCATCGTGACCCCCGGCGTCTACCGCCCTGGCAACCAGACCTTCTACCTCTCCGACTCCCTCACCTCCGGCACCGCCGACCACACCGTCAAGTACGGCAACTCCGGCGACATCCCCATCGTCGGCGACTGGAACGGCGACGGCACCGACACCATCGGCCTCTACCGCCCCGGCAACGAAACCTTCTACTTCGCCAGCTCCAACGACACCGCAACCACCGACCACTCCGTCCAGTTCGGCAACTCCGGCGACACCCCCATCGTCGGCGACTGGAACGGCGACGGCACCGACACCATCGGCGCCTACCGCCCCAGCAACCAGGTCTTCTACTTCGCCAGCTCCAACGACACCGCAACCGTGGACCACTCCGTCAAGTACGGCAACCCCGGCGACACCCCCCTCATCGGCGACTGGAACGGCGACGGCACCGACACCATCGGCCTCTACCGCCCCGGCAACGACACCTTCTACATCAACAACACCACCACAACCAACACCACCGACCACTTCGTCGTCTACGGCGCGACCGGCAACGTCCCCGTCATCGGCGACTGGACCGGCCAGTAACGGCCCACACCGAAAACCGGCCTGAGCCGCCCTCTCAACGAAAAGGCGGCTCAGGCAAAGTTCAGCCACCTCCAAGCCTTCAACTACGCGCTGACCCCAACCAGTTCACCGCCCTCAACCAGCAGATCCAGTAACCTCCAGCCCAGTCCCCACACGGTGGTGCGGCCAAGCCCCGACCTGGCCGCACCACCGCACACTTCGCCAAGGAACCCCGACCATGAGCAGCACGCCGGGCCGTCATGCCCGTCCCCGTATCCCGTTGTTGCGCCGGTCTGCGGCCGCCTCGACCACGGCCGTGACCTTGGGTGCGTTCGCGGCCGCGACCCTGCTGTCCGCCGGCTCCGCCCAGGCCGCCACCCACAGCACGACCCACACGATCAAGGCGGGTGGCACCCTGTCAGGGATCGCCGCCCTGGAACACACTCCCGGCGGGTGGCCCGCGATCGCCCGGCTCAACCACCTCACCGCGCCCTACGTCATCCACCCGGGCCAGAGCCTGCTCCTGCCCCCCGGCGCCGTCGCCGGCAACGGCGGCATGTCCTTCCCCGTCCCCGTCACCCTCGGCAACGCCCTCCAAGTGATCACCGTCAAAGCCACCGGCAGCTACGCCACCGTCACCGCCTGGCAGCACCAGGGCCACAGCTGGATCCCGCGGTACACCACCACCCAGGCCCGCGTCGGCGCCAACGGCATCACCGACGGCACCACCCGCCACCAGGGCACCGACACCACCCCCACCGGCACCTACACCATCACCCAGGGCTTCGGCGTCGGCGCCAACCCCGGCACCAAAATGCCCTACCACCAGGTCACCAGCGCCGACTGGTGGGTCGAGGACCCCCAGTCCCCCTACTACAACCAGATGCGCACCGCCGCCCAAGGCGGCTTCCCCCTGACCGAAACCGGCGACCTCGGCAGCGAACACCTCATCAACTACCCCACCCAGTACCACAACGCCCTGGTCATCAACTACAACATGAACCCCGCCGTCCCCGGCCGCGGCGCCGGCATCTTCCTCCACGACCTCGGCCCCCAGGCCGGCCCCACCGCAGGCTGCGTCGCCCTCCCCGCCACCGTCATCACCCAGATCATGCAATGGATCAACCCCGCCCAACACCCCATCATCGCCATCGGCTGACAGCACTCAAGGCTCGCCGTACGAGCCGGGCCGGAGGACCCACCTGCGCACGACCGGGTCACAGCCAGCGCGTTCAAAGGATCAGATTCGGATTCCAAGCAAGAGACGGAGGCAGCGGGGTGCGGGAGCTGCGGGGGCATCAGCGGCAGGCGGTCGACGTGGCCACGGCGGCGCTGACCGGCGGGCCGGGGCCAGGTGGTGATGGCCTGCGGTACCGGCAAGACCATAGTCGGGGTATGTGCCGCGGTCGCTTTGGCGGGCCCGAGTGGGCCGGTGCTGGTGCTAGTGCCCTCGCTGGGGCTGCTGGCGCAGACGGTCCGGGCCTGGCGCAAGGACGCCAGGGTCGCGCTGAGCGTGCTGGCGGTGTGCTCCGACGGCACCGACGAGCACAGCGCGGACAACGACCCCGACGCGGTTCAGGTGCGTGAGCGGGGCCTGGAGGTGACCACCGCGGTGGAGCGGATCACCGCATTCCCGGCTGCCGAGTCGGCCGGCGGGGTGCTGCGGGTGGTGTTCGCCACCTACCACTGCGCCCCGCGCCTGGCCGAGGCCTTCGCGGCGGACCCGGGGCTGCGCCCGTTCGCGGTGGGGCTGAGCGTTCGACCGAAAGGCGTCATCTTGCGCGGAGTGCGGACGGAGGCGCCAGTTGCCCTACGATCAGGTGCCGGAAGTTCTGGGTGCCGGGTAGGGCACACACCTGCGACAGGGTTCTAGCTTCCTCCACCCCCTTGACCTGGACTTATTCAGTCCACCTCAGGCGCGTCTCACGGTCGCCAAATCGCGGGATACACGCGATCATGGCATTGACCTGTGCCTTTACGTCACAGGATGTGTGCCCTAGGCAGGATTCGAACCTGCGACACCGGCTTTAGGAGAGGCGCAACACCGGTTCGCCGACCTGGGGCGATCTTCTACACCCGCCACTTGAGCTGGATCGGGGTCCGGATAGTGCGGATAGTGTCACATGATCCACTACTGCACATCCAGTGATCCACTCCAGATCGGCACCAGATTGATCTTGGAAACCTGCTGGTCATCCTGCCCGCCACGACCCTCCCGCCCCCAGGAACGAGACCGGCCGCCCGTCGGCCATGGGGGGCCGGCGGGCGGCCGGAGATCATAGTTGATCACATAACCCTGATCTTTCAGGGTGACAGATGATCATGAGTTAGTCACGGTTAGCGGTGTGTCAGCCGATCTGCCCGACTGGGCCCTAGCCCAGCGCCGCGCGGTTGGCGACCGAATCCGCCAGCTGCGCGTTGAACGCGATATCGCTCAGGACGCGCTCTCCGTCGGCGTCGGGCTCGGCAAGGACGCAGTCTTCCGGGCCGAGAACGCTTCGAACGCGCTCACCCTCGACACGCTGCTACTGATCGCCAACGGCCTCGGTGTAGCGCCCTCCGTGCTCTTCGACGACATTCCGCGCGGCCCTGGCCTTGGATGAGCAGTCCCCCGCTGCACCCCGTTGGTCAGCCGGACCAGGTCCGCGGCTGATCGGCCGTCACCCGCTTGCGCAGTCCAACACACTCCGGATGTCGCACCACCACGTGACCCGGGCCCGACTCGCTGTGAATCTCGGCGACAACAACGCCCCTCGCCGTCCATCTGTCGCAGTAGCTGCAGTAGCCCGGGGCAGCGGGCGGCTCGGCCTGCTCGCTCATGCCGTGTCACTCTCGTCATGGCATGGACACACGCACGGCACTGCCATCCAGCCCAGGACCGGATGCTGATAGCCCGGGGCATTGCAGGCAGGGTGTCCGTACTCGAAGTCGGGGTAGACCAGCCCAGTTGAGCACGATGGCGTCACGTACCCGGACGGGACGAACCGCTCAGCCGGAGGGATATATCGGTTCACCGCTCGGCTCCTAGGTGGTCCGGACATGCAACGACGGCCCACGGGAGACGAACGCCCGGCCGGGTCTCCGTCTCGACGTAGCCGTTGCGCTCCAGCGGCCCGTCCTCGGTGCCGCACCGAACGCAGGCACGGGCATGGAGTTGGGCGTCGGTGTAGGTCACCGCCTGCTGCGTCTGGGACATGGGGCCTCATCGCGTCGCTGAGTTGCAAAGCCACCACTGTGTGTGGCGAGTTGTTCAATCGTGGCGTGACGCAACACGGGCCGCCACCAACCAAATCCCCACTCCGGGCCAACTTTCCCACCACTTAGCCCATGTGTGCCCTGGCGCAGAACTCAAGAACTGGGACACTCAGATTCATGCCACCCCAACTGAACGGCCGCCCGGCAACCGAGTCCGACCTCATCCCTCTCGGACTGGTCAACTACGGCCACTTCACCTCGATGCGCGTCGATGACGGGCATGTACGAGGCCTGTCCCTCCACCTGGACCGATTGGTCGACAACTGCGCCGAGGTCTTCAACAGCCCTCTGGATCGCGAACAGACCCTGGCGCTGATCAGAGACGCCGCCACCGATGATGGTCGCGGCCCCACTGGTTCCTTCACCATTCGCGTCACCGTCTATGACCCTGACCTTGAAATGGGCCACCCCGGACTCGATGCGCACCCGCAGGTTCTCGTCACAACCAGGCCGGCCGGAGGGGTGATGCCGCCGCTGACCGTGGCCTTGGCCGAGTACCAACGCGAGGTGCCCTCGGTGAAGCACATCGGGCTGATGGGCACCATCTACTACCGCCGCAAGGCCCAGCGCGCCGGCTTCGGGGACGTCCTGTTCGCCGGGGCCGATGGGCTGATTAGCGAAGGCGCAACCTGGAACATCGGATTCGTCAACGGTGCCGGCGAGGTCGTGTGGCCCAAGGCCGACGTACTAGACGGCGTCACCATGCGGCTCCTCCAGGAGAACAGCGACCACACAGTGGCACCGGTCTCCCGCACGGAACTGGGCGACATGGCTGCCGCGTTCGCGACGAACACGAGCGTCGGAGTGCGGCCCATCAGTCGCATTGGAACGATCGAGTTCGACGACCAGCACCCCACCCTGACGGCGCTCAGTGCCGTCTACGCGGCTATCCCCGGCGAGCGGCTGCTCTGAGGAGACCGAGATGACGGGGACTCTGGTCACCGAGTGGACCGGACGCGAAACCAGAGCGCTGCGCGTCGCCCTGCGGATGACCGTTACAGACTTCGCCAAGTCACTCCAGGTCTCCACCAACATGGTGGGGCGTTGGGAGCGAGGCGGCGAAGAGACGCGCATCCGCATGGGCAACCAGCGCGTCCTCGACACCATGCTCCAGATCGCGTTACCCGACGTCCAAGCCCGCTTCAACGCCCTGGTTGACCGCGGCCTCGCAGGCATGTCGGCAGACGAGGCCCAACCCACCTCCCTGGACGAGCAGCGACGCCACCCCAGAGACGGGCGCCTCATGCTGCATGTGCCCGCAGGGCGGTTCCTCGCTGGCGACGATGGCCGCTCCCTGCATGTGGCGGACTTCTGGATCGACACCTTCCCCGTCACCAACCGGGACTACGCGGTCTTCGTGGCCGCGGCCGGCGCGAAGCCGCCGTACCACTGGGAGGGCGGACGATGTCCGGAGGCCCTGGCTGACCATCCGGTGGTGTACGTGGACTGGCACGCTGCGGCCGCGTACGCCCAGTGGTGCGGCAAGGCACTACCGACAGCAAGGCAGTGGGAGAAGGCGGCCAGGGGCCAGTCGGGGAGCGTCTATCCCTGGGGCAATGGGACTTCGCCCGCGAAGTGCAATGTGCGCGAGTCCGGGATCAAGGCGACAACGCCAGTGGGCCGTTACCGCTCCGGAGTGAGCCCCTACGGGGTGTTCGACATGTGCGGCAACGCGTGGGAGTGGCTGTCCTCGGCGTCGGAGATAGGCCGCTACGAGCTGCGAGGCGGCGCGTGGACGTCACCGTTCGACCGGTGCGCGCCAGCAAGGGTCAACGATGCGGCCGCGACCATGAGCGACGACGACACGGGTTTCCGGTGCGTGGCCTCCACTCTGGACGACAGCCGCGCGTCAGCGCAGTAGTGAGCTGGCGATCCATGGGTCAGGGTGTGCCGCTGCCTGGGAAGCGGTCGTTGAGGTGGCGGAGGCCGACTTCGAGGCGGTTGATGGCGTCGCGGGTGGTGGAGCCGCCGTTGGTGTGGTGCTCGGCTTCGATGCGCGCGGTGCGGTTCTCGATGCTGCGGAGCCGCTCAGCGAGTCCGGGGCTGTTGTCTTCGGGGTCCAGGAGCCGGGCGACGCGTTCGATGACGTCAGTCATCCGATGCAAGCGCCGGTCGGCTTTCACCAGCCAACTCGCGATGGCGAGGGTGGCCAGCACCGCCGCGGCAATGCTCCCGTACAGCGTGACGGCGCTGGTCATATCTCTCCCTCGGGGCTGGCTGGTGGGGTCAGGCGACGGTGAAGTTGTGCGCCGTGCCGAGCTTGGTCAGGGAGGCCTGGCCGGGGATGCCGTTGGCGGCGGTGCCGGTGTAGCCGTCGCGGCGCTGCAGCGCGGCGTAGGCGGTGACCGTGGCGGTGCCGAAGGAACCGTCCGCCCAGCGCTTGTCGAGGAGGCCCTCGGCGACCAGGGCGTTCTCGACGACCAGGACCTCGGCCTTGTAGGTGGTGTGGCCCTGCGCGGCGCCGGGGTCGGCGTGGGCTGCGGCGATGACGTGGGCCAGGTGCACGACGGGCTTGGCCGGGGTCGGGGCGGGGGTGGTGGGGTCGGCCCAGGCCCGCAGGGCGGCGGTGGTCGGGAAGTTGGCCACGTCGTGGTCGATCCCGCCGTTCTCCGAGTACTGGTGGAACAACCACGGGTGCTTCACGTCGGGGTTGCCGGGGGCGGCGTTGGGGTCGGCGATCCACAGGCCGTCGCCGCAGTCGGAGCTGGTGTCGTGGTTGATCCAGAAGTCGCGGTTGCAGTACAGCACCACCTTGTGGCCCGGGCGCAGGCGCTTGACCTCGGCGAGGAACTCATCCTTCTCGGCCGAGGTCGCGCGGGTGCCGGCCTCGGTGGTCTCCCAGTCGCAGCCCAGGACGTCGCCGGCCATCGAGGCGGCCTTGGCAACGAAGTATGCGGCCTGGGCGGCGATGTTGCCCGGCCAAAGGAAGTGGTAGAACCCGACGACCAGGCCGTTGCCGCGGCCGTGTTCGGCCTGGGCGGTCTGCTCGGGGTTGACGTAGGTGGTGCCCTCGGTGGCCTTGGTGAACAGGAACGACAGCCCGTTGGTGTTCGGGGTGGCGCCCTGGAAGTCGGAGACGTCGATGCCTTGCACGGTCATGGTGTTCATCCTTGTCGATGGCTGGGTCAGGGGGTGGCGAGGGAGCGCAGGCTGCCGGCGAAGAAGGAGCCGCTGGCGATGGTGGACAGGGTGCTGCCGCTGAGCTGGTCGAACGCCATGCCGATAACGTCGCCGACGTTGCAGGGGACGCCGATGGCGAAGGTGGGCTGACCGCTGTTGCCGGTGGCGGGAGGCGCGGCGTACAGCATCAGCGCGGCGTTGATCGTCGCCGCGTTCTGCTGTATCGATGGGGCCCGCCACCCGGTGGCGTTGGCGGCGAACTGCACGGCGCCGTAGAAGTCCCAGATCCCGGCGTACGGCACCACATAGCTGAACGGGGTGACGGCCGACAGGCCGCCGTCGGAGTCGTGGATCACGGTCTCGCAGGTGATCACCGTGGTGGTGCCGCTGACGATGGACTGGGCGGTGTGCTGCTCGGCCCGGAACGAGGGCGGGTTGGCCCAGAAGTTGATCGCCGTCACCAGCTGCGTGAGCTGGGTGGACGTCAGCTCGGAGTTGGCGAGGAACGATGGCATGGTGGGCAGGGGTCTGGCGGTCACCGGTCCTCCTCAGTAGGCCAGGGTGATGCCGGGCGTATCGAGCAGCCCGAGCGTGGGTGAGTCGAGCTGGTAGGTGGGGCCCTGGGGCGCCGAGGTGGACCAGGCGAACAGGTGGGTGCCGGCCTGGATGGTCTCGGTCCAGCCCTCGACGATGTGGCTGCTGGATCCGCCGGCGCCGTAGGGGGACTGCTGGGTCCAGCCGGTGACGGCGATCAGGCCGGAGACGGTCAGCGCGAGCACCGCGTCGTACCAGGCCGCGCCGTAGCCGGGCTGCAGCGCCAGGGTGCCGGCCTCGACTGCCAGGGGTGCGGGGCGGGTGGGCGGGTTGGCGCCGCCGCCGATGGCTGCGGCGCCGAGGGAGGCGGCTTCGGCGGCGTTGAGGCTGGCGGTGGCCAGGGTCCCCTCGTAGACGCCGAACAGGGCCTGGCTGGCGGCGCCGCCGGCGGTGACGGTGACCTGGCCCTGTCCGGCTGGGGTGATGGCCATTTGGTTGTTGACGTACTGGAAGTCGTCGGCCCAGGCGGTGGCCTTGTCCAGGTCGACGGCGGCGATGGTCACTGCGGCGACGGGGTTCTGCCGCAGCGTGGAGGGTTGCAGGGTGATGCGGCCGTAGGCGTCGGCGAACAGCGGCATGAACTCGGTGCGGGCCGGCACGCGCAGGGTTTCCAGGGGGTTCTGGCCGGCGATGGCCTGGGGTCCGCACTGGTGCGCGGTGGTGCCGACGGTGACGGCGCCGCTGGTGCCGGTGGTGGGCTGTTGGGCGGGCAGGCCGTTGCCGGGCAGGAGGAAGGTGCTCATGGGGGTGGCCAGGCCGGCGTAGGAGGCCAGGCGTGCCAGGCGCAGTCCGGTCAGGTCGCCGCTGTGGCCGGTGGCGGAGGCGATCCAGGGGTTGTACCAGTCGACGTTGATGGAGTGGTCGGCGAACTGGTGCACCACCAGGTCGGAGATCGAACCGGTGTAGAAGGCGAGGGCGTTGGTGGATACGTCGGCGTTCCAGCCCTCGGCGGCGCCGATCAGGAACCGGGACTGGGCCGGGGGCGGGCTGAAGTCGGTGACGGGGTTGTTGCTGCCGAAGTAGGTGAAGGTCTGGTAGCCGTCGACGATGGTGGCGTAGTAGGACGAGGTGCCCCCGGTGGCGGCGGGGGTCTGGATCCGCACGGAGATCTGGTGCCACACGCCGTCGTTCAGCGGTGTCCTGGACAGTGGCCCCTGGAAGGCGTTCAGGGCGTAGGTGCCGCCGTTGCTGCCGGACAGGGGGGCCTGCCAGATCTCCAGGAAGCCGGCGGCGGACAGGTCGATGCCGAAGGCGTAGTTGCTGGTGGGGTCGGACCAGGACCAGATGGGCTGGTTGCCGGTGGTGGTGTTGATCCAGCAGGTGATGTGCGCGATGGCGGCCAGGGGGATGGTGCCCTGCAGGTAGCTGCCTTTGGACAGGGCGTTGGTGTTGCCGCCGCCGTTCTGCGGCAGCACTGTGCCGGAGGGGGTGAACGCGATGGTGGACTGCTGGTCGAAGCCCGGGGCGGGGGTCTTGGACCAGGTGATGCCGCTGCCGGGGCTGACGCTGAAGTTGCGCACCGTCAGGGCCTGGCGGCCGGCGGGGGCCTGGCCGCTGATGTCGGAGGCGTAGGTCGCGCCGGCGGGCTCGTGCAGCGGCCAGTAGCCGGTGATCAGCGGCGCGCCGACCGGGTCCGACAGCCACTCCGCGACGATCATGCTGGGGAGTTTCGGGGCCTGGGACAGGGGACCGAATCTGTCGGTGGCGCCCAGGGCGACGTTGCCGGTCTGCCCCTCGATCACGGTGGGCAGGTTGTTGAGGTAGCCGGTGAAGCGCCGGGACACGGTGCCGGACAGCGGCAGCAGGTCCACGCGCAGCCAGCAGCCCTTGCGGATCAGCCCGTTCCACACCCCCGACGGGTTGCCCGGGGTCCAGCGGCCGTCGGTGTTGTCGACGGTCAGGCTGCAGGTGGTGGCGTTGGCGTCGGACAGGCCGTCGGCGCGGCCGGGGTTGATGGTGATGCCCACGGTCTGGTCGACGAACCCGGTCACGTCCAGCCAGGCCGGGTTGATGGTGGCCGGGCCGTCGAAGGAGATGTAGATCTGCGCGGTGCCCGCCCAGCCGTTCAGCTGCTGGGCGAGGGTCTGCCCGGTGCCTGCCGGGACCACGGAGGCGAAGCGGCGCGGGGCGCGCGGCCTCGGGCGGCGCGGCAGCGGGCGGACCCGGGTACGGACGGCGTACGGCATGTCAGGCCACCGCCATCTTGACGGACTGCAGGGTGCCCCCGCTTTTGAGGAACTTCACCAGGATCCGGTCGATGTGCTCGCCGTTCAGGCGCAGGTCCAGGACCGCATACAGCGGGTTGCCCGGGCTGGACCCCGGCGCCCCTGCGCTGGCGTGGCTCCCGCCGGCGGTGGTGAGGGCGGCGGTCATGGCGGCCTGCATGGCGGGGATCGGGGTGACGATCTCGGGTGCGCCGGCCTCGGCGACGGTGACCGTGGTGCCGCCGGCCTTGGGCATCACCAGGCCGCCGCCGGCGAGCATCGGAATCTGCGGGATGGACACCCCGAAGGAGTCGCCGCCGATGAGCGGGACCCAGGAGGGGATGGACACGTGCAGGCCGTCGAGGTAGCCGATGGCCTGGTCGACCAGGCCAATCACGCCGTCGACCGGGCCGCGGACGATGCCGATCACGTCCTGGAACGCGGCCGACACGAAGCCCTTGATCGCGCCGAAGCTGTTCTGGAACCCTGTCTCCAGCCAGTGCACGGCGTTGACCACAGGCGTGATGAAGATCGCCGTGAACAGGTGGGCGCCGGTGGCGAGCCAGCCGGGGATGTCCCGGGTGAAGATCCGCTCGAAGAAGGAGACGCCGGCGGTGAAGCCGCGGTCCAGCAGGTGCAGCGCGTTGACCGCGGGGGTGACGAACACGGCCTCCAGGGCGTGCTCGCCGTCGTGGAACCAGGCCGGGATGTCCTTGGTGAAGATCCGATTGAAGAAGCCAACGCCGGAGGTGAAGCCGCGGTCCAGGAAGTGCACCGCGGCCAGCGCGGGGTCCACGAAGACGGCCTCGAAGACTGCTTCCGTGTCGTGCCAGATGTCGCCGAGGAAGTGCTGGACCTGCTTCCAGTGGGTGACCAGCTCGGTGACACCGACGATGATCATTCCGACGCCGGGCAGCAGCGCGGCGACGAAGATCTTCCAGTGGTCCTTGACGAAGTCGAAGCCCTGGACGAACGCGTGTTCGACCGTGCCCCAGTGGTGGACCAGCTCCATGAAGCCCCAGGCCAGGGCGGCCACGACGGCGATCACGGCGACGAAGGGGGCGGCGGCGATGGCTGTCTCGACGGCGGCCGCGCCCATGGCGGTCACCACCCCCCATAGCGAGGGCAGCAGGACGGCGGCGATCCCGATGCCCAGCGCCTCGGCGACGGTCTTGTGGTGGGTCAGCCAGCCCACGACGGTCCCGGCGCCGGCTGCGACCAGGGTGAAGCCGCCGACCAGGTCCTTGACCGCGGGCAGCAGCGCGGTGCCGATCTTGATGCCGGTGGTCTCGACGACCTGCTTGGCCTGGTCCATCTTGAAACTGAGGGTGTCGGTGACGGTCGACCAGCCGGTGATCTGGTCGCCGGTGGTCCGGCCGGCTTCGCCGATGTGCTTGACGTTGGCGGCGAACGTGGCGGAGTTCTCGCCGGTGAGCATCAGCGAGGTGTTCAATCCGGTGGCGCCGCCGGTCATCTTCTCCAGCGCGGCGTTGTAGGTCTGGGCGGCGGGGCCGCCGCCGGTGAGCATGCTGTTGAAGGAGTGGGTGCCCTTGGCGGTCAGGGCGAACTGCTGCATCAGGTGCTTCTGGATCGGGTCCAGGCCCTGCAGGTCCGTCTTCCACGCCTTGCTGGTCATGCTGCCGTGCAGGTAGGCCTCGGCGACCTTCTGCAGCGAGGGGGGCATGGTGGCGATCTCGGTCTGGGCGTTCTTCGAGGCCTCCTTGGAGGCGTTGAACGCGGACATGAGCACGGTGCCGGCCGGGCCCATGTGGGAGGTGATGGCGCCGGTCAGTTCGTCCAGGGTCCCGGTCAGGCCCTTCTTGCCCAGGTTCATCGAGACGTCGGTCGCGGACAGGCCCAGGTTCTGCATCTCCTTGACCGCCACCGCGTTGGGCGCCTGCAGGGAGCGGATGGTGTTCGCGAGGTTCTGCGAGGCCTGCTGGGCCGACATGCCGTGGCCGGTCATGGTGGCCATCGCGCCGGCGACCTGGTCGAACCCGACGTGCGCCGAGGACGCCAGGGGGACCACGGCGGACATGGAGGCGCCGAGTTCCTCCATGTTGGTCTTGCCCGAAGCCACCGTGGCGGTGAGCATGTTCGTGGCCTGGGCGGCCCTGCTGGCGGGCATGTGGTAGTCGTTCAGGATGTCGGTCAGGGCGTTGGCCTCGGTGCCCAGTTCCGCGTGGCCGACCTTGGCGCCCTTGGCGGCCGCGGTCAGGACCTTCAGGCCGTCCGCGCCGTGGAACCCCGCCGACTCGATCATGAACATGCCCGAGACGAGGTGCTCGGTGCTGGTCCCGGTCTGGACGGCCAGGTCGAGCATGCCGTTCTTGACCATGCCCATGTTCTTGGACATCTCGCCCGCGCCGGTCTGCAGCGTGGCCGCGGACGCCTCGAACTTGCTGGCCATCTCCACGGTCTTCGCGCCGATGACCACCGCGGCGGCCGCGACCCCGAGCATGGGCGCGGAGACGCCCATCATCGGTTTCATCCCGGACTCGGCGGCCGCCTTCTCCTTGGCCGCGCGTTCCTCCGCGGACAGGCCCATCCGGGCGTTGCTCTCCTCGACGCTGCCGGCCATCCTCGCCGCGCCGAGCGAGACCTTCTCGAACGTCTTGGTGGCCTCCTCCAGGGCTAGGACGCGGAAGATCAGGTCTGTTGTGCCCATGCGGGGAGGCCTCCTTTCAGCTCTTGGGGGTGTTGTGGTTGTCGACCCAGCGGATCAGGGCCTCGGCCTCGGCCAGCGTCAGGTGGTCCCACTCCCAGGGGCGGATGCCGAGGAGGTGGGAGAAGAGTCCGAGGTAGCGGTCCCGGGTGTCGGCGTGGGACTCGCCTGCGGCTGCGGCTCGGACGTGGCGGGGGACGTGGGCGCCGTCGAGCCATCCGGACCCGCCGCCGGGGCCGGGGCCGGTTCGGTAGGGTCCGCGGGCTCCACCCGCTTCATCGTGGCCAGGGCCTCGCCCAGGTCGGGGTTCCAGGTCTCGAAGGGCAGCTGGGCGACGGCGTCCTTGAGCGTGCAGCCCTGCGCGGCCACGATCGAGCGCAGCGTCGCGAGCCAGAACACCGCGGCGTAGGCGAGGCTGTCCCCGGCGACCAACTCGTTGTTGAAGTCCTTGGCGTTGAGCCCGCACGCCTTCTGGATCTCCATCGCCTCGTTGAACATCAGGCGCTTGTCGTCGTACTCGTGCGTGGTGCCGTCGAGCTGGAACTGGAGCATCGCGGTGGGGTCCTTTCGGTTACGGGAGGTGTCCGGCCTGGATGGTCTCGATCGCGGTCCGCAGGGCCGCCTCGGTACTGGCGGCGAGCAGCCCTTCGTTGGCCTTGATCGTCACGTCGAAGTAGGGGTGTCCGTTCTGCTGGACCCAGGTGCCGTGGCCGAACACGGGGTGCCGCCAGCCGCGGGCCATGTTCCAGCGCTTGCCCAGCGTCACCTGCGACGGGGGCAGTTGGGAGGACCGCATGCGGAAGGTCAGGTTGGCCCGGTCCGGGCCCACGCTCACGCTGCTGCCGGTGGCGGCCGCGATCGTGGCCCGCAGCCCGGAGCGCTTCTCCGCCGAGGCGGCGGCCGTGGCCCGCTTGCTCCGGGAGCGCGAGAGCCGGTGCGCGGCGCGGGCCCTGGCGCCGGCGCCGCGGGTGCCGCCGCCGTCCTGCTTGACCGCGGCCCGGATCTGGGCGACGACCGGTTTCGCGCCGGCGCGCAGTCCCTTGCCGAGCTCCTGGCGCACGACCTTGTCCGCGCCCTTCAACTGCTGGGCCAGCGCGGCGATGTGAGCGGCTCCCTCGATGCGCACGGCCATCAGACGGTCGCGTCCGTGGTCTGCAGGATCATCGTCAGCGGCTCGTTGGCCAGGTCCCACAAAGCGACGAACGGGAAAGAGGTGTTGACGACCTCCTTCGATGCGGCGGCAGGCGAGTCGCCGTTGAGGAAGACGTTGTTCAGCACGACCTGCAGCGCGACGCCGGTCGCGGACAGGACCCCGGTGGCGGTGAACGTGAGGATGACCGTCAGCGGCGTGTCGGAGTAGAACGCGTCGGCGAAGTACGTCTTGTTCAGGAAGTCCGACATGAGCGTGCCGCTGATCGCGACCTCGGCGTTGGTGACCTGCTCGTCCTTCAGTCCCGCGTTGCCGAAGTACTGGCGGTTGGTCTTCATCTTCCGGTCCGCGGACCAGTCCAGGGACGTGACGCCGTCCACGGCGGCCGCGGCCGATGCGGTGGCCGCGCTGGTTCCGATCTGGACCTGCGCGTTGGCGAAGTCCCACGGGATCGCGGCCGCGTAGCTCGGGGTGGCCTGGGTGTAGGGGGTCTGCGTCAGGGCCGAACCCGGGTACGTCGGGTAGGAGGTGTCGATCAGCGGGTCCGCCAGGTAGCGGGCATCCCAGGACGTCGCGCACGTCAGCAGCTCGCCGGCCTTGACGGAGAACGCGAACTTGGTCGGCTTGGCGCCCAGCGCGTCGTACTGGCGCAGGACGCCGTCGACGGTGGGGATCCCGATCTGCATCGCGGCCGAGCGTCCGGCGATGGAGTTGCGGAACGTGTGGGTGTAGGCGTAGACGGGTGCGCCGGGGGTCAGCCGGGCGCCGGCGGACCAGATGCCGGTGCCGGCGGTCTGCAGGCCCGCGGCGCCGGCCGCGTAGGTGCTGCTGATCTGGTTCAGCAGCGTGGTCATGTGCGAGTTCTGGCACCAGTCCAGGGGGAAGTCGACGGTTGCCGCGCGCTCGACGACCACGCGCCGGTTGGAGACGTCGACCATGCGCCCGGCCGCCATGCCCGAGCTCTGCTTGGTGGTCTTGACCTTCTTGGGGACCACGGTGTTGGGCTCGTACCAGGTCCAGGCCGGGGACGCGAGGACCGTAGCGAACCCGGTCTCGGGGACCAGGGCCAGGGAGGAGCCGATGCCGGCGCCGACGGTGGTGATGGTCATCGCACGTCCTCAGGGTCGGCAGGCGCCGTGGTGCTGGCCGCGGCGGGTACGGGCGGTGCGACCGCTGCAGGCTGCGGCGCGGGCGCGGGCGGCGTGGGCTGTACCGCGCCGGGCGAGGCCCCGGGCACGGCTTCCGGCTCGGGCGCCGGGCGCGGGTCGGGGTCCAGCGCCGTCCAGCCGCCGGCCTCCCAGTGGTGCCATTCGTCGTCGGGCACCGTGACGGTGTCGCCGGCCGCGATGGCGACGTAGCCCAGGGTGGGCACTACGCGCTCCTCGCCGAAGTCGTTGCGGAACTGGGCCATCTGGGTCTCCTAGCTGACGGTGAGCCGGGCGCGGCACTGGACGTAGAACTGGATCAGGACGGAGGCGCCGTCCGGGGTCTGCGCCTGGTGGAGCTCCAGGCCCCCCGCCAGCTGCGCGAACAGCACCGCGCCGCCCAGCGTGCAGTCGCCCGGGGTGCCGCCGGTGCCGCGCAGCAGCGTCTCGACCTGGCGCAGCAGCACGAACGCGCCGTCCCGCAGGGGCCGCATGTCGGTGGCGCCGGACCAGTGCTCGACCGCACACAGGACGCTGTAGGTCTCGTTGCGGGAGCGGGCGCCCAGGGCGGCGAAGTCCTGGGTGCCGTTGGCGGCCGCCAGGCCGGCGCTGATCGGCGAGTAGCCGATCCAGATCCGGTCGTCCAGCACCAGCGCGGTGTCGCCGATCGGCGGGCCGTCGAAGACGTGCGCGGTGGTGCCGAAAGCGTTGCTGCAGGCGGTGACCAGGTAGTCGATGGCCGCGGCCATGCTGCTGGTGGTGATGGTCACGTCGGCTCACCTGCGCAGTGGCAGCCCGGGCAGTGGGTCGTGCTGTGGGCGGTGACGTGGGCCTTGAGGCGCAGGTGGCCCCACAGCACGCCGAGCAGGGTCGGGGCGCTGGGCGCGAAGATGTTCGGCCAGGACGGGATCCACCAGTCGGTGACCAGCCAGTGGTTGAGCCAGGCGATCATGCGATGCCTCCGGGGTCGCGGGTGCCGGGGCCGTCGAGGATTTCCAGGGCGCGGTTGGGGATCGCGTAGCCGTAGAGCATGGTCACGTCGTCCGAGGCGTAGCCCTGGGAGTTGGCGCCGGCGCCGCCGCGCTCCAGGGCCCACAGGTGCCGCAGGATGATCCGCGCAGCTAGGAGGATGTTGGGCGGCACGACCGGGCGCCCGCACCAGTACGCGATGTCGTACGGGCCGTTCCAGAACGGCAGCCCGGCCACATGCCGCAGGGTGCCGTCGGCCTTGTTGACGGTCAGCAGCGACAGGTCCCAGGTCAGGCCATAGGTCAGGACCGGGGTGATCGACAGGATCGGGTACGGCTGGGCGGCCGGCTGGAACACCGGTATCCGCCGCAGCATGATGACCTCGCTCTCCCCGGACTCCAGGTAGCGCTCGGTGACCTGCTGCACGACGATCGGCCCGCACTGCTTTTCGAGCACGAAGGTGACCGCCGCGTTGTAGGCGGCCACTTCCGACAGCAGGTTGGTGTCGGTGCTGCCGATCAGCTTCAGGGCCTGCAGGCAGTCGGCCTGCGACAGGACGGTGCCGGCCAGGGCGGGCAGCGCGTCGAACTGGTCGGCTGTGGCGCCGACACCGACCCCTGGGCCCGGGGTGCCGGTGGCCAGCCAGCGGAAGGTGTGCCGCCCGGGCTGGACGGTCTGGAAGAACGCCTGGTAGACCCCGACACTGACCAGCTGCGGCACCGGGGAGGCGGTGGTGCCGTCCGGCTGGGTGACCGTCAGGCTGATGGCCGCGGGCGCGGCCGGGTTGCCGCCGGTGTCGTACGCCGTGTAGCTGAGGACGGCCACGCCGCCCAGGTCGTAAGGCACAGCCGTCCTCCTTCCTATTCGATCCAGACCGCGCCGACGTTGGCGGTCGTGGTGGTGAGGGCGGATCCAGGAGTCAGCCGGATCCGGTAGAAGGTGCCGGGGGCCACCCACAGCGCGGTGTCGTCGGTCTCCCAGGCCACGTACATGCCGCCCTGGGGCAGTACGTAGTGGCTCTCCACCTGGCCGCTGGCTGTCCCGGCGCCCTCGGCGGTGGTGAGGACGCTGGCCGCGGTGGACGCCGTGGTGTCGGAGCCGATGAACGACAGCGGCGTCGGGTTGGCGGCTGTCGCCGTGGTGACCGCGGCGCTGAACTTCCCGGCCTGCACCAGGACCGGCTTGTCCGTGGACGTCGCCGAGTTGAAGTCGACCCACCACTTGACGATCTTGGCGGCGACGCCCGCGGGCGGCCGCAGCTCAAGGGCGGTGTACGCGGTTGAGGCAACCAGCGTTGCCGTGGTGGTGGCGACCAGGAAGTTCGGCACAGGTCAGCTCGCGGGGGTCTCGGACACAGCGGCCTCGACCGGCGCGGCCGCGGCCTCAACAGGGGCCGGCTCCTGGAGGACCGGGGCCGGGTCGGCAACTGGCGCGGGCGTGGCGTCGACGGGCGTGGCCGGCGCGTCCGGGGCGCCGTCGCCGTGCAGGGCGTCGTAGAGCGCGCCCAGGACCTCCTTGGCCTTGGTGTCGGCGGCGGCGACGTCGGTCTCGACGTGGGCGGCGACGGCGTCGATGTGGCCGTCGATGGTCACCAGCTGGCCGGAGTTGACCTGGGAGGCGATGACGGTACGGAACTCGTCCAGGACGGAGAGGAGCTTACTGGCGAGGGACACGGGAACTCCTTGGCTTGGGCTTGCGGGCTGCGGTCTTGCGGGGTGCGGCGGTCTTACGGGTGGTCTCGCGGCGGGGGTCGGCGGCCGCGGTGTCCTCGCGCTGCGGGGCCTCGGGTGTGGCCTGCGTGCGCAGTTGGCCGATCTGCCGGGTGAGGTCCTGCACGCGCCGGGTCTCGCCGGCGTCACGCGCGAACCACAGCTCGCGCTGCAGACGCCGCAGGACGTCCGAGGGCGGGCCCTCGGTCGGTAGCGGCTGGGCCGGCTTCATCCCGGCCGCCCGGGCACCATGAGCGGGGACTGGTGCTGGATGGCGATGTGCTCGTAGCAGTGCGGCACGGCGCCCTGCAGCAGGGTGATCGCGGGGCGCATCTTGGGCAGTTCGGCCTGCGGGGTGCTGGCCTGTTCGGCCTGCTTGCGCTCGATGACGCAGGGCAGGCACACCAGGCCATGGGGCTGGCTCGGGTCGTTCCACATGGGTGGCCTCCTGGGCACAGGGGGATGGGGTGGTGCTGTGTCGGGTCCGGCAGTGCCCTACCGGACCCGACACAGGTTCAGGACCGGCTCAGGACCACGTACGGCACCAGGCCGGTGGCCGGGGCGGTGATCGTGGTACCGGAGCTGGTGCCGACGGCGGGAGGGGTCCCGCCGAGCGTGGGGAGCTTGGTGACCAGCGGGAGCTGGCCGGTCAGCAGGCCCTTGAACGCGGCCGCGCCGCCGGCCATGGCGTCGAACAGGGAACCGGTGGTGGTCCAGGTCTCGACGATGGCCACGCCGAGTACGACGGGCCCGTTGCCCAAGGTCGAGGCGACGGCGTTCTGCGGGGTGCCGACGGTGGGTGCGACGACGACCGGCGCGGACAGGAGGATCTTGTTGGCGTTCGCGGTGAACGTTGTGACCGCGGACACGCCCAGGACGGTGGCGGCCGCTGCGGCGGTCGGCATCGCGGAGTAGACCACGACGAACGACGTGGCGCCGGGGGTGCCGGCCAGGGTGCCGATGCCGAAGGTGACGTAGTTGATGACGTCGCCGACCTGCGCGGGCACGGCGACCACGTACGGGACCTGGGTGGCCGCGCCGGTGACGGCGGCGGTGTTGATGTCGCCGCGCGAGATGCTGCGGCGGTAGGGCGGGTTGGGCTGCCCGTCGAGCAGCCATTCCTCGTTGTAGTCCGCGTAGCGGCCGCCGGAGAGATCCATGTCAGAACCCCTGACTCATCATGTTGAGCACGCTGTTGGCGGGCGTGGCGGAGTACTGGGTGAGGGTGGAGTACGAGACGGCCGAGCCCGCGGTAGCCACGGTGGTGGGGCCGGCGCCGGTCTGTACGGCGGTGTAGGCCTGGTACCGGTTGGGGATCGCGGCGACGTAGTTGTACAGCTGGAACCTCACCTGGAGGTTTCCGCTCAGGACCTCGGTCAGGGCGCGGGTGCGCAGGTCGCCCTCCCACAGGAACAGGTCGTTCCACAGCCCGACCACCATCGGGGTGAACACCCCGGAGCCGGCGGCGGGCGCGAACTGCCCGGCGGAGACGGTGGTGATCTGCGGGTTGGTGCCACCCGACGCGGGGAAGCTGACCGGGACGTTGGGGTCCAGGATGACCGGCAGGCCCTGGTACCAGCCGACGGGGCCCGAGGCTACGGGGCCGTCGTCGTCGACGGCGGCCTGGTTGTAGCCGATGTTGTTCGGGGTGCCCGGTACGACCAGGGGGCGGCCGGACTGGTCGACCTGGGTGAGCAGGTAGTACCAGAGCCAGGGGTGCCAGACCCAGTGCGTGGGGGGACGCAGCCGGGTGCGGGCGATCAGGGACAGCATCTGTCCCGAGGCCTGGAACACGGAGCCGTTGACCGTCGGGGTGGCGCCGCCGCCGTTGGTCCAGGTCTGGGCCGCGACGTTGTTGGTGTTCGGGATGTAGATCCCGTTGGCGTTGCTGATGACGCCGGCCGGCCAGATCCCGGGCAGCTGCCCGGCGGCGCCGGAGCCGACGAAGCACTGCCCGGACAGCTGACTGTTGTAGTCGGCGGCCAGGTCCTCGAAGATCAGCTCGTCGAAGGCGACCGGGGACTGGTCCAGCAGTTGCAGGCCGACGTCCTCCTGGCCGGCGATGGTCATCACGCGGCCGTTGACGAACGCGTCCGACATGTCGCGGCCGTTGACCGTGCCGCCGTCGGCGACCTGCGGTCCGGTCGCGGTGCCCACGGTGATCCGCGGGATGTTGATGGAGTCGGTGCCGGCCGGCAGCGGCATACCCCGCCACAGGTCCGCGAAGTCCCGGCCCGCGCGCAGGTAGGGCACCAGCTCGTCGATGAGCCACAGCGGCGGGACCAGATAGCCGCCGGCGCCGTCGGTGCGGGTCAGCGCGCGCTTCTCGAACGGGGAGACGCCCTCGCGCTGCATCAGCGCCATGGCCCGGGCCCCGGCGCGGCGCTCGGCCGGGGTACCGGTCTCGTGGGCCTGCTCGAAGGCGCGCTGGGCGGCGGCCGCGCGCCGCTCGGCACGGCCCTGCATGTCGGTGCGCAGCTCGACGGTGTGCCGGGCCAGACGCGATTCGGAGGCCTCGACACCGCCGTCACCGCGGCCCTGCTTGGCCGAGACCCGGGCCATGTCCAGGAAGTAACTGTGCCCGGACTCGCGGCCGTACACGGTGGGCTCTTCGCCGACCGTCCAGCCGGATCCGGAGCGGCGCTCGTTCTCGGCGGCGATGCCGGTGTTGCCGGACGCGGCCCGGGCGGCGGCCGCGCGCTCCTCACGCTCGGCCTGGCGGACGCGAAGCTCGATCTCCGTGTCCATCTCGGTGATGCGGGCGTCCATGCCGTCGAACTCGGTGCGCTGTTCGGGGGTCAGCCCGGTGGTCCGGGACAGGGTCTGCATCTCGCCCAGCAGGGCCTCGCGCCGGGCGCGGAGCTCCTCAAGGGGGTTTGCCACAGCAGTGGGCACAGCCACTCCTCTACGTCGATGGGTGACGTAGCCGTAGGAGTGGTGGCGGGTCGCGGGCCCGAGTCGTGCCCCCAGGTTCCGGCGGGGGTCGGGGTCGAGCGGCGCGAGTGCTCCGAGTCATCCGGCCAAACAGTCGATCAGTTCATCAGGCTAGCACCGAGGTCACGGCGCTGTACGTCAGGAACGCGCTGAGAGTGCGAGCACCCGCACCCGGGCCCGAACGGCGGCCAGGGCCTGTTCGTCGTCCTCCTCGACGATCCCCGAGGCGTCGGAGACCACGTCGTCCATGGAGCCGACGGAGGCGACCAGGCCGCCCTGGTCGTAGAGCAGGCCGCCGCACTGGTCGCAGTACCCCGCGTCCGCCGCGTTCGCGGCACCGCAGTTGGGGTCCGGGCACTGCGGCGAGCCGTCGCCGTGGGAGTCCGGGTCGTGGGCGGGCTTGCCGGAGAAGTCGGCCTGGTCGCCGTCGGCCGGCAGCGCGCGCCGCTCGGCGCCCGGGCGCTGGCCGGCCCGCCAGCCGTAGCCGTACCCGGCGTCACTGGCGCCGTTGCCGCGGCCGCCGTTGTCGGCGTCCTGGTCGCTGGAGATGTTCGCTCCGCAGCTGCTGCAGAACTTCGCGTCGTCCGCGTTCCAACTGCCGCAGGGGCAGCGCTGGGTGAGAGATTCCTCGGCGGCCGCCGCGGTGGCGGTGGCCTGGACCGCGGTGCCGCACTGGTCGCAGTACGCGGCCGCCGGGTCGTTCATGGAGTGGCACTGCGGGCACTCGGCCTCTTCGCCGGGCTTGGCGGTGTACGGGGCGGTGGGGGTGCGCGCCTCGCGCGGGCCTCCCGCGGCCAGGGCGCCGGCCTCGCTGACGGGCAGCGCGGTGGTGAGGGTCGCGCCGGCAGCGTTCGGGTTCGCGGCCCAGCACACGATGGAGACGTCGCCGCGGTGCAGCGAGACCTCGGTGATCCGCCGCTCCATGTAGTCCGGGGACCACTGCTGGCCCAGCGCGATGAACCCGATCGACATCTCGTCCATGTCACCGCGCTCCATGGCCGAGGCCAGGGACTGGACCTGCGGGGAGCGGCCGTCCAGCGAGGGGGCGTCGACGTGCAGCCCGGTGGTGTCCGCAGAGAGCGTCATGGTGCCCGAGCGGGTGCGCGCCAGGGGGATGCCGGCGACGTCGTGCCCGATCAGGAACTGCACGTCGGCCTGGTTCGCCAGAGTCCGGGTGCAGGCGCGGGAGTCCAGGACCTCGGTGTACTGGTCCCCCCACATGTCCCACATCTCGAAGGGCTGCTCGAACGTGGCCGCGTAGCCGCTGAAGCTGAACGTCTGGCCCGAGGCCGAGGACGGGTTGGCGCGGAACTCGAAGGTGGCCGGCACGGGCTGGGCCCGGCGCTGGCGCTGGCCGCGCATGGCGTCGCGGCGCTCGCGCAGCAGCTCGATCGGGGTGGCCACCACGGCGCGGCCAGTGCGGGTGTCGGGCATGGCGTACCTCCTAGGAACCGATCTTCGGGGAGCCGACCGGCGGCGGGGTGGGCAGGACCAGCTTGTCGATCATCGCCAGCTGTTCCGCGGTGAGCGGCGGGAGTTCCAGGAGCATCGCGCGGGCCTCGTCCTGGGTGATGATGCGGGCGGCGACCATCATGTGGATGGCCTGGTAGCGGGTCAGGGTGTCGGCCCGCAGCAGCTTCGTGGTGTCCAGGGCGACGTACTGGCCGCGCGGGGTCAGCGCTCCCAGCCAGCGCTCCCAGCGCGAGATCCAGCCCGCCAGGCCGTACTTCTCGAAGTCGATCGAGCGGCCCTCGATGTTGGCGTAGGTGATGGCCGAGCCCTCGGAGGCCTCGCCGACCAGCTCGGGGGGCACGCCGAAGAACCCGCAGATCTGCGCGCCGGTGTACTTCTGGGTGGCCAGGAACTGCGACTCCTCCGGCGAGATCTTGATCTCCGTGTAGTCCCAGCCGCCGCCCATCACCACCACCTCGCGCGACCTGGTCGCGGCCAGGAAACGGTTCTTGATCGTCGTGGCGTCGCCCTGGTCGACCAGCTTCTTGGTGTTCGCATTGGTGATGACGCCCGTGGGATGGCCCCCGGCATCAAACCAGTCGGTGGCGAACCGCTGGGCAGCCGAACTCTGACGGACCATCGACATGGCGTAGCTGATCGGCGACAGGCCCTTGTGCGCGCCGGGCATCCGGTAGGCCATCTGGTGCCAGACCGCGTGCGGCTCGATCGTGCGGTTCCCGTACTTGTACTTCACCCGGCCCTTGTCGTCGACCTTCACGTCGCAGCGGTCGGGGTGCTGCAGCTCGATCTGTGCGGGGAAGCCGGTGGAGTCGACCTCGAGGATCTCGCCGTAGATGTTCCCGCGCAGCAGCGCCGAGGTGGTGCCCATGTAGACGTAGTCGCAGATGTCGGCGCTGGCCATCGGCTTGGTCAGGATCCCGGGCGCGGGCAGGCGCACCGAGCCGGGCACCGCGCGCTCGCCGCGGTAGACCATGGGCGTCATGCCGCCGAGCACGTCGGAGACCAGGCGCACGCACTTCCACACCACCGCGTGCCGCATGGCGCCCTCGACGCTGCCGGCGGCGTAGTCCTCGGCGGCCTGGATGTGCGCGCCGATCGGCGGGGCGATGAACGTCAACGAGCGGCGCTCGCGCGCACCGTTCGGCGGCCGCCGGAACCAGACGGCCATCAGGCGCCGCCGCGGTGACGGGGGATCAGGGCGTCGGCGGCGAGCAGGAAGCCGCCGCCGATGATGACACCGACGGGCAGGTAGATCATGGCCGCTCCCCAGGTGATCAGGCCGGCTCCGGCCCAGCCGGGCAGGTAGCGGGCCGCTGACCTGCTGATGCGCAAAGTATGGCCCGCTGCGGCCGCCAGCGCTCCGAGGAACGCACGCCATTTGGTTCTGATCACCAGATCGACTCCGTTGCGCTCGCATCGTTCTGGCCGGAGAGCTCGGCCAGCGTCCACACGCCCATGCTCATCGACACGGCGGCGTCGATGTGTTTCTTGCTGCGGCCCTTGGACAGCGTGAATCCGCGCTCCGAGGGCCGCTTGACCGCGGCTTTGACCTGGGCGCCGAGGTCGGGGTCGCCGTCGTGGACGATGCCGCCGGACAGGATCAGGTCGTAGGTCAGGCCGACGGCCGGGGCCATGCGCTCAGGGGACTGCGGCATCTCGATGACCTGGTAGCCCTTCTCTTCCAGCTCCAGGGCGGGCAGTTGGAAGAACCTGGGGTCATAGACCAGGCCCTCGAAGCTGGTCCCCAGTTCGCCGGCGCGGGTGGCGATCCACTCGAAGACCTCGATGTGGTTGATGTTGCCGTCGCTCGGATACCAGATCTTGGCGGTGACCGCGAAGCGTCCGTCTGGCAGGGCCCGGGCCTCGGTGACGGCCACCGAGTCGTGCTTCAGGGCCATGTCCACGGCCAGGACGGCGGGTTCGGTGCCGGTCAGGGTCCAGGTGCCGCGGCAGGCGTCCCAGGCGCCCGGGTGGTCCGACAGCCAGCTTTCGTCGGCGACGTCGACCCACTCGTTGGCGAAGTACCGGCGCCAGTCCGAGTGGCGGGTCTCCTCCTTGTCCCAGTCCCTCACCCGCTTGGCCACCGACCAGATCACGTCGGCGGCACCGGAGGCGTCCCGGCAGGCGATGGCGCGGTCCTCGGGGCGGGTGTAGTCCAGGCCCGGGCGGGCCTCGCGCCAGTCGAACAGGAACTTCGTGGGCTCCTGCTGGTGCCGTTCGCGCAGGCCGCGCTTGTACTTCTTGCCCAGGTAGGAGTGATCGAGGTCATCGCCGGCCGTGGACAGGCTGATGACGCGTCCGGGACCGCGCCGAACCTCGCGGATTTCCCCGGATTCCAGGGGGATTCGGTAGGTAAGCGTGCGCTTGGACGTCGATTTGGTCAGGACGTCGTGGAAGCGGGCCTTGGGGCTGCCGGTGTCGCCGAACTCGTGCAGCTCGTCGCCCAGGAACAGGGTGGGCTGGCCGCCCTGGTTGGTGCCGGCGGCGGTCGCGGTGCGGAACAGGCGGCCCGGGCGCCCGTCGCGCAGCGTGGTCTCCTCGTCGTAGACCTCGAAGAACCCGCACAGCGGCGCCTCCTCGACGTCCTGGTCCCGGCCGCCCATCATCGTGGCGGCCGCCGAGTACAGGATGTTCGCCTGGTCCATGGCGGCCGCGGCGATGACCACGTTGGGGCTGACCGGGGCCAGCTGCGGCGGGCCGCCGAACTCCAGCACGCCCAGGGCGGCGATCAGCGCCGTCTTGCCGTCCCCGCGGGCCGCGCCGCGAAGCGCCTCCTCGTAGCGCCAGATGTCGCAGCTGGGGCAGTACTCGTACCAGCGCCAGATGAAGGCCTTCTGGTCCTGACGCAGCAGGAACGGCTTCCCGAAGCTGTCGCCCTCGGCCAGGATCAGGTTCTCCTGGATCCAGCGCACGCCCAGGGCGCCGTAGGTGGGCCACAGTTGGCCCGGTGCCGGGGCCCAACCGCACTCGACGCACCGGTCAGCGGTCGAGACGTCCGATGCGGGGGTCGTCCTCCTCGCCACGGGTCACCTCCAGCATCGCGTAGGAGGCGTTCATGCCGGCCAGGGTCTTCTTCTCGACCAGCAGCGCGATGCCCAGCGAGGCGCGGTGGGCCGGGCCGATGCCCAGCTGCCGCTCGCAGGCGATGACCACTTTCAGCGCGAGCTCGGCCGCCTTGTAGAGCGGGTTGAGGACGTCCTGCCCGGTGGAGCCGACCGTCAGCGGTGACCGGTCGGCCTGGCGGGACAGGATCAGGTAGCGGTTCAGCGATTCGAGCCAGCGCAGCACCAGGACGTCGTCGGCCGGGGTCAGGGCCTGGGTGACCGAGTCCTGCCAGTAGCGCTCCCAGGCCTGGACCGCGTCGGTGCACCACTCGACGCCCTCGGGAGGCGCGGGCAGGTCCAGGCGCGCGCCGGCGACGGCCACCAGCTCGGCCTTGCGGCCGTTGCGCTTGTCGATGGCAGCGCCGGCGGGCTTCTTGGTCCGGGGCACCGGGTCCTCCTCCCGAACGAGGGTGCGGAAAAAATCGGATCGCTTGGTACCACGCAAAAAGGGGGCCAAGGGCGCGGGGTCAGGAAGATGATCTTGCTAAAAAGATCAACTCGCCCAATTCGGGCATCAGCGGCGCCGCTTGCGGCGCTTCGGCCGCCGCACCCGGGCCGGGACCAGCTCCACGGCCACGTAGCCGGCGGTCAGGTCGATGAGCCACCCGCTAGCGAAGACCGGGCTGCCGTCGTACAGGCGGTGCACGTGGCTGTCCTGGATTGCGCACGACTCCGATCCCGGGCAGGCGCTGAGACCGATCTCGGTGAGTGCTGGTGTGGTGGCCTGCTCGGTCACGGCCTGGTCCTACTCGGCGGGGGTGATGTCGAGGTAGTAGTCCGCGCCGGGGGTGAAGGTGACGGCCGGGTTGTCGACGGTCAGGGTGAGCTGGCCGCTGGGGGTGTACCGGGTGAAGCGCTCGTTCTCCGGCGTGCTGGCGTCGGCCACGGCGGAGAAGGCGATGTTGGCGGGCAGCGCTGTGCCGAACGACTGGACGCTCTGGCAGCGGAACTTGGCACGGACGGCCATGGTCATGTCCTTTTCTGCTGGGCACCGCGCCTGCTGTTGCAGGAACGGTGAGCCGGGCGCAGCGGTGAATCGCTGCCGCCTTGGGCTCGGGGTGTCTGGTGGTCGGCGGTGATGGGATCCGAATCGGTGCCGGGTTTGCCGCACATCCAGCAGGCGGCGGCGGGGTCGATCTCCTGGCGTACTCGTTGCTGGTGTGCCCAGCCGAGGCCGCGGCTGGTGGTGTTGGGCTTGGGTCGGCGGTTCATCCGTGCGGTGATGTCGGCGCCGCAGGGTGGGCAGTAGCTCTGTCCGCCGGTGGTGGCGAACAGGGTCTTGCACTTGAGGCAGAACCGCTTCGGCATCGCCGCCCCCTTGCTGGGTGACCGTTTGATCGTAATCACTGAGCGTCGTGTTGATCAGGCCGAATGCACTCGGATCCGTGCGGGCGGTCGAACCCGCGAATCGAATGCTTGTGCGAAGTCCGTGCGGGTTCTACCGTCGAGGTGCGGCCCGCTTGCTGGCCTGGCGGCGGCGGGCGCGGAACGGTGGGGTCGGCCCGACATGCGGGGCCGGCCCCACCGACGTCAGGCGGCGTCGAGGCGGGTGCGTGCCACTTCGGCGTAGCGGTCGGTCAGTTCCATGCCGATGAACTGGCGGCCGGCCCGGAGGGCGGCGACGCCGGTTGCTCCGGATCCGGCGAACGGGTCGAGGACGGTTCCGCCGGGGACGCAGATGCGGACCAGTTCGGCCATGAGCTCGTCGGGCTTCTGGGTGATGTGGTGGCGCTTGTTGCCGCGGGGCTGGGATGCGGTGAACAGGCCCGGCAGGTAGATGGGGTTGGCGGCGGCGTCGACGGGGCCGTTGGTGGCCCACAGGATGTATTCGCAACTGCGGCGAAATCCGCCCTTGGACGGGCGGGCGATCGGCTTGTTCCACGGGACGATGCCGCGCCAGACCCAGCCGGCCGCCTGCAGCGCGTCGCTGTTGACGGGCAGTTGGCGCCAGTCGGTGAACAGGAGCAGCGGTCCGCCGGTGGCGGTGGCGCGCAGGCACTGGGTGAGGACCAGGGTCATCCAGGCGAGGTAGCCGCGTTGGTCGCGGGATTCGCCGGCGAAGTCGGGCAGTTGGTGCTTGGCGTCGCCGGAGACGTACTTGTCGCGGGCGGAGCCGGTGCGGTCGTTGGCGGTGCGGCCGCCGGAGTTGTACGGGGGGTCGGTGATGGTGGCGTTCACGGAGCCGGTGGGCAGCTGGGTGAGCGCGGTGAGGGCGTCGGCGGTGTGGAGGGTCCAGGTTGGCATGGAGACGTCCCCCGAGGATTGGATGGCTGATCTTCCAAGGGTCTCTCGCCGTTGATCGCTTCGCTAGCTCGTCTGTTCGATTCATGGTCGAGGCCGGCCAGTTGGTGTCTGGCCGGCCTCGGGGTCAGCAGGGGTAGCAGGCGTGCGACTTGTCGGTGTCGTACCAGAAGCCGCAGCCGGGGCAGATGGCGTACAGGCGCAGGGCCGCGGCGAGGCGCAGCAGGGTGGACATGGTTGGCTCCTACAGGTGGTCTACGTGGGGTTCAACAGGGCTGCTACACGGGGCCTACGGGGGTAGCCGCAGGTGCTACGACCTGCGGCTACACCCGTGGCTACAGGTCGGGGTCGAGGCCTGGCGGGGGGAGTGGTGTGTCGTCCTCGGAGAGGGCCTGCAGGGCGGTGTGGGCGTCGTCGCGGTGGACGCCGGCGATGCCGGTGCGGTCGCCGACCCTGAGCTTGCGTCGGATGGGGCAGCCGGCGGCGTCCAGGACCAGGCGCAGATCGTCGCGGGTCATGGCGGCCCACTGGGGGACTTCGCGGAGTTGTGCGAGCAGGGTGTCGAGGTGGATGCCGGGGGCGTTGTCGATGAGGTCGACGACCAGCTGCAGCACGATTTCCTCGGGCGTGCGCTCGGCCTGTTCCTCGGCCTGGTCCTCGATGGCGGGCTCGGTCTGGTCAGCGGTGAGGTAGGCGGTGAGGATCGCGGCGGCGAGGGCTGCGGCCCAGATCCAGTGCCACTGGTTGCCCAGTCGCCACAGCGACCAGCCGCCGCCGCCGAGCGCGGCCAGGCGGCGGATGGTGGCGCGGCCGGCCTTGGCTTCCCAGGGCCAGTGCCAGGCCCGGGCGCCGAGTTGGAAGACGCCGTTGAAGGCCCTGGCGAAGTGCGCTTCGGCGCCCTTGAGCTGGTCTTTGATCTGGTCGCTGGTCATGCGCTGCCCACCAGCCATCCTCCGAAGGTGTTGACGATCGGGCTGATGATGACGCCCGTGATGCCGGCGATTCCGGCGGTGGGGCCCAGGGTGACGCCGCCGACCAGGCCCATGAGCATCTGCAGCTTCACGCCGCGGCTGGAGCCCCAGAACCACAGGCCCAGGCCGAGCAGCATGATGATGAGCATCACGGAGCCGCCGGGGGTGAGCTGGGCGATGCCGATGCGGTTCACGCCGGGCCCGGTTGCTCCGGCCAGGGAGCTGAGGAGCTTGTTCCCGAGGGTGTTGCTGCCGGCGGAGATGGCGTAGGCGGTTTTGCCCATGAGGCCGCCGGTGGCGAGGCTGGTGAGCACGCCCTCGACGAACGTCCAGGCGAACGGGCCGAGATAGGCGAAGTTGCGGCCCTTCCCGCCGGTCTTCTGGCCGTCCTTGGGGGCTTTGCGGCCGAAGCGGCGATACCAGGGGACTAGAACTGAGGCGACGGCGAGCAGGCCGATCAGCGCGCCGCCGGCGGTGAGGTGGTGGGTCGTCACTGGCCTGCTCCGTCCGCCAGGAGGCGCTGCAGGCGCTGGGCGCGCGCTTGGCCGATGCCGAGCTCGCTGCGGATCGCCCGGATCGCCGGAACGCGTCCCTGGCCGAGCAGCTCGGCGAAGCTGGCACGCAGCTGCTCGGCGAGGACCTCGTCAGAGGTCGCCGCGGCCGGATCGGGGTCGGGATCGGGCTCTATCGGGTCGTCCTCGGGTACGTAGGGCAGCGTGGCGTGTACCCGGGTACGCGCGGCGGGTACAGCGCCGTTCGCGGGGCGCAGGTTGCCGGCGAGCAGGTCGATGGCGGTGGGAAGTCCGCCCTGGTCGGCGGGCGGGTACGCGCCGGGTACAGGGGCGGGTACAGCGGCGCCGTTGGCGCCGGTGCGGGCGTGCCTGGGTCCGGCGGCGGGCTGCAGCGGGTACAGGCCTTGCCAGGGCTGCCAGTTGGTCAGCGGCGCGGTGTACCCGGGCCCGGGCAGGGCGGGTACGGCGTCGGGTGCGGTGAGGTAGGCGTGCAGCTGTCGCATGAGCGCGCCGAACGCGAGCAAGGCGGCGCTGGGCGGGATCGCGGAGACGACGTAGTCCAGCCGGGGCAGATGCGCTCCGGTCCCGACGACGTTCAGCACGATGGAGCCGAGCGATCCGACGGCGGTCAGCGCGATGGCCACCGGGTCCACGCGGTGGGCCAGGGAGGCGCGCAGGACCAGGATCTCGCCCACGATGATGAAACCGTCGACTGTGGCCGGCCAGACCCAGGCGCGGGCCTGGTCGTGCAGGCCGTGTTGCGCGGCGGTGTCGTGGAGGTGCTCGTAGCTGAGCCAGAATGCCGCGGCGGTCAGGGCGATGGTGACGGCGGCCGCGGCGATGGCCAGGACGGTCTGGGCGTCGGTGCGACGGGTCATCAGAACCTCGCCGTGACGTAGACGCGGACCTTGCCGGACAGTCCGCGGCAGGGGCGTTCGGGGCTGATGTCGTCCAGGGCGGAGAAGGCCTGGCGCAGGCGCAGGATCGCGAGTTGGACGTTGGCCGGGGTGTCGATCAGGCGGATCTTCACCCCGCCCTGGTCAGGCCCGGGGTCGGCGATAACATGCTGCTGGATCATGGAGTCTTGTCTCCTGGTCAAGGGCCGGGCCGGGGCTGTGATCCCCGGTTCCGGCCCGCTTGGTGTACGGGCTGAGGGTTGGTCAGGTGGCGCTGCGCTCGCCGGGCGTGCTGACGCTGACCCTGGCGATGGCGCGCAGGTGGTTGATGGCCTGGTTGACCATGCCGGCGGTCAGGTAGGTCCCGGGCGCGTCGTGTCCGGGCAGGCGTGCGGCGCGGACGGCGGCGATCTGCTGTGCCGTCGGTGCGAATCCCTCGACGGCATACGGGACCGTGTCCCAGTCCGGCAGCGGGACCTGGCCGGCGGCCTGGCGGCGGTCGATGGCCTCGATCCAGGCGACCGCGACGGCGGCGACCTGGACCAGCTCGACCCGCAGCGCGGTGGGGTCGGACTCGGCCAAGACCTCGGCAACCTCTTCGCCGAGGACGTTCGCCCAGACCTGGCGTCCTTCGGCGGCAGCCCGTTCGACTCCGGCACGGATGTTGTCCATGTTGAAGATCTGGGTGAGGCTGCCGGTGCCGTCGGGGTGGTTCTGTTCGCCGAAGGTCTGGTCCTGGCGGGCGCGTTCGGCGGCGATCTCGGCCAGCACCGTGTGCTGCGGGGCGGCCTGGGCGAGGACCTGGTCGCTGTAGGCGGTCAGCAGGTTGTCGGTGGTCTGGGCGGTGAAACTCTTGTGCAGGATGCCGGCCAGGAACCGGCGCGGATCACGGGTGCTCATCTTCGGGTTACTCCGTGGTAGTCGGGTGGTTGGTGCGTTCGGCTGCGGCGCTGGCCTGGCAGATGCCGATGAGCTCCCAGGTGATGGCCGCGTAGCTCATGGCGGCGACATCGTCAGCGATGCCGGCGCGCGTCTGAGCACGGATGCGGGCGCGGACCTCGCGGAGATCGGCGCGGGCTTGTGCCCGCCGGTGGTGGCGGCCGAGCCAGGCGAACAGGGCGGCCATGGCCAGGACGGCGGCGGGCACGGTGTACGCGATCATCGGCCGTCCTTGCGGGTGAGTCGGTGGCGGGCCAGGGAAGTGACGCCGGGCGGCAGTTCAGGGGGCGGCTGCAGCGGCAGGGCCTCCTGCAGCGGCGTCGGCCGGGCCTGGGCGGGTGGGGCTGGGCGTGGTGGCGGGATCGGCAGGGGTGGGCGTCCGCAGGTGGCGGCGTGGGGCATGAACCGCCGCTCCATCGGCGTCCGGGGCCGCTCTGTGGTTGGGACCCGGGCCCACCAGCCCGGGCCCATGCCGAGCCTGGCGGCGACGTTGCCGGCCTCGTCCGGCTCGGGGTTCAGGGCCTGCTGCTTGCCGGCCTCGGTGGTGGCCCAGCGCACCGGGGCGTCGCAGTTGTGGCAGGTGCCCAGGCCGTAGGGCGAGATGGTGCCCATCGGTTCCTCCTCTCAGGCGGTTTCGGTGGTCGGTTCGCGGCAGGTGCGGCACAGCCCGCTGCCGTCGTCGGCGAACGGGCGCTCGCAGCCCGGGCAGACGGGTCGGCGCCGTGGTGTTGGCACCGTTCGCGGGATGCCGGCGGGCGGTTGCTCGTGTGCCCAGACCGGGAGGTTGCTGAGGCCGCCGGCCAGGCCCAGGAGCAGGGCGGGCTGGCCGGTGTCGGTGGGGCGCTCGCGCTCGGCCCATTCCTGCCACCGGGTTCCCCAGGCGTCGGAGGGCAGCGCGCGGCGGTCGCTCATCTGGCGTCGGACGAACTTGCGGGTGACCTCGGCGAGCTGGGCGCCGGTCAGGGTGGGCTGGAACGCCGTGGTGCGGGCCGCCTGGGCGGTGCGCACGTCGTGGATGGTGGGCTGCCAGTCGGAGGGGATCAGAGCGAGAGCCACCGGCGGTGCGGCCGCACGTGGCGCGGGCTTCGGACGCCCGCCACCCTCTCTCTCTGCGTTCCCTCTGCGTTCTACTGCGTTAACTGCGTTATGGGGTGCAGATTCTGCACCCCCCCGGTGCAATATCTGCACCCCCACCGGTGCAGATTCTGCACCCCCCGGGGTGCAGTTTTCGCACCGGTGCAGATCCTGCACCGGTGCAGAATCTGCACCCCCTGGCTCCTCACCGCGGCGGTGCCGGGAGGCGGCCGGCATCCTGTAGAACGTCTCCCCGTGCGGGCCTACCCGCCCCTCGACGATCTCGATCTCGCCCTCTTGGATCAGCCAGTCGACGCCGTCGATGACCGACCTGCGCGAGGCGTTGGTCATCTCGATGAGCATCGACGTCCCGGCGTAACAGGAGGCGTCCGGACCGTTCGCCTTGTCGGCGATGGCCAGCGCCACCAGGCGGGCGTTGCCCTTCGACCTGGAGCGCCGCCAGACCCAGTCCTGGGCGTCGAGACTCACGTACCTGTTCCCCTAGGCTGATCCTCCGCGGCGAGCGCGGGAGCGGTTGAGTGGACGTTCCCCGCCACCCGGCGTCGGGCGCCCGCACCAGCGGCAGCCCGACCCGCACCGCGGCGAATCCCTCCCAGTGCCCTGGAGACCCGAGATGACCGACGACGTGACCCGGACCTACGTGCGCGACGCCCTCGAAGCCCTGCAGAAGACCACGACCGACCGCGCGGACTACCTGCGCCGTATCGAGGCCGAGGGCCATCGGATCATCAACATCGACGCGAGCGGCGACCCGGAGCAGCTGTGCCCGTGGCAGATCACCGACTGGCGCACCGGTGAGGTCCTGGCCTCCGGCGACAGCAGCACGATCGACTGGGAGGCCGCGCTCAAGTCCCTTGACCCTGACGGGATCTGGCGCTCGTTGGACGACATTAGCGACTCCATGTACGAGGACGTCGAGGCCCAGTACGCCGTCAACCCGCAGATCCCGTACAGCCTTTCCGAGGTCCTTGACGAGTGGGTCAGGGCCGGCGGCACGGACGAAGAAGTCGCCCAGTGGAGCGGCTGGAGCGTCGAGGCGGTCCAGCGGGCCCGCCTCGACGAACGCCACACACCCCAGGACTGACATCAGGACACGACCCGGGTGGGACCGTTGTGGACCACGACGCCGTCGCGCACGACGGTGAGCCGGTAGCTGCCGGCCTCCATCCACATCTCCATCAGCGGGTCGGGGTCCATCGACACCGCGTAGCAGCCCGCGAACGGACTGTCCGGGTAGCTGGAGTGGAGCAGGCTCATGTCCATGAAGTCCGCGGAGGTCTCCGCGGTCTGGGTGACGGCGTAGGTCTCGCCGTGTGCGGTCAGGCCCAGCGAGCCCTCGTAGGCGAGGTGGATCAGGTCGCCGGGGCGCGGCGGGTACCAGGCCTGGTTGGCCAGGTCGTCGGCGCCGGCCATCAGCGCGCCGATCTCACCGCCCAGGTCCCGGGCGGACTTGGCGGCCGCGGCCTGCTCCACCGGACTGGACGGTGCCAGATCCGGTCCGGCCTGTCCGTACAGCGCGGTGAAGACGCGCTCGGCGACGGCGGTGGACGGGCCTTCCCAGGTGTGGAAGCTCTGGACGCCGTCCGGGTGCTCGTGCAGGGTTTCGGTGACCTTCACCTTCAGGTTCGCCGACACCGCGCCGGGGATCAGCCCGTCCAGGGCGCGGCGGATGGTGTCGAGGTGCGCCTGGTGGCGCTCGGCGCTGTAGTTGCTCATCGTCGTGACTTCCTCTGTCTCGTCGGGGGTTGAGGCGGCGGCTGGGTGCCTTCGCCGTCGGGTGCGGCCTCTTCGCAGACCTTGTGTGCGGGTCGGCCGTCAGAAGTGCGCAGGTGGGTGTAGCCGTGGCAGTGGCGGCAGCGGGCGCGGGTGCTGGACCAGTGCGAGCCGTGGTTCCAGTTCAGGAGCGGGGTCATGCGGTCGGGCGGCGGCGCCGGCGCCGGGGGGCGGTGGCCCGCTTGTAGGCGGTCAGGCCTGCGCGGTAGTCCTTGCAGGCCCCGCAGCGGCAGCCGGGCGGCGCGTCCTTGGTGCCGTGGACGGAGCCCTCGCTGAGGGCCAGGCGCTGGCGCGGGGACGTGTTGGCGAAGATCCCGAAGCGGTCCGTGAGGCAACTGCTGCCCTCGGCCTGCAGCACGGCGGCCAGGCACTCCCGGGCCACCGGACAGAGTCCGCAGATGACCCGGGCGCGGGCCTTGCCGCGCCGGCCCTCGGCGCCGCCGTCGAACCACATCTCCAGGTCGCGGCCTCGACACCCCGCGCGCAGCACCCAGCCCCCGGTCACCCGGTGACCCTGGAGTCCTCCGTGGCGTCCGCCAGCTCCTGCGCCGGTTGCTGCGCGAGCGCGAGCGCCAGGCCGCTGAGGACCCGGTGCCGCATCAGCCGAGACCCCGGGGTGTACGGACGCCGGTCCGCGGCCTCCAGGGTCACCTGTGCCTCGAGCATCTCGGCGGCCTGGGACCAACCGAGCCTGTCCATCAGCTCCGCGGCCTCCAGCAGCGCCTCGGCGCGCTGGACCAGCCGGGCCTGAGTGAGCCGGTCGACCTCAGCAAGAAGGTCCCTAGCCATCCCCGGCCACGACTCGGCCAACACCTCCAGGCTGCTGTACGCCTCGACGCGCCGGCGGATCTCGGCCAGCCGCTCACGGCCCAACGGCAGCTTGATCAGGGAAATCGTGTCGCCCGCCGTTGCGGTGTCGTCCATCGTGCTGCTCCTGCTCGGTGAAGGGGCGCCGGTGTCCTGCCAGACCGTCGGTCTGGTGCACTTCCGGCGCCCGGAGAGTGGCGCTAGGAGGCGTGCTGGGCCTGCAGGTTGGCGATCTGCTCGGCGGTCGCCCACACCCACGAACCCAGCCGCGCCACCCGCTCGACGGGCTGCTCCGACGCGATGGTCGGGACCTGCTGGGTGTCCGCGTCGGATCCGGTCGGGACGGCTGCCAGGGCGGGTTCCGGCACGGGCACCGGTGCCGGATCCACCCACGGCGCGATCGGCTGGCGGTTCGCCAGCTGCAGGCGCAGCTGGGCGACGTCGCCCCGCAGGTGCGCGTTGGCGTACCGCAGGTTGTGGATGCGCTGCAGCGGCCGGGCGATCTCCGCCGGCAGCCCGGTCTTGAGGAAGTCCTCGTGCCAGCGGACCTGTGCGGCCAAGCGCCGGTTCCAGCCGTCCAGGCGCACGTTCTCCTTGCGCGCCGCGGCCAGGGCCTGCTGGGTCTCCGCAAGGTCCTCGCGGAGCTGTCTCAGTTCCTTGTCGCTGATCACCGTGAACACGGGGCTACCTCCGTGAAGGGTCGGGGTGAGGGGTGGTGCAGGCCAGGCACGTCCAGCGGCCATGGCGGTGAAGCGCGGACGGCATGACCCGGGCGCACGGGACGCACAGGCGCAGCCCGATGCCCCAGCCGCGCCACCGGCACAGGAACCGCAGCCCCTTGACGAACCCGAAGACGAACGCGGCGCCGACGAACCCGAAGCCGACGGCCCCGGCCAGCACCAGGACCGCGTCGACGAGGTTCTTCACCACGGCGATCACCGCACGGCCCCGTCGGCGTCCGCGCCCTGCTGCAGCTGGCGCACCCGGGTTTCCAGTTCGGTGATGTAGCTGTTGCGGCACGCCGCGCCGTGGCCGTGCGGCGCCGGCGGAACCACCACCGCCGACGGGTACGGAGCAGCTGCCCGGCGCCGGTCGCGGCGCGCCCGGGCCAGCAAGCCCACCAGGGCGGCGAGCAGCAAGGAGTCGCCGGTGAGGAAGCCGAGGGCCAGGCCCTGCTCGACGGGGCTCACGCCGGTACCCGCTTGGGGCCGTGCTCGGCGATCCAGTGCTGGGCCGACTCCTTGCTCGGGTGCGGCTCGGACTTGATCTCGCCGTCCTGGCGGTAGGTCACGTGCCAGCCGGTGCTGTTGCTGACGATCGCGGCCGCCGTCACCGGAGCAGCCATGGCCGACGGCTCGGCGGTGGGCGACGCCGCCGTCCTGACGTTGTCCAGGACCCACCGGTCGGCGGCGTCCTGGTCGGCCACCACGTAGGAGTACGTCTGGGCACCCTGCTGGTAGGTGATCCGGCGGCGCTTGCGAACCGAGGTGATCACCACGTCGGTGATCGGGACCGACACCGCCGCCCACACCTGCACCTTGATGCCGTCGAGCGCTCCTGCGGCGAAGCAGTGGAGCACATCGGCGTCGCTGTCCTGGGAGAGGGCCTCGGGCCTGACCGACACACCCAGGTACGACGCCCAAGCGGCAATCGCGCTGGCCGCGTCCATGTCCCGTGTGCCGAAGCGGCTGGTTGTCTGGATCCCCACCTGGACGGCGTTGTCGTACAGGTGCTCGATCGCAATCCTCTTGATCGGCCGGTCCTGCTGGTCGGCCAGGAGTCGGCGGGCGAGCGCGAACGCCGCGGCGTGCTCCCGCTCGGCCCGGTCCAGGCCCTCGAGCAGTCCGCTGGTGTGATCGGTGTCGGTCATGCCGTCACCGGGTGCTGTTCGAGCCAGGTGGCGGCGTCGAGGGCGCTGGTGAAGCGGCGCACCTCGCCCGTCGTCCTGTTGACGGCGATCAGCCACTCGTCGGGGCCGGCCTGCTGGATCTGCTCGGCGACCACGGCGACGAACGCGGAGTACTCGCGGATCTCGTCGTCGGTCCAGCTGAGGACGTCCGGGTCGTGGCGGTGGATGAACGCCTGGTACGCGATCACGGAGTCAGGCGGGTCGTGGAGAATGGACACAGCGGTCCCCTTCCAGGTTGCAGAGCTGATGGTCGGGTTGATCGCGCGGGCCGTTCCGGGTGCGACCGGGACGGCCTTCATGCGTCAGGTGGCGTTGGAGCCAGTCAGGGGACGGCAGACCGAGTCCGCGATCATCTTGTGAAGCTGTTCATCGCTGAAGAGCGCGCGGCCCTTGCCGGTCTTGAGCGGGTCGAACAGCGTGTACTCAACTGCCCTGGCCGCAACGGCCTTCGTCAGCCAGCTCGGCGAGATGCCGAGCTTCCGCGCGGCGATCTTGATCGGGTAGAGGAGGATCCCCTCATCTGCCTCGGTGACGGTGGTCATGAACTCCTCCTGGGTGATGGCGTCGACGGGCACCTGCAGGGCCCGGGCGATGCCCGCGATGACCTCGTCACGCGGCTGTTTCTCGCCACGCTCGATCTGCGCGAGGTACGTCCACGCGATACCGGCCGCGGCAGCGAGCTGTCGCAGGCTGAGGCGTCGGGCATCACGGATGGCTCTGATAGCTGCTCCGTGCGGTGTCACCCTTGAAGGATGATGCGTCATGACGCTTCATGTCAAGGACCCATGCCGCACCATCGCCTCACAGCATGCAACGATGCCGCTTCTGGCGCTTCTTGACGCATCGTATGTCGACGCATCATGCGCCGCGAATGGTGATAGGGAGGCGCATGTGCACAGCGATGCCAAGCTTTCGCATATGCCGCCTGGCTTAATGGCAGGTCAACGGCGGACTATGTGGTGCATCTACCTGACGCATGTGCACTTCTATGAGGCATGATGCGTCTATGACTCGTGATTGGGCCCGCGCTGGGGCCGAGGTGAAGCTCGCGTATGAGGCCCTGGGGCTCGGCTCGGGCGAGTTTGCCGACATGGCGGGCATCTCCCGCAGCACGCTGCTGCGACTGGAAACCGGCAAGGGCGTGCCCACGATCAAGACCCTCACAGGCACTGAGCGTGCGATCGGCTGGCCGATGGGCACGCTGCGGGCCATCGCAGACGGCGCGGACGCCCCGGAGCCGACGGATACTCGTGTGCTCACCATTACTCGCCCGCCGGGCCTGGACGATCCGGGAGTGCTTGACCGACTCCCGGAAGAGATCCGCCAGGAGTTGGAGGCCGGCGATATCTACGGCGTAGATGTCGCCACCATCGGACGTAACGCGTCTGGCGCGCGGGTGGTGACGATCGCTCTGTTCGACCGGGCGAACGCTACGCCGGAGGAACTGAAGGAGCTACGGGACCAGTGGCAGGAGCATCGCAAGCTGCTGCGACATCCCCCGGCTGATGGATAAACCGGGACATCGATGCACAATCGCCTGTTCGATTCTTCACAACTCTCCACAGGTTCTTTTCAACGGCATGACAGATCCGGAAGCGTATGATTCGATTTCTCGTACGTCGGTAAACAAACCGATGGCGAGGGGATCTGATGAATGCACATTCGGAGCAGCAGCATGCACCGCCGCGCCTCATGGCAGTGCTGGAGATTCCGACCGAGGGGGATGTGACCATCGCGGTGATGGGTCACGATGGGCGGACGGCACCCCTGGTCAGAGCCATCGTGGCTGCACTAGCCAGGACATCGGAGTCCTGTCCTGCCACGTAGTCGATAGCGCGCCACCCGAGGCCGGGCAGCGGAGGTATGGGGACCTCCGAGCCCGGCTGCTCCATTTCCCTTAACTGGCAAGTCGACAAATCTGGGGGTCGACAAATGGCTCATGCAGAGAAACTCGTAAAGTCATGGCGCGTGAAGTACCAGCTCGCTGACGGCAGCTGGGCACCATGGATCAGCGGATTCCCCACCAAATCCGCAGCCCTCGCAAAGGGACGGGAACTCGAAGCCGCCTCGAAGGCCGGCACCTACGTGGATCCGAAGCTGGCGATGACGCCCTTCGGCAAGTGGGTGCCGATCTGGACGGCGGCTCAACGCGTCGATCCGGGGACGGTGGCGAAGCGCCGGCGCCTGCTCAAGACTCATCTGCTGCCGGAGTGGGAGAACACTCCCCTCTGCAAGATCAATCTGTTCGTCGCAAAGGCATGGGGGGCGCGGCAGACCTGCGACCAGGTGACTGTGGGCCACGCCCTGACTCTCCTCAGCATGATCCTGACTGGCGCGGCCGATGCGGAGTACATCACGCACAACCCGCTGGCCGGACGTCGCCGCAAGACCGGCGGCAGCAACATCGATGAGGAGGAGAAGGCCGAGAAGGTGTGGGCACAGCCGGATCAGGCCTATGACCTGTATGAGCGGCTCGGTGGCGTTGCAGGCCTGATGGTGCTCACCACCGCGTACACGGGCCTGCGCTGGGGCGAGCTCACGGGACTGCACAAGTCGAACTGCCTGCTGCTGCGACAGGATCGCGTTGCCGGGAAGGTCTACCCGCGGAAGGTCATCAAGATCGACCGGAAGGTGGGCGCCCTGCACGAGGTCGAGATCGAGGTGACGCCAGAACAGCTGGCGGAGTGGCGGGCGCGCGAGGATGCGCGGATCGAGGCCGGCATCGCCAAGGGCCGGTCGCCGCGCCGCCGGAAGGATCCAGAGACGCGGATCGCGCTGTACCTGGGCAAGCCGAAGAACAAGAAGAGTGCGCGCGAGGTAGATGTGCCGCCGTTCCTCGCCGAACTCCTAGCGGTACACATGGCGACTTGGAAGCACCCCTATCTCTTCACTACGCCGACAGACGGCGCCTGGTGGCGCCGGTCGAACTTCGGCCGGGCACTGCGGCCGGCGGCAGACGGCCGGGCGGAGAGCCTGCGCCGGGTGGGTACAGCGGGACATCCAGGGTGGGAGCCGATCGTTCCCGGCCTGACGATGCACGGCCTGCGGCACGGCCACGACACCTGGATGAAGGAAGACCACGTCGACAGAGCGCTGCGCTTCGAGCGGATGGGTTGGCTGGCCAAGGACATTGAGGGCGTCTACGAGCATGTGACGCCTCAGATGCGCCAGGATCTGCTGACCGCTCTCCAGGCACGCTGGGAAGGTGCCCTGAAGCACGCCCGGCAGGCGTCCTAAAAGTTGATCACCAGATCGACACCAGATGGATCTCCAAAGGCCCTTCCCGATCTTCCTGGAAGGGCCTTCTCCACCACTCGGGTGCTGGTCAGACGTTGTGCCCTAGGCAGGATTCGAACCTGCGACACCGGCTTTAGGAGAGCCGTGCTCTATCCCCTGAGCTACTAAGGCGTGGGTGGCTGCTGCTGGAGCGGCTGAGGGACAGCGTACCCGGTCCGGGGCTGCGTCCGCGTACAGGTATCGGCGATCCTGACCGTGCCCGCCCCCGCAGTGTGTGGTTGCCGGGGCGGGCACGGTCGGTCGGAATGGGCGTCGGGCTCAGCCCAGGTGGGCCGGGGTGGTGCCGTCGGCGTGGTGCTGTCGGCCGGCGTTGATGGCGAGCCCGGTGACGAGCATGGCTGCCAGGAACAGGGCTCCGGCGGCGGTGAAGGCCATCGTGTAGCCGTGGGTCAGCGCGGACGAGGCCTTCGACACGAGGGAGGCGTCCTTGGTGGCCAGGCCTCGGTAGAGGGCGGAGGCCGCCTGGGGCAGCCTGTGGTCGGCGGTCGAGGTGGAGATGGTGGACAGGACGGCCAGGCCCAAGGCTCCGCCGATCTGCTGGGCGGTGTTGAGCAGGGCGGAGGCGACGCCGGTGTCCTGGTGGGCGACGCCGCTGACCGCCCCGAGGGTCATCGGGACGAAGCTCATACCCAGGCCGAGGGAGGTGACGAACATCGCCGGCATCAGCTGCCCGGCATAGGAGGAGTCCGGTTCCAGGGTGGCGAACCAGAACATGCCCGCCGCCGTGACCAGCAGGCCCGGGCCGGCCAGCAACCGCAGGGGGTGGTGCGTGACGAGCTTGGAGCTGGCGCCTGCCGCAACGGCCATGCCGACGCTGAAGGGCAGGTAGGCGAAGCCGGTCCTGATGGCGCTGTAGCCGAGGATCAGCTGCATGTAGAGGGTCAGGAAGTAGAAGAAGGCGAACATACCGGAGCCGATGAACAGCATCGTGGCGTAACTGCCCCACCGGCTCCGGTCGTTGAACAGGCGCAGCGGCATCATCGGGTCCGCGGTGCGGGCCTGCAGCAGCAGGAAGGCGGCCAACAGGGCCGCCGCGGCGGCGAAGGAGACCAGGGTCAGGCCGTCGGTCCAGCCGTGCTCACCGCCCCGGGTGATGCCGTGGACCAGGGCGATCAGGCCGCCCGTGCCGGTGATCGCGCCGGGGACGTCCGGGCGGCCGGGGTGGCGTTCGGCCTCGACGAGGGTCTTCGTCCCGGCCAGCACCGCGACTCCGATGGGGATGTTGACGAAGAACACCCAGCGCCAGTCCAGGGTGTCGGTGAGCACGCCGCCGAGCAGCAGTCCGACCGTGGCGCCGAGGCCGCCCATCGCGGCGTAGACGCCCAGGGCCTTGTTGCGCGGCTTGCCGGCCGGGAACGTGGTGGTGATCAGGGCCAGGGCGCTGGGCGCGGCGAAGGCCGCGCCGACGCCCTGCAGAATGCGCGCGCCGATCAGCAGGCCCTCGTTCGGGGCCAGTCCGCCGAGCAGGGACGCAAGGGTGAAGACGCCGATGCCGATCTGGAACACCCGTCGCCGGCCGTACAGGTCGCCTGCCTTGCCGCCGAGCAGCAGCAGGCCGCCGAAGGCCAGCGCGTAGGAGTTGACGATCCAGGCCAGGTTCGCGTCGGACACGCCGAGGTCGGTCTGGATGGCGGGCAGGGCGATATTGGTGATCGTGGCGTCGAGGATGACCATCAACTGGGCCGCGGCGACCACGAAAAGGGCCAGCCCGAGATGCCGGCCCTGCGGCGGTGCTCCGGACGTTTCCGTCCCCGCGGGGACGGCAGTAGTGACGCTCTCAGCAGACATGGTTCAAGAACTCCAGGGAGTGAGCCGGAAACAATTCCCCCGACCATGCGGCAGGCTTGGAATGCCGGTGCCACGATCGGGGAGGAGTGAGAGTGAACGGAATCTGACGAGACGGAACACTCGCTGTGCAATCCGAGGCCAGGGCACCGATACGGCACACGATCCGGGCTCGGGACGAGGTCCCACCGTAGCAGCCTCTCGCCATTGTCCAGGGCACAGGCCGCGGGATTCCCGGTGTTGTCAATCTCGCGCTTGACGGAATCGCGACGAGTGTGAGCAAAGGCCCCGGAGCCCATTTTCATTTCCTGCATTGCCCACACTTCCCGGGAATTGGCAAATCGATCGGGGGTCGACAGGCGACGGACGACGCCGATAGTCTCGAGCGATGATCACTGGGAATTCTCCGCTCGGGGCGGCCGTGACGCTGGCGGAGCTCGGCGAGGACCCGCATCCGGTGCTGGCGCGGTTGCGGGCCGAGGAGCCGGTGTCGTGGCTCCCGGCCCTCGGTGGCTGGCTGGTGACCCGCCGCGATCTGGCGGTCGCGGTGATGCGCGACGCCCGGACCTACACGGTGGACGACCCGCGGTTCTCCACGGCCCAGGTGGTGGGCCCGAGCATGCTCTCGCTCGACGGGCCCGAGCACGCCGCCCACCGTGATCCCTTCACCACGCCCTTCCGGCTGCGCGAGCTGCATGCCGGGTTCGCCGAGCGGATCCAGCGCCAGGCGACGCTGCTGGTGGACGGGTTGAGGCCGGACGGGACGGCCGAGCTGCGCCGCGCCTTCGCCGGGCCGCTGGCCGCCGTGGTGATGACCGACATCCTCGGGCTCGCCGGGGCCGACACCCCGACCGTCCTCGCCTGGTACGACGGCATCGTCCAAGCGGTCAACGAGATCACCGAGGGCCGCCCAGCCGGGCCTGCGGGAGCCACCGCCTATGCCGAACTGCGCGAGGCCGTCGCGGCCACCGTCCATGCAGGCGCCGACGGCGACGACCGCTCGCTCCTCGTCACCGCGGCCGGACGGCTGGGGCTGCCGGAGCTGACCTCCAACGCGGCGGTGCTGCTGTTCGGCGGCATCGAGACCACCGAGGCGATGATCGCCAACGCACTGCTGCACCTCCTGGAGCACCCGCGCCAACTCGCCCTGGTACGCGCCGATGACGACGCCAACGGCGCCGACGACACCCTGCTCGACAACGCGATCGAGGAGTCGCTGCGGCTGGAGCCGGGCGCAGCCGTCGTCGACCGCTACGCCACCCGCGACACCCGACTCGGCCCGGCCGAGATCCGGCGGGGCGACCTGGTCACCGTCTCCCTGGCCGGGGCCAACCGCGACCCCGCGGTCTTCACCGAACCGGACGCCTTCGACGTCCACCGGGCCAACTCCCGCCTCCAGCTGGCCTTCGCCCACGGCCCGCACTACTGCCTCGGCGCGCACCTGGCCCGCCTGGAGACACGGATCGCGCTGCGCACCCTGCTCGACGGCCTCCCCGGCCTGCGCCTGGACCCGGAGCGCCCGAGCGCCCCGCGCGGACTGGTCTTCCGCAAGCCCCCGACGCTGCACGCGCTCTGGACGGCGCCGTCCCCGTCAGGCTGACCGCACCCCCGCCGGGCTGACCGGTCGGGGGCCGAACTCCCGTACGGCAACTAGGCTCTCCAGCATCAAGCCACCGGTGCCGTGGCAGGAGCGGCGGCTGTGGTGGCGGCGAGAGAAGGAAGGCACCCACCATGACGACCCTCCACCGTGACCTGCTGATCAACGGCCAGGACGTCCCCGCGCTCTCCGGCCGTACCACCGAGGACCTCAACCCCTACACCGGCGAGGTCTATGCCACCGTCGCCGCCGCCGGGGTCGAGGACGTCGCCCGCGCCGTGGAGGCGGCCCATGCCGCGTTCCCCTCCTGGGCCGCGAGCAGCCCGTTCGCCCGGCGCACGGTCCTGCTGGCCGCCGCGGACCTGCTCGACGGCAGGGGCAAGGAGGCCGCCGAGCTGATGGCCGGCGAGACCGGCGGGATCACGCCGTGGGGCTACTTCAACGTCGCCCTGGCCGCGAACATCCTGCGCGAGGCCGCCGCCGGGACCACCGCACCGCGCGGCGAGGTCCTGAACGCCCAGGAGGACGGCGTGCTGGGCCTGGCGATACGCCGGCCGCTCGGGGTGGTGGCCGCCTTCGCGCCCTGGAACGCCCCGCTGATCCTGGGCATCCGCGCCGTCGCCGCCCCGATCGCGGTCGGCAACACGGTCGTGGTCAAGGCCAGCGAGGACGCGCCGATCGCCTGCGCCCTGTTCCTGGCCGACATCCTGCGCGAGGCCGGGCTGCCCGACGGGGTGGTGAACGTGATCACCAACGCCCGCCAGGACGCCGCGGAGATCGCCGAGGCGCTGATCGCCGACCCCCGTGTACGGGCCGTCAATTTCACCGGCTCCACCGGCGTCGGACGCATCATCGGCACCCACGCCGCCCGGCACATCAAGCCGGCCGTCCTCGAACTCGGCGGCAAGAACGCCATCATCGTCCTGGACGACGCGGACGTGGACTACGCGGTGGACGCCGCCGTGTTCGGGGTGTTCATGCACTCCGGCCAGATCTGCATGTCGGGAGACCGGGTGCTGGTCCACCAGAGCCTCGCCGAGGAGTTCACCGCCAAGTTCATCGCCAAGGTCGCCGCCCTGCCCTCGGGCGACCCGACCGACCCCGGCACCGTCATCGGCCCGCTGGTCAGCGTCGGTTCGGCCCGCCGGGTCGCGGCCCTGGTCTCGGACGCCGTCGCCAAGGGCGCCACGGTGCTGACCGGCGGGGGCGAGCCGCAGGGCGCGCTGCATCCGGCCACCGTCCTCACCGGTGTCACCGAGGACGCCGAGATCCACAGCCGCGAGGCCTTCGGCCCGGTCTGCGTGCTGACCGTCTTCAGCGACGACGACCAGGCCGTCGCCCTGGCCAACGACACCGACCACGGGCTCACCTGCGGCATCATCACCGAGAACGGCACCCACGGCCTCGCGGTGGCCGAACGCATCGAGACCGGGATCGTGCACATCAACGACCAGTCGGTGGCCGACGAGCCCCAGTCCCCCTTCGGCGGGACCAAGGCCAGCGGCTACGGCCGGTTCGGCGGTCACTGGGGCCTCGACGCCTTCACCACCACCCGCTGGGTCACGCTGGCCGCCAAGCACGCCCACTACCCGTTCTGATCCCTGCCCGTTCTGATCTGAAGATCGCCCCGTCGCTCCCGAGTCATGCGGCAATGGACCAATCGGCTTAGGGTCCTATGTACACCTTTGTACATATTTGCTGTGGATTTCCTTGGGAGCGACGCCATGACCCGTCCGACCACGACCACAAGCCGGGGTGCGACCGACCTCACGCGTTCCGCAGGCGAGAACCATCGCTGGTGGGTGCTGGCCGTCATCGGCCTGGCCCAGCTGATGGTGGTCCTCGACGCCACGATCGTGAACATCGCACTGCCCTCCGCACAGCGGGACCTGGGCTTCAGCAACGGCAACCGCCAGTGGGTGGTCACCGCCTACGCCCTGGCCTTCGGCAGCCTGCTGCTGCTCGGCGGTCGGGTCGCCGACCTGGTCGGGCGAAAGCGGATCTTCCTCATCGGCCTGGTCGGCTTCTCGGTCGCCTCGGCCCTGGGCGGGGCCGCCCCCAGCTTCGAGGTCCTGGTCATCGCCCGCGCCCTGCAGGGCGCCTTCGGGGCGCTGCTGGCCCCCGCCGCACTGTCCCTGCTCACCACGACCTTCAGCGACCCCAGTGAACGCGGCAAGGCCTTCGGCATCTACGGCGCCATCGCCGGCACCGGCGGCGCCGTCGGCCTGCTGCTTGGCGGGCTGCTCACCGAGTACCTGAACTGGCGCTGGTGCCTTTTCGTCAACCTGATCCTGGCCGCCGTCGCCTTCGTGGGCGCGGTACGGCTGCTGCACGCCGGCGCGCCAGAGGACCCGCCGAAGCTGGACATCCCCGGCACCGTGCTGGTCTCGCTCGGCCTGTTCGGCCTGGTCTACGGCTTCTCCAACGCCGAGTCGCACTCCTGGAGCGCCGTCAGCACCTGGGGCTTCCTGGTCGCCGGCGTCGTACTGCTGGTCGCCTTCGCCTGGTGGCAGACCCGCACCCGACACCCGGTGCTGCCGCTACGGGTGGTGCTGGACCGCAACCGCGGCGCCTCCTTCCTGGCGATGTTCATCGCCGGCGCCGGGATATTCGGCGTGTTCCTCTTCCTGACCTACTACCTGCAGCAGTCGCTGAAGTACTCGCCGGTGCTGACCGGCGTGGCCTTCCTGCCGATGGTCGCCATGATCATTTTTGCCTCGGTCACCGCCACCAACGCACTGCTGCCCCGGCTCGGCGCCCGACCGATCGTGCCGGTAGGCATGCTCCTGGGCGCCGCCGGGATGATCTGGCTGACCAGGCTGGACCTGCACAGCAGCTACGCCGCCGACGTCCTGCCGCCACTGCTGGTGATGGGGACCGGCATGGGGCTGATCTTCGCCCCGGCCATGTCCCTGGGCACCGCCGGAGTCGCCGCCCATGACGCCGGTGTCGCCTCCGCCACCGTCAACACCAGCCAGCAGGTCGGCGGCTCGATCGGGACGTCGCTGCTCAACACCCTGGCCACCAGCGCCGCCACCGCCTACCTGGTCGGCAAGCAGGCGACTTCGGCCAACCAGGCGCAGGCGCAGCTGCACAGCTACTCCACCGCCTACTGGTGGTCGGCCGGGTTCTTCCTGTTCGGCATGGTGGTCTGCGGGCTGATCTACCCCGCCGGGAAGCCGGTCATCCACCCGACGGAGGAAGGCGGCGGCGCGCCGCCCGTCCATATGTGAAGGTCCACCTGTGAACCGGCGGCGCGCAACCCCTGGGCTCACCCCAGCCTGGTGAGCTTGGTCGCCGCGGTGGGCTGCTTCAGCTCGGACTGCAGCACGACCGGGACCGTCTGCGCCGTGGCCCCGGTGCCGACGACCAGACTGCCGACCGTGGTCCCCTTCGCGGCCTTGCGCGGCAGGCCGCCACTGACCGGCGTCAGCGAGATGTTCACGGACAGGCCGCCCCAGCCGGCGACGGTGACGTCCTTGGACACCACCACCGGGGTCTTCCCGCCGAGGCCGTCGTCCACGTAGCCGACGACGTCGCCCTTCCTGGCCACGGTGTGCGACGTGAGTGCCTGCTCGGCGCTGACGACGACCTTCTGGCTGTTCTTCAGCACATTGGGAAGCCAGCCGCCGCCGTCACCGCCGGTAGCCGGCTGGCTCAGCACCACTCCGACGATGGTCTGCGTGGTGCCGCCGACCTTGGTCTGCGCGGCCCACATCAGGCAGCCTAGGGCAGCGCTGCTGGTGCCGGTCTTGATGCCGATCACGCCGTTCTTGCCGAGGTTGCTGTTGTTGTTGTAGACCAGCGTGCCGCCCGGCGGGGTGAACGAGGGGGTGCTGACGATCTCCCGGAACACCGCGTCCTGCATGACCACCTCGGCCAGCTTGAGCTGGTCGTTCGCGGTGCTCCTGGTGGTCCCCTGGAGACCGCTGGGGTCGGTGTAGGTGCTCTTGGACATGGACAGCGCGGTGGCCTCGGCCTGCATCTTGGTGACGAACGCCGCGTCGGTGCCGGCGTCCCAGCGGCCGAGCAGCCGGGCGATGTTGTTGGCGGACGGGATCAGCAGCATCTGCAGCGCCTGGTACTCGCTGATCTGCTCACCGACAGTGACCTTGACGACGGACTCCTGGTCCTTGACGCCGGTGTTGTAGTCGTCCACCGCCTGCTGGTCGACGGTGATCGTCGGGCCCTGCTCGTCCTTCTTCAGCGGGTGGTCCTTGAGGATCAGGTGCGCGGTCATCACCTTGGTCACGCTGGCGATCGCCACCGGGTCGTCCGAGCCCGAGTGGCCCAGCGTGCCGAGGCCGGAGACCTCGGCCGTCGCCTGTCCGCTGGCCGGCCAGGCGAGGGCGGGCGCGGAGCCGGTGAAGGCGTAGGCGGAGTCCGCGGTCATCTTCAGCGTCGGCGACGGCAGCGGGCGCAGCACCTGGACGATGGCGAGGATCGCCAGCAAAAAGCAGAGCAGGCCGCCCCAGATGGTGATCCGCTTCAGCGCGCGGCGCAGCGGGCCGGCCGGCTTGCGGCTGAGGGCGGCCAGCACGTCCATGGCCTCGGCGGTGGTCTCCGGGCTGGGGCTGAGCGGGGCGGAGCCCGTGCCGGAGCGGCCGTACGGCTGGGACGGGGCGGTCCCGGCGCGGGCGGTGGGCTCGTCGCGGTAGCCCCAGCCGAACTGTCCGAGGCCGGATGAGGACGGGACGGGGACGGGCTCCTCGCGGGTCAACTGGTCGTGGGCCGGCAGGTCATGGGTCTGCAACTCGCGGGTCTGCTGCTCGTGGGCCTGCTGCTCGTGGGCCCATGCTTCCGGGGCGTCGACGGCGGGAACCTCGGTGTGCTCCCGGGGGCCCTGCGGGATCGTGACCTGGCGCAGGGCCCGGGTGGGCTCGTCCAGCTTCGGCGCGCGGAGCGCCGTGGTCGGCGAGTCGAGGCCCAGTCCCCGGGCCCCCTCGTCCACCGACTCGGCATGGCCACCCGCACCCGCAGGCGCGGCGGTGCCCGCAGGGGCGGCAGCGCCCGCACGGGCAGCGGCGGCGGCAGAGGCGGCGGTGCCCGCAGGGGCGGCAGTGCCCGCAGGGGCGGCAGTGCCCGCAGGGGCGGCAGTGCCTGCACCGGCTTCGGCGCCCGTGCTGGTGCCTGCCTCCGCGCCCCCGCCGGTACCAGCGTCGGCGCCAGGACCGGTTCCTGCATCCGGATCTGCGGCGGTGCCCCCGCCAGTGCCTGCTGCAGCGCCTGCCTCGGCGGTCTCGGCGGTCTCGGAGGCATCCCGGTCTGCGGGGTCGGCGTCCGCCGAATCCGTCTCGACCTCGGCGTCCGCGTCAGTGTCCCCGTCCGCCTCCGCGGCTACCGCAGCGCCCGCGGGCGCTGCGGCGCGCGGGTCGGTCGGCGCGTCGGCGGCCTCGGCCGCCGCCCGCTCCCCCGGCAAGGGGCCGACGGCCTCCATGACGGACTGGGACGGTCGGGACGTGCCGGTGCGGGCGAACCGCGGCTCCGGCTTCGCCGCCCGGTCCTCGCCCGCTTCGCCGTTCCGCTCCACCCTGTCGGGGGACTCGCCCACGTAACCCAGCCTCCTCGCACGCCCGGAAGGACGCCCCTGCCGGGACGTCCTCCCCCAAGTTTCTTTCACAACCACGACAACGCTGGCCCGCGGCGCCTCCGACCGGCGATTCCTTTGCGATACCAGCCACTCCACTGGCAGACGTGGGGCCGATCCCGACGGTTCCCGAGATCACGGTGTCGTGTCACTCTCGAGGCACTCTCGACAGCAGGGTGTGAGAGGCGTCACTCTGTCTTCATCCACGCGGGGAGGCTTGGATGGGCAAGAGCCGCAGAACAATTCCCGAGGAACTGTTGTTGCTCGCACTGGACCCGACGACCGGGACCACCGCGCAACCGCAGACCCTTGACCTCGGACTGGCCGGAGCACAGCTCGTCGAGCTGGCGATGGCCGGGAGAATAGTCCCGGACGGGGACCGGATCGCCGTGGTGAACCCACGACCGACCGGTGATCCGACCCTGGACCACGCGCTGGAACTGCTGCGCCGTCGTGGCAGTGCGGTGCGTGCCGTGCACTGGATCGGCGGGCCCCGCCTGGGGCTGCGCCAGACGTACCTCGCGCACCTGGAGCGGTGCGACATGGTGCGTGCAGTGCCGGGCCAGGTGTGCGGGGTGCTGCCGACGACGCGCTATCAGGCGTCCGACGACTGCACGAACAGCGCGATCAAGGAACGCCTGGACACGGCGATCCGGACCGGAGTACCACCGGACCCCCGGACAGCCGCCCTGGCAGCCCTGGCCCACGCCGTGGGTCTGGGGAAGCATCTCTATCCGGGTAACGAGGGCCGCTCCTCCAGGTCACGCCTTCGCGACCTGATCCGGTACGACCCGCTGGGCGGAATGGTCGCGCACGCCGTGATGGACGTGCAGAACGGCCTTCCTGCCGCACAGGGCAGGAGTGGCGCGCAAGTCGCCGCACCGGGCCGTACGGCAGCCCGACCATCGGTGCTGCCCGGAATGGCGCGGGCAGCCGTGCGCTGAGGCCGGCCTTGGCAGCTTCCGCGAAGTAACCGGGCAGTACCTGTGCATTACCCCTATGACGCCGACCGCCGCTCCTGGCCGCGACCACCCTCGCGACCCAGGAGCGGCGGTCGGCGTTTGCGCGAGCGTGCGCACGGCAGCACAAGGAGGCGTACAGCAGTGGTCGCGCGCCCCTGATCCGCGCCGATTGCCCCACATGGCGACCCCTTGCGGTGGCATGCTGCTGGAACGGAACGGAATGCATTCCAACGAATCCCGAGCGAAAGCCGGAGGACCCGTGTCGTCCGCCAGCATCAACCCCACCGTCCGCCGCCGTCGTCTCGGCGCCGAACTGCGCAGGCTCCGTGAGCAGAAGGGCCTGACCGCCGAGGAGGTGGCCCAGCAGCTGCTGGTCTCCCAGTCGAAGATCAGCCGGCTGGAGAACGGCCGACGAAGCATCAGCCAGCGCGATGTGCGCGACCTCTGCGAGGTGTACGGGGTCGGCGACGAGTCGCTGATAGACGGCCTGATGACGATGGCCCGGGAGTCGCGGCAGCGCGGTTGGTGGCACGCCTTCGGCGACGTCCCCTACAGCGTCTACATCGGTCTTGAGGCCGAGGCGATCTCGGTGCGCAACTACGAGTCGCTCTTCGTCCCCGGCCTGCTGCAGACCCGGGAGTACGCGCACGCCGTGGTCACCGGGATCCAGCCGGAGGCGACGCCGGAGCAGAACGACAAGCGCACCGACATCCGGATGCTCCGGCAGGACCTGATCAAGGACCGGGAGGACCCGATGCGGCTGTGGGCCGTCGTCGACGAGGCGGCCCTGCACCGCGTGGTGGGCAGCCCCGAAGTGATGCGGCGACAGCTCGCCCACCTGGTCGAGATCAGCCAGCAGCCGCACATCAATGTGCAGGTGCTTCCCTACAGCGTCGGCGCCCACCCCGGGATGAGCGGCACCTTCTCCATCCTCGACTTCCAGGACGCGCTGGACGCCAGCGTGGTCTACCTGGAGGGCGTCACCAGCGACCTGTACCTGGAGAAGCCCTCGGACGTACGGCTCTACTCGATGATGTACGAGCATCTGCGCGCCCAGGCGCTGAACCCGGACCTGACCCGGGAGCTGGTCGAACAGGTGGCCCGGACCTTCGAACGCTGATCGCCGCGCGCGGGCTTCGGGCCCGGCGCGGCCGGGCATGCTACAGCACGAGGACATACCTGATCCTTGCCTCCTGGGCAATTGCATCCAGGTAGGGGAACTTCCGGGGCCGCCTTTGCTCCCCGGACGGGCACAGGGGCAGAGTGAGCCTCAGCACGAAGGCAACAGGAACCCACACAGCATCAGAGCACCCATCCAGTACCCATGCTGATGGACCGGATCGAGTGCGGAGTCTGGAGCAGGAAAGCCATGACCAACGACAACGGCCTCAACTGGAAGAAGTCCAGCTACTCGGGGAACGGCAACTGCGTCGAGGTGGCCAAGCCACCCGCCGCGGTCGCGGTCCGCGACTCGAAGGACCCGGACGGCCCGGCGCTCAGCTTCACGCCGGACGCCTGGACCGCGTTCATCGCGGGTGTCAACGACGGCATGTTCGAGCAGAACCGGTAAGGCCCCGCTCCCACAGTCCGGGAGTACAGGGGATCAGGGCAGCCAATCGGCGGGACCTCGCAGCAGCGACTGCGTGGTCCCGCTTCCTCGCTTTCACCGCATACCTTTCAGCGCAGCTGGTCCACGTAGAGGTCGGTCCCGGGGAGGGTCGGCACGAACGGGGCGACCAGCTCCACCCGCGCGCCCGGCACCGCCGCGGCGACGTCCGCGTCCAGGCCGGTGAACGCGGACCAGCAGGTGCGCGGGTCCTCCTGGAGGAACCAGAGCAGGGTGAGCCTGGTGTCGGTGCCGTCCACCGACTTGACGTAGGACATCTTGTCGACCGGCAGCGGCAGCGGGCGGAAGACCACGCACATCGCCGCCGGCCCCCCGGTCCGGAGCCGGCCCGGCAGGCCGCGTTCGAGCAGCCAGTCCAGCAGCTGGTCCCGCTGCTCGGCGCTCTCGCAGTCGACAACCTCCAGCACCAGCCCCTGGTACGGCTGGTCGAGCGCGTGGATGTCGCGCGGGCCGGCCGCGCCGTCCCGGTAGGCGACGCCGGCGTGCTGCTGGAACGAGGTGAAGACATGGGTGCGGTCCCGGTAGACCCGGCCGTCCCGGTTCAGCCGCCTGTTGATGCCGATGGTCCAGCGCATGTGCTCGTCGTGCCGGCCCTCGGTGATCCAGTACACCGAGAGGTAGCACCCCGCGGTCACCGGCTCGGCCACGGCCGACTTCTCGGGGTAGCGCAGCAGTTGCAGATCGCGTGTGGCCACCCAGCGCCGCCCGGCGAACATCCACGGCATGGCCATCGCGCCCGCGTAGAAGTGGTCGTCCTCGTACCAGCGGTTGTAGCCGTACTCGTGACCCGGATGCGGCTCCACCATGGTGATCAGCGCGGAGCCGATCGCCACTCCGTACGGCCCGCGCGAGGCCAGCTCGGCGTACTGCGAAAGGTCGTCAGTCATAGCGCCTGACGGTACGTCAGTTCCCGTGGACTTCCCAGATCCGTGCGCGAAGTCCACCCCACTCTGGTCTTCGCGGGGCGCCCGCCTTAAGCTGACGCACCGTCAGTTCATCTCGGAGGGCCGGGTCATGTCGCTGCTCGAAGGTCGTACCGTCGTCGTCTCCGGGGTGGGCCCGGGACTCGGCCAGCAGGTTGCCGTACGGGCCGCGCGGGAGGGCGCCAACGTGGTGCTCGGCGCCAGGACCGAGGAGAACCTCGCCAAGGTCGCGGCCGAGGTCGAGGCCGCGCACCCGGGCGCCGGGCGGGTGGCCTGGCGGTCGACCGACATCGCCGAGGACGACGCCTGCACCGCCCTCGCCGCGCTCGCCGTCGAGCGCTACGGCCGGATCGACGCGGTCGTCCATGTCGCCGCGCTGGACAGCTACTTCGGCGGCCTCACCGACGCCGACTTCGCCTCCTGGCGGCGGGTGCTGGACGTCAACCTGATCGGGACGCTCCAGCTCACCCGGGCCTGCCTGCCCGCCCTGAAGGAGCGCGGCGGCTCGGTCGTGATCATCGGGACGCAGTCCGCGATCGCCGCGCCCAGCCAGGTCCGGCAGGCCGCCTACGCTGCCTCCAAGGGCGCGCTGACCTCGGCGATGTACTCGATGGCGCGCGAGCTGGGCCCGGACCGGATCCGGGTCAACACGGTGCTGCCCGGCTGGATGTGGGGCCCGGCGGTGGAGATGTACGTGCAGTGGACGGCCGGGACCGAGGAGGTCCCCGAGGAGCAGGTCAGGGGCCGGCTGGCCGAGCGGATGGCGCTGCCCGAGCTCGCCACCGACGGCGATGTCGCCGAGGCCGCCCTGTTCTTCGCCTCCGACCGGGCCAGGGCGATCACGGGACAGTCGCTGCTGGTCAACGCCGGGGAGATCATGCGCTGAGCACCCGACCCGAAAGCCCCCGGCTCGTTAGGGTCGGTGCCATGACGACCACCGCCGGAACCGGCACCTTCGAGGCCCTGCGGGCCGACGCCATCACCGACCCGGAACAGTTGCGCGAGCTCTACGAGCAGCCCGGCGACGCCGCCGTCCGCAAGCAGCTGGACGCGCTGACGCCGCAGACGGCCGCGCTGATCGCCTGCTCCTCGCTGGTCCTGGTCGCCAGCGCGGACCCCGAGGGCAACTGCGACGTCTCGCCGCGCGGCGGTCCGGCCGGGTTCGTCTCCGTGCTGGACTCCCGGACGGTGGCGATCCTGGACGCGACCGGCAACAAGCGCCTGGACACCCTGCACAACGTGGTCGCCACCGGCCGCGCCGGACTGCTCTTCCTGATCCCGGACCGCCCGACCACCCTGCGGGTCAACGGCCGCGCCTGCGTCTCGACCCGTCCGGACCTGCTGCGGCAGCTGACGGCTGTGGGGAAGCCGCCGGTCAGCGCGCTGGTGGTGGGCATCGAGGAGGTCTACCCGCACTGCCCCAAGTCGCTGCTGCGGTCCTCGGCCTGGCGGCCGGAGCAGTGGCTGCCCGAGGACGCCCAGCCCTCCTCGGCGGAGGTGACGCTGGCTCAGCTCCGGCTGCCGGGGCTGACGATCGCGGACATCGAGCAGACCGAGGCCGATTCCCTGAAGTACCGCTACGAGTGATTCCTCCTCGGGTGACGGTCCGGTCGGTCCTGACGAAGCGTGGGTTCATCGTGCGGAGCGGCCGTCGTTCCAAGCAATCACCGCGACAGTCAAGGGAAGGTAAAATCGTTCCACCTGCAGATCATAGTTCAGGGATATGAACTCCTAATTCAGGACGCTCCTCCTGATACCTGACATCCCGCCTGGGTCACTGATCCCGGATGTGAACGCATGCCCTTGACCAGGTGTCAGGAGCGCGCTTCAATCCGGAAGCGGAGTCAAGCAAGGAAAGCTCCTTTACCTACCGGTCGGTCCTGCGAAGCGCGCTGACGACCATCCAGGTGAGTAAACGAGACAAGGCGACCTGCCATGACCCAGACCGCAACCGCACCGCCGTCCGCACTGCGCAGGATCAACCCGGCGACGCTCTACTTCTTCGGTGCCCTCGGCGGCATCCTCTTCGGCTACGACCTCGGGATCATCTCCGGCATCCTGGTCGTGATCAACAAGGTCTGGAGCCTGAGCGGCTTCGAGAAGGGCGTGCTCACCGCGAGCCTCTCGGTCGGCGCGATGATCGGGGCCGGGCTGGCCGGCCGCCTGTGCAACCGGGTCGGACGCCGCCGCACCATCATGGCCGCCGGCGCGGTCGTCATCCTCGGGACCGTCGCCTGCTCGCTGGCACCCACCTTCGACTCCCTGGTCGGCTTCCGCACCGTGCTCGGCGTCGGCATCGGGCTCTCCTCCGCGACCGTGCCGACCTACATCTCCGAGCTGGCCCCGGCGCGGATCCGCGGCGCGATGGGCGCGCTCAACCAGATCTTCATCGTCAGCGGCATCCTGATCGCCTTCCTGGTCAGCTACTGGCTGCAGCCGCACCACCTGTGGCGCTGGATGTTCGCCGGGGCGATCGTCCCCGCGGCGATCCTGATCGTCGGCCTGACCCTGCTCCCGGAGACCCCGCGCTGGCTGCTCAACACCGGCAAGGAGGACGAGGCCCGTGCCGTGCTGGCCAGCACCCACGGCCGCGAGGGCGACGAGATCGACGCGGAGGTCGCGTCCATCCGCGAGGTCATCGCACTGGACAGCCAGCAGAGCGGACGGATCCGCGACCTGGGGGCCGGGTGGGTACGGCCGATGCTGTTCGTCGCGCTGCTGCTCGCCGTCGGCCAGCAGTTCAGCGGGGTGAACGCGATCAACGCCTACTTCCCGACCATGCTGGTCTCGCTGGGCTTCACCGCCAACACCGCGCTGCTGTCGGCGATCATCCTGGGGGTCACCAAGCTTGCGTTCACCGCGTGGGTGGTGTTCGTGGTCGACCGCTGGGGGCGGAAGCCGCTGCTGCTGATCGGCAATGTGGTGATGGTGATCACGCTCGGCCTGACCGGCTGGGTCATCCTCAACGTCCACGACAAGAACACGCTGGGCACGCTCGCGGTGATCCTGCTGGTGCTGTACCTGGCCGGGTACGAGCTGGGCTGGGGCGCGGTGGTGTGGGTGATGATGTCCGAGGTCTTCCCGCTGAAGGTGCGGAGCATCGGCATGGGCGTCGGCGCGGTGGTGCTGTGGGCCGCGACCGGGATCATCTCGGCGGTCTTCCCGATCATGTCCGACCACAACCATCTGGGCCTGGGCAGGTCGATGTACGTCTTCGCCGGGATCAACGCACTGCTCTTTGTGCTGACCTGGCTGCTGGTCAAGGAGACCAAGCAGCAGAGTCTTGAGCAGATAGAAATGAACCTCCGCGACGCCGCCTGATCTTTTAGGGGCGCGGGGACACCTGCGCACGAGGCCGGCCCCGCGCCCCTGTTGTGGTTACGGTCAGTCCGCAAGTGGCAGGAGTTGAGGGAGGTGCCCATCGGAGGCCAGGGCGGCGGCCCTCCGCTCCGCGGACACCTCGCCGTAGGTGGTGGTGCGCTGGGCCGCAGGCCGTCCCGCTGCCGCGGCGATGGCCTCCAACCCGCGGATGGACTCGTAGCTGCCGTAGGCCGATCCGGCCATCCGGGAGATGGTCTCCTCCATCAGCGTCCCGCCGAGGTCGTTCGCGCCGGAGCGCAGCATCTCCGCCGCGCCCTCGGACCCCAGCTTCACCCAGCTGGTCTGGATGTTGGGGATGCGCTCGTGCAGCAGCAGCCGCGCCATCGCCGTGACCGCGCGGTTGTCCCGCAGGGTGGGCCCGGGACGGGCGATCCCGGCCAGGTAGACCGGCGCGTTGGTGTGGATGAACGGCAGCGTCACGAACTCGGTGAAGCCGCCTGTCTTCTCCTGGATCTGCGCCAGCAGCCGCAGGTGGCCGAGCCAGTGCCGGGGCTGGTCCACGTGCCCGTACATCATCGTGGACGAGCTGCGCAGCCCCAGCTCGTGCGCGGTGGAGACGACCTCCACCCAAGTCGCCGCAGGCAGCTTCCCCTTGGTGAGGATCCAGCGGACCTCGTCGTCCAGGATCTCCGCCGCCGTCCCCGGGATGGAGTCCAGTCCGGCCTCCTTGGCCTGCTGCAGCCACTCCCTGATGGACAGTCCGGTGCGGGTCGCGCCGTTGACGACCTCCATCGGCGAGAAGGCGTGCACATGGATGCCGGGCACCCGGGCCTTCACCGCCCTCGCGATGTCGAAGTACGCGGTGCCGGGCAGGTCGGGGTGGATGCCGCCCTGCATGCAGACCTCGGTGGCGCCGACCTCCCAGGCCTGGTCCGCCCGGTCGGCGACCTGCTCCAGGGAGAGGGTGTAGGCGTCCGCGTCGGTGCGGCGCTGCGCGAAGGCGCAGAAGCGGCAGCCGGTGTAGCAGACATTGGTGAAGTTGATGTTCCTGGTGACGCAGTAGGTCACGGTGTCGCCGACGGCCGCGCGGCGGACGTCGTCGGCGATGCCGCACAGCGCGTCCAGAGCCGGCCCGTCGGCGTGGAACAGGGCCAGCGCCTGATCGTCCGTCAGCCGGGTGGGGTCGTCGGCGGCGGTCCGCAGCGCCTCCCGACATTCACGATCGAGCCGCTCCGCGGAGGCCCCGGCGATCCGGGACGGGACGGAGTGCTCGACGGCCTGCTCCCGCAGGGCCTCCCAGTCGCCGTAGACCTCGTCGAAGTCGGCGCGGCGGTCGCCGGTGCGGCCCTCGGTGTCGATGCTCGCGTGGAGGTCGGTCCGGCCGGAGGGCCTGAAGGCCTCGTCCGGCTCCTGCCAGGGCAGGCCGACCGGGAGTGCCTCCGGGCGCGCCAAGCCCGTCTCCGGGTCCGCCAGGGCCCGTACATGGGGCAGTACGCGCGGATCCAGCCAGGGCTCGCCGTGCTTCACGTACTCCGGGTAGACGGTGAGCCGCTCGCGCAGCTCGAAACCGGACTCGACGGTGCGGGCGGCCAGGTCGTCGATGTGCGGCCAGGGGCGCTCGGGGTTGACGTGATCGGGCGTCAGCGGCGAGACGCCGCCCCAGTCGTCGATGCCCGCGCCGATGATCAGCGCGTACTCGGCGTCAACGAGGTTGGGCGGAGCCTGGATCCGGGCGGACGGTCCGAGGATGACCCGGGCGACGGCGATGGTCGCGGCCAGCTCCTCCAGCTCGGCGTCGGGCATGGCGCGCATCGCGGTGTCGGGCTTGGCCCGGAAGTTCTGGACGATGACCTCCTGCAGCCCGTGGTACTGCCGGGAGATGCGCCGCAGCGCGAACAGCGCGTCGGCCCGCTCCTCGTGGGTCTCGCCGATGCCGATCAGCACGCCGCTGGTGAAGGGGACGTTGGAGCGGCCGGCGTCCTCCAGCACCCGCAGCCGGACGGCGGGCTCCTTGTCCGGCGAGCCGAAGTGCGGACCGCCGGGCTCGGACCAGAGCCGGGTCGCGGTGGTCTCCAGCATCATCCCCATGGACGGCGCGACCGGCTTCAGCCGTTGGAAGTCGGTCCAGCTCAGCACCCCCGGGTTGAGGTGCGGCAGCAGCCCGGTCTCCTCCAGCACCCGGATCGACATGGCCCGGACGTAGGCGAGGGTGTCGTCGTAGCCGTGCGCGTCGAGCCACTCGCGGGCCTCGGGCCAACGGTCCTCGGGGCGGTCGCCCAGGGTGAACAGCGCCTCCTTGCAGCCCAACGCGGCGCCCTTGCGGGCGATGTCGAGGACCTCGTCCGGCGAGAGGTAGAGGCCGTGCCCCTCGGCGCGGAGCTTGCCGGGGACGGTGACGAAGGTGCAGTAGTGGCAGCGGTCCCGGCAGAGCCGGGTGAGCGGGATGAACACCTTCTTGGAGTAGGTGACCACCCCGGGCCGCCCCGCCGCCGCCAGGCCCGCGTCGCGGATCCGGGCGGCCGTGCCGCACAGGTCCCGCAGGTCGTCCCCGCGCGCCTGGAGCAGGACGGCGGCCTCCCCCAGGTCGAGCGCCACGCCCTCGCGGGCGCGGTGCAGCGCGCGGCGCATGGCGTTGGCGGTCGGCGTTGCCTGCGGCACTCCCTGATCCTTCATGTACTACTCCAATTCTCCGGGGGGCGACCCCCCGTACCCCCACGTGAACCCGGGGTGGCGGGGCTCGCCGGGCCGGGGCCCGCCGGTTCAACCTGAGTGAACCCTAACCGGGAGGCATGCCGGGGAACCCTGAGACGGTCTCAGGGTCGGCTGCTCCGCCAGGCGGACCCGAGTTCCCCCGCGCGAGCGATCCGCCGGGAACCGGGTAGGCGTCTAATGGGTAGCAAGGGCACGGGCCGTCGAGGGGAGCGGTGCGGCCGGCCGCGCAGACGGAGGGAAACGGCACCATGACGAACGACGAGAACGAGAACAGCCCCGTGCGCATCCCCGCGCCCGGAGCGGGACAGGACCTGCCCGGCGCGGTGACCGCCGAGGGTGGGTCCCCGCGCGGCAAGGGTCGGCGCAGGGTGCTGGTCCCGGCCGCGATCGCGGTGGTCGCGGTGGCGGGGGTGGCTGCCGTACCGGCGCTCGCCGCAAGCCAGGACCTGCCGTCGATCACCGCGCAGCAGCTGCTCGCCAAGGTACTGGCGAGCAAGGCGCAGACCTTCTCGGGCAGCGTCCAGGCGACGGTGGACCTGGGCATCCCCTCGCAGATCGCCGCGGCGATCCCGTCCGCCGTGGCGGGTTCGGGCGGCAGCACCGGCCAGGCCTCGCAGGCCCAGCTGGCGGAGAAGGAGCTGGTCGCGCTGGTCTCCGGCGGAACGCACACCTTCCAGGTGGCCGCGGACGGCCGGGACCGGCAGCGGGTCTCCTCCAGCGACTCGGGGACAGCCTTCACCCTGGTCCACAACGGCAGTTCGGCCTGGGCCTACGACGCGCAGAGCAAGTCCGCGACCCATGTCACCGGCCTGCAGGCCGGCGCCGCCGCCACCCAGGACCGGGGGCTGACCGACCCGCAGCAGGCGGCCACTCAGGCGCTGGCCGCGCTCGGTTCCTCCACCACGGTGTCGGTGGCCGGCACCGCCAAGGTCGCCGACCAGTCGGTGTACAAGCTCAGTGTGAAGCCGAAGGGCACGGGCTCGACCATCGGCGAGGTCCTGATCTCGGTGGACGCCGCCAACGGGCTGCCGCTGCAGGTGCAGGTGAACCCGGCGGACGGCAGCGACCCGATCCTCAAGATCTGGTTCAGCACTGTGTCGTTCGCCACTCCGGCGGCGAGCACCTTCGACTTCACCCCGCCGAGCGGGACCAAGGTGGTCCAGCAGCAGAGCAGCGGTGGTACGGCTGCGGCCGGTCACGGCACGGTTACCGAAAAGGGCGGAGCGAAGGACTCGAAGGTCGTCACGGCGAACGGCGGCACGAACGATCACAACGTCAATACGATCGGCACCGGTTGGAGCACGATCTACCGGTTCGACGCTGCCACCAGCAGCGCCGCTGCGAGCGGCAAGTCCGGTACGGCGGGGCAGTTGAGCGCGATCAAGACCTTCGGGAAGCAGGTTCCCGGCGGCACGCTGATCTCCACCAAGCTCATCAATGTCCTGGTCACCGACAAGGGCACGGTCTACGCCGGCGCGGTCACCCCCGCCCTGCTGGAGCAGGCCGCGAAGTAGCGGAATCGCCGGGCACAAGCCCGGTAGCACAGCGGAACCCCTTTGCTACACAGGGGAATCAGGAGGGGCGCCCAAAGTCGGGCGCCCCTCACTCCACTAGCACACCACCCGCAGTGGTGTCATTTTGGCAGTCGAATGTATCCGAAATGTGCCCGGAATCCGTCTCGCTGAGCGATTCTTGACTTGACGCACGGCCTTGCCGGACTGTCAGATGATGCCTATTCATCTGAACGTGTGAAGGTAATCTGTGCCGGGTCGTGTGGATCCCCCTCCCTCAGTTCCTGACCGAGCGGCGGCACGGGGAACCTGTGGCGCCCGTGTGCAACGGCGGCACCGCACGATCACGGGCACGACAGGAGTCATCCACACATGGCCATGAGCCGCCGTACCTTCCTTGCCGCCTCCGGGGTCGCCGGAGCAGCCGCAGGCACCGGGCTGCTCTCCGCATGCAGCTCGGGCACCAAGACCACCGCAGGCGCCAACGGCGCACCCACCGAACTCGAAGTGTTCTCGTGGTGGACCGCGGGTGGTGAGAAGGATGCGCTCAGTGCCCTCGTCGCGGTGTTCTCCCAGAACAACCCGCACGTCAACTTCCAGAACCGCGCCGTCACCGGTGGCGCCGGCGCCAACGCCAAGGCGGAGCTGGCCAAGCGGCTGGCCGCCAAGAACCCCCCGGACACCTTCCAGGCCCAGGCCGGCGCGATGGTCGGCGACTACATCACGGCCGGGCAGGTGGAGGACCTCACCTTCCTGTACCAGCAGCAGGGCTGGGACAAGCAGTTCAACCCGCAGGTGCTGAAGCTGATCCAGCGGGACGGCAAGTACTACTCGGTGCCGGTGGACATCCACCACATCAACGTGCTCTGGTCCAACATCGCGCTCTGCAAAAGCCTCGGCATCAGCACCGACCCCAAGAACATGACCGAGTTCATCGGCAACCTGGCCAAGGTCAAGGCCCACGGGAAGATCCCGCTGGCCGTCTCCCGGGACCCGGGCCAGGACTGGCAGGTCAAGCACATCATGGAGACGGTGCTGCTCAGCACCCTCAAGGCCGACGACTGGGGTGCCCTGTGGAAGAAGGGCGGCAACTGGAGCTCGGCCAAGGTCAGCACCGCGCTCGGCACCTTCCATGAGATCATGGGCTACGCCCCCGGCACCAGCAGCCAGTACGCCAGCTGGGACCAGGTCAGCTCACTGGTCGGCAGCGGCGCGGCCGCCTACCAGATCATGGGCGACTGGACCGAGGCCAACTTCGAGGTGACGCTCAAGCTCACCGGCGGCATCGACTACACCTGGGCACCGGTCCCCGGCACCCAGGGGACCTTCCTCTTCGCTGCGGACTGCTTCACCCTGCCGGTGGGCGCCAAGGACCGGGATGCCTCGATCGCCTGGCTGACCACCTGCGGCAGCCAGATCGGGCAGGACGACTTCACCTCCGTCAAGGGGGCGATCCCGCCCCGGTCGACGGTCAGCGCGGACGAGCGCGACCTGTTCGACCCCTACCTGCAGTGGTCGCTGGGGGAGTGGCAGAAGGACACCATCGCGGGCTCGCTCACCCACGGAGCGGTCGCCTCGGCCGCGTGGAACACGGCCATCGACGACGCGGTGATCGGCTACCTCAAGGACGGCAGCCCGCAGACGCTGCAGAACGCCCTGGTCGCGGCGGCGGCGAAGTACCAGGTCTGACGGACGGTCCGACCGAGCGCTCCTCCACCCTCCTACCGGAGTGCGGAGGAGCGCCAGAGCCGGACCGCCGACCAGAGGGTGAGGGCCACCAGGGCCGCGTTGCGGAGCAGCAGCACCGACAGCGGAGCGATCTCCAGCTTCAGCAGCGGAGTCCACGCCATCGGGTAGACGACGGTGGTCAGCGCCGTCAGCGGGAGCATCGCGTACGCGACCGGACGCTGCGAGGTGCCCTGGAAGACCAGGCAGGCCGCTCCCGCGCCGAGCAGCCAGATCAGGTACTGGGGGCTGATCACCCTGCTGGTCGTCACGAAGATCAGGATCGCCGTCATCATCGCGTCGGCCGCCGTGGCCGGCCGCCACACCCTGGTCCGCATCCGCCACCACAGCAGCCAGCCGAAGCCGATGACGGTGCATCCGATCGCCAGCTCGGCCAGGGTGTGCGTATAGGCGCCGCTGAACTGCATCGACCCGTACCTGTAGCGGGCGTGTCCGCCGTAGCCGAAGTGCTCGGCCAGCAGCAGCAGGCTCCCCGGCACGGACTCGACCTCGATGCCCCGGGCGCCCTGCGCGCCCAGGAAGCCCAGGGCGCCGCTGAAGACGGAGGCCGTCGCCGCCAGCGCCGCCCCCACGGTGACCACTGCGGAGAGCCAGGAGCGGCGGGCGGTCCGCCCCCTGGGCGCGCCGACGAGCGCGATCACCGGCCAGGCCTTGACCAGGACGCCCAGCCCGGCCAGCACCCCGCTGGTGACCGGCGCGCGGTTCACCGCCAGTACCGAGGCCACCGCGAGCGCCGTGACCACGACGTCGAAGCGCACATACGGGACCTGCAGCATCAGCGGCAGTCCCAGCACCCAGAGCCAGGCGCCGTGGGTGCTCCGGTCCTGACGGCGCGACGAGGCCAGCAGCAGGCCCGTCACCAGCGCGTCGCAGACCACGATCAGCAGGGTGAAGGCGTCGGCGTAGCCGAGGAAGGGCAGCGCCTTGGGGGCGAGGAAGATCAGCCCCGCCACCGGCGGGTACTGCCACATCACGTCGTGGACCGGGAAGTGCCCCTTGGCCAGCTCCGCCGCCCACACCGGGTAGAGCCGGTAGGTCTCGAAGTCCCGGCCGAACCTGTTGGCGACGGTCATCGCCACGAAGATCAGCCGGGTGCAGAACCAGAAGCCGACCGGCGCGAGCAGCCGCGACGGCCAGCGGTCCATCCGGTACCAGGGTGCCGACGGCCGTTCCACCGGCTCGACTGCGGCCGGTAGGTGCTGCTTCTCCGCCGTGCGGAGTGCGCTGCTGACCACGGAACTCCTTCGACGGGCAAGGCGGCACCGGTCGCCCCCGCGACCGTAGGAACGAGCGTTCCGTCCCGATCTGTGCCACGCCTTGCCCGGAGTTCGGAATTACCCATGTGCCTCAGATCACCCATGCGTCTCAAGAGAGGGCTCCGCCACACCCGTGACGACGGGCCCGAGCGGGGTGTCGGCAGCCGCGACGCCCTTGCGGTCGCGCAACGCGTCCGCGGTGAGCAGCGCGAGGGCGACCCAGACCAGCGCGAAGCCGGCCCAGCGGGCCGGCGGCATCCGCTCGTGGAAGACGGTGATGCCGATCGCGAACTGGAACACCGGGGCCAAGTACTGCAGCAGTCCCAGCGTGGTCAGCGGGACCCGTACCGCCGCCGCGCCGAACGCCAGCAGGGGCAGCGCGGTGACCAGCCCGCAGAGGACCAGCAGCGCGCTGTGGCCCCAGCCGTAGGAGCCGGGCACGGTCCGGCCCAGGGTGCCGCTGCCGCTGACCGCGAGGTAGACCAGGAATCCGAGCGCGGGCAGGAACTGGAACGCCGTCTCACCGGCCAGGCTCTCCAGGCCGCCGAGCCCGACCTTCTTCTTGATCAGCCCGTAGCTGCCGAAGCTGAACGCCAGCACCAGGGCGATCCAGGGCAGCCGCCCGTAACCGACCGTCAGTACGACCACGGCGAGGCCGCCGGTGCCGACCGCGACCCACTGCACCGGGCGCAGCCGCTCCTTCAGCAGCAGCACCCCGAAGGCGATGGTGACCAGCGGGTTGATGAAGTATCCGAGCGAGGTCTCGACGACATGGTCGCTGTTGACGGCCCAGATGTAGACGCCCCAGTTCACCGACACCAGCGCCGCCGCCGAGCCGATCATCAGCAGCCGTCGCGGCTGCCGCAGCAGCGGAACTATCCACCCGCCCGTCTCCCGCCCCCGCCCTTGACCGAGGCGCTTCGCGCCGCACCTCCTGAGCCGCTGGAACAGCAGGATCCCGACCACCGCCGCCAGCGACCACACCATCCGGTTGGCCAGGATCTCCAGCGCTCCGCTGGGCTTCAGCAGCGGCCAGTACAGCGGGAACAGCCCCCACAGCCCGTAGGCCACCACCCCGAACCAGAACCCGCGCCGCTGCTCGCCCATACCGACCCGCCCCTTCCGACCGCTCGTCCCTTCTCAGGAAGGTAGAGGGCGGAGGGGTGGGCTGTCATGTCCGTTAGACGGTGATGGTGCTGTCGACCTCCGTGTCGGCCCGGCTCGGGTGCTCCGGCAGGACGACGTCGAAGGGGACGATCGTCGCCACCACGTTGGGCAGCTTGCCCACCGCGCGGGCGATGTGGTCGGCGGTCCGGCGGTGCAGCAGCCGGCCGAGGATCGGGGAGTAGTTGCGCTCCGGGATGAGCAGGGTGATCTGGCTCTTCCGGTCGGCCGTGTTACGCGTGATCAGCTCCAGCAGCGCCCGGGTGATCCGGCGGTCCGGGCACTGCACGATCTCCAGCGGCAGGTCGCCGACCTCGGCGTCGGCCCACTGGGCGGTCAGCTTCTCCGCCTCCCGGCTGTCGATCATGAAGTGGATGGCCCGGATCTCCTGCGGGCGCAGCGAGCGGGCGTAGGCGATGGCCTTCAGCGCGGCCAGGTCGACCCGGTCCACCAGGATGTACATCAGCTGGCGGCGGTAGCGCGGGGCGGTGGTGTCGGCGGGGGCGGTGGCCAGGGCCTCGGCCTCCTCGCGGTAGCGGCGGTTCACCCGGATCAGCGAGAACACGCCGATCGGGAAGAGCACGACCACCATCCAGGCGCCCTCGGTGAACTTGGTGATCGCGAAGATCGCGACGATGGAGATGGACGCGGCCGCGGCCAGCGCGTTGACGATCAGCTTGGCGGTACGGCCCCGCTCGCGACGGGTCCAGTGGTGCTTCACCAGACCGGTGCCGGCCATGAAGAACCCGGTGAAGACGCCGATCGCGTACAGGCCCAGCAGCTTGTCCAGCTTGGCGTCGGTACCGATCAGCAGCGCCAGCGAGACGCCGGTGAGGGTCAGGATGCCGGACGAGAACGCCAGCCGGTGGCCGCGGCGGGTGAGCTGGCGGGGCAGGAAGGAGTCCTCGGCGACGAAGCTGGCCAGGAAGGGGAAGCCGTTGAAGGAGGTGTTGGCGCCGGTGTAGAGGATCAGCGCGGTCGCCAGCTGCAGGAAGACCAGGGCGGCCTGGCCGATCCAGGAGCTGCCGAAGACCAGGTCGGCCTCCTGGGACAGCACGCTGGGGTTGCCGCTGCCGAACGGGATGGAGTGGGTCAGGTAGGCCAGGCCGGAGACGCCGAGGACCAGGATGCCCAGCGTGAGCGACATCATCACCAGGGTCTTGCGGGCGTTCGGCCCCTGCGGGTTGCGGAACGCGCTGACGCCGTTGGAGATCGCCTCCAGCCCCGTCAGCGAGGTGCCTCCGTTGGCGAAGGCCTTGAGCACCAGGAAGACCGAGGCGCCCATCAGCAGGCTGCTGTGGTTGCCGTCCAGGCCGAGGCTGAGCGCCCCGCTCGCGTGTACGTCCGCCTTGGGCAGGTCGCCGGAGAGCAGCCGGATGCCGGCCACCACGAACAGCAGCGCCATCCCGGCCATGAAGAGGTAGGCCGGCAGCGCGAACGCCTTTCCCGCCTCCCGGATGCCGCGCAGATTGCCCCAGCAGAGCAGCAGCACGATGCAGACCGAGATCAGCAACTGGTAGTTGTCGACCCAGTTGTAGGCGTCCCCGCCGAGCAGGTGCACCAGGGACAGCAGCGCGGTGGTGCCGGCGGCGGTCTGCACGGCCACCGTGACGATGTAGTCGATCAGCAGCGCCACGGCCGCGATCTGGGCGACATTGGGGCCGAAGTTCTCCCGGGCCACCACGTAGGAGCCGCCGGCCCGGGTGTAGGCCATGACCACGTCGCGGTAGGAGAGCGTGAGCAGGGTCAGCACGCAGAGGATGGCCAGCGTCACCGGCAGGAGCAGGGTGAAGGCGGCGACGCCGATCACCGGGATCAGGATGGTGAGCATGGCCTCGGAGCCGTACGCCGAGGACGATATGCAGTCCGAGGCGAGGACGCCGAGGGCGACCGGGTTGGACAGCTTCTCGTGGCTCAGCTGCTCGGTGACCAGGGGCTGCCCGAGCAATCGTTTCTTCACCCGGTAGCCGAGGCTCTCCGGCAGTACCGGCGGTAGCACCGTCACGGGCTGCGGCCCGTCCGCGGGTGCGGGTGCGGTGCTGCTCACACTGGTGCGGCTGTCCATGGGCGGGGTTCCGATCGGAGAGTGCTGCTGGTGTCCGCTGACATGCTTACCCCTGGGCAAACGGACAAACAGGGCAAAAGTACCCACCGCTGAGGAATCGTCGCGGATCTTAGCGACTCTCTAACGCGAGATACCCCCGACGGTGTCGGGGGTATCGTCGCCGCGCTGATCGCAGGGTCCTCAGTCGACCGTCCAGGTGTCGGTTCCGGTGAGGAGCCTGCCCAGGTCGCCGCGGCCGCGCTGGGCGACGGCCTGGTCGAGCTGGGTCTGCATCTGGTTGTCGTAGACCGGGCGCCGGATGCTGCGGAGCACGCCGATAGGGGTGTTGTGCAGGGTGTCCTGGGCGGCGAGGCGGGTCAGGGCGAAGGCGGTGGTGGGGCTGGCCGCGTGGGCGTCGTGGACCAGCACCTGGTCGGCGTTGTCCGGGGTCACGGCCGCGGTGGTGAGGTCGCCGGTGGCCGGGTCTCGGAAGACGCCCTGGCCGTGGTCGGCGCCGAAACGGATCGGCTGCCCGTGCTCCAGCCGGATCAGCGCCTCGTCCCGGGTGGCCGGCTCCTTCAGGGCGTCGAAGGCGCCGTCGTTGAAGATGTTGCAGTTCTGGTAGATCTCCACCAGCGCGGTGCCCTGGTGCTCGGCGGCGGCGCGCAGCACCGACTGCAGGTGCTTGCGGTCGGAGTCGATGGTGCGGGCGACGAAGCTGGCCTCGGCGCCGACGGCCAGCGACAGCGGGTTGAAGGGCGCGTCCAGGGAGCCCATCGGGGTCGACTTGGTGATCTTCCCGACCTCGCTGGTGGGGCTGTACTGACCCTTGGTCAGCCCGTAGATCCGGTTGTTGAACAGCAGGATCTTGAGGTTGACGTTGCGCCGCAGGGCGTGGATCAGGTGGTTGCCGCCGATCGACAGCGCGTCGCCGTCGCCGGTGACCACCCAGACCGACAGGTCGGGGCGGGAGGCCGCCAGCCCGGTGGCGATGGCCGGGGCGCGGCCGTGGATGGAGTGCATCCCATAGGTGTTGAGGTAGTACGGGAAGCGGGAGGAGCAGCCGATGCCGGAGACGAAGACGATGTTCTCCCGTGCCAGGCCGAGCTCGGGCAGGAACGACTGCACGGCGGCCAGGATGGCGTAGTCCCCGCAGCCGGGGCACCAGCGCACCTCCTGGTCGGACTTGAAGTCCTTCATGCTCTGCGGGGCGGCGGCCTTGGGAATCAGGCTCAGCGAGGGAAAGGCGTGCGTTTCGGTGCTCACGACTGGACCTCCAGCTGGGCGGTGAGTGCGTCGGCGAGCTGCTCGGCCTTGAACGGGAGCCCGGTGACCTGGGTGAACGACTGGGCGTCGACCAGGTACTTGGCGCGCAGCAGATGCGCGAGCTGCCCCAGGTTCATCTCCGGGACGAGGACCCGGTCGTACCGGGCCAGGACCTCGCCGAGGTTGGCCGGGAAGGGGTTGAGGTGGCGCAGATGCGCCTGGGCGACCTGACCGCCGGACGCCCTGACCCGGCGCACCGCGGCGGCGATCGGGCCGTAGGTGGAGCCCCAGCCGAGCACCAGCAGCCCAGCTTCGCCCGAAGGGTCGTCAACGGCCAGGTCCGGGACGGCGATTCCGTCGATCTTGGCCTGCCGGATCCGGACCATGTGGTCGTGGTTGGCCGGGTCGTAGGAGATGTTCCCGGTGCCGTCCTGCTTCTCGATGCCGCCGACCCGGTGCTCCAGGCCCGGGGTGCCGGGGACGGCCCAGGGGCGGGCCAGGGTCTCCGGGTCGCGCAGATAGGGCCAGAAGCTGCCGTCCGGGCGGTTGGGCTCGGTGGCGAACGGGACGCGCAGGTCCGGGAGCTCGTCGGGCTCGGGGATGCGCCAGGGCTCGGAGCCGTTGGCCAGGTAGCCGTCGGAGAGCAGGAACACCGGGGTGCGGTAGGTCAGCGCGATCCGCGCGGCCTCCAGCGCGGCGGTGAAGCAGTCCGCGGCGGTCGCGGGCGCGACGATCGGCACCGGGGCCTCGCCGTTGCGCCCGTACATGGCCTGCAGCAGGTCGGCCTGCTCGGTCTTGGTCGGCAGGCCGGTGGAGGGGCCGCCGCGCTGGATGTCGATGACCAGCAGCGGCAGTTCCAGCGACACCGCCAGACCGATCGTCTCGGACTTCAGCGCCACCCCGGGCCCCGAGGTCGTGGTCACCCCCAGCGAGCCGCCGAAGGCCGCGCCGAGGGCGGCGCCGATGCCGGCGATCTCGTCCTCGGCCTGGAAGGTGCGCACACCGAAGTTCTTGTGCTTGCTCAGCTCGTGCAGGATGTCGCTGGCCGGGGTGATCGGGTACGAGCCCAGGAACAGCGGCAGCCCGGACTGCTCGGACGCGGCCACCAGCCCGTAGGCCAGCGCCAGGTTGCCGGAGATGTTGCGGTAGCGGCCCGGGGGGAAGGCGGCGGTGGCGGGGGCGACCTCGTAGGAGACCGCGAAGTCCTCGGTGGTCTCGCCGTAGTTCCAGCCGGCCCGGAAGGCGGTGACATTGGCCTCGGCGATGTCCGGCTTGTTGGCGAACTTCACCCGCAGGAAGCGCTCGGTGCCTTCGGTGGGCCGGTGGTACATCCAGCTGAGCAGGCCGAGAGCGAACATGTTCTTGGCCCGCTCGGCGTCCTTGCGGGCCAGGCCGCTGTCCTTGAGCGCCTCGACGGTGAGCGTGGTCAGCGGGACCGGGTGCACCGAGTAGGCGTCCAGCGCGCCGTCGCCGAGCGGGTCGGCCGCGTAGCCGACCTTGGCCAGGGCCCGCTTGGTGAACTCGTCGGTGTTGACGATGATCTCCGCGCCGCGCGGGACGTCGCCCAGGTTGGCCTTGAGCGCGGCCGGGTTCATCGCCACCAGCACGTGCGGGGCGTCGCCGGGGGTGAGGATGTCGTGGTCGGCGAAGTGCAGCTGGAAGCTGGAGACCCCGGGCAGGGTCCCTGCGGGGGCGCGGATCTCGGCGGGGAAGTTGGGCAGCGTGGACAGGTCGTTGCCGAAGCCGGCGGTCTCCGTGGTGAAACGGTCGCCGGTGAGCTGCATACCGTCGCCGGAGTCCCCCGCGAAGCGGATCACCACCCGGTCGAGCTTGGTCACCCGCTTGCCCTCGCCCTGCGGGGGCACCGGCAGTGGCTCGTCTTCCGTGGACTCCGAAACCTCGACCTGACTGGTCACCGGACTGGCCTCCCTAGACGCCCGGCACCGTAGGACCGGTGCCCTGCTTGGCATCCTATGCCGGTCGCCGACCGCTGTGCGGCAAGCCGACAACATGGCCTCTGACCTTGCCACTAGGTTATCTGACTATCAGTCAGATGTGTCGCAGGAGATACCGACCGGAGGTTTAGGAACTGAGATGCGTGAGCACCGCCAGCACCCTTCGGTGGTCGTCCGAACTCTGGGTCAGACCGAGCTTCATGAAGATGTTGCTGACGTGCTTCTCCACCGCGCCGTCCGACACCACCAGCTGCTTGGCGATGGCGCTGTTGGTCCGTCCCTCCGCCATCAGCCCCAGGACTTCGCGCTCACGCGGGGTCAGCGCGTCCAGCACGTCGTGCCTGCGGCTGCGGCCGAGGAGCTGCGCCACCACCTCCGGGTCCAGCGCGGTCCCGCCCTCGGCGACCCGCACCACCGCCTCGGTGAACTCCCGGACGTCCGCCACCCGGTCCTTGAGCAGATAGCCCACCCCGCGGGTGGAACTGGCCAGCAGCTCCGAGGCGTACCGCTCCTCGACGTACTGCGACAGCACCAGCGTGCCCACCTTGGGGTGCCGCTTGCGCAGTTCCACGCAGGCCCTGACGCCCTCGTCGGTGTGGGTCGGCGGCATCCGCACGTCGGCGACCACGACGTCCGGCAGGGCGCCCGCCGCCGCGAGGCTGTCGATCAGCGCGAGCAGCTCCTCACCGTCGCCAACCCCACCGACGACCTCCAGCCCCCGGTCCGCGAGGAGCCTGGTCAGGCCCTCCCGCAGCAGAACCGAATCCTCGGCGATCACCACACGCACCACAGCGCACTCCCCCGTTTTGGGCTCTGGTCTGTCGAGCGGGTGCGGGAGGTGCCGGGCTGGGGTTCGCGCAGTTCCCCGCGCCCCTAACTTGTGCAACTGGCCCGCTTGCAATCAGCTAGGGGCGCGGGGAACTGCGCGAACCCCAGCCATGCACAGAGCCGCACCCGACGTCACATCGTACGCAGCGCGACCACGTCGCAGAGCCCCTCCAGGGCCGACTTCGCGGGGCAGTCCGGCAGCGGAGCCAGCAACGCACGGGCCTCTTCCGAGTAGCGGAGCGTATCCTCGCGGGCCCGAGCGAGCGCGGGGTGGGCGCGGAAGAGGGCGAGGGCCTCCGCATGGCGCTCGTCCGCGGCCGGGTCGTCCGCGGGGAAGCCCGCGTCCAGCAGCTCGCGCAGCCGCACATCGCCGGGGACCGAGGGGTCCGGGGCGGAGGCCCGCAGCAGCAGTTCGGGGAGGGTCGGGACACCCTCGCGCAGGTCCGTGCCGGGGGTTTTGCCGGACTCGTGGCTGTCGCTGGCGATGTCCAGCACGTCGTCGGCGATCTGGAACGCGGTGCCGATGCGCTCCCCGTACTGGGTGACCACGTTCACCACGGACTCGTCCGCGCCGGCCATCAGCGCGCCCAGGTGGCCGGAGACGGCGATCAGCGAGCCGGTCTTGCCGGAGATGACGTCCAGGTAGTGCTGGACCGGGTCGTCCTCCGGCCGGGGCCCGGCGGTCTCCAGGATCTGGCCGGTGACCAGTCGCTCGAACGCGTCGGCCTGGACCCGAACCGCCTGGGGGCCGAGGTCGGCGAGGATCTTGGAGGCGCGGGAGAACAGGAAGTCGCCGGTGAGGATGGCGACCGAGTTGTCCCAGCGGGCATTGGCGCTGGGGGTGCCGCGCCGCATGACGGCCTCGTCCATGACGTCGTCGTGGTAGAGGGTGGCCAGGTGGGTCAGCTCCACCACGACGGCGGAGGGGACCACGCCGGGTGCGTTGGGGTCGCCGAACTGCGCGGCGAGCAGCACCAGCAGCGGACGGAGGCGCTTGCCGCCGGCCTCCTTGAGGTGCTGGGCGGTGACTGTGATGAACGGCACGTCGCTCTTGGTGGCCTCGGCGAGCGCCTGCTCGACGGCGGCAAGTCCGATCTGGACGTCTGCTTCCAGTGCCTGGTTATGCACGCTCAGCCCGAAGGGCCCCACGACGGTCACCGGGAACTCTCCTGTCGCTGGTCGGTCCATATGTCGATTCTCGTCACACGACGTCTCCACCGAGCCCGCCGCGCCCATGGTGTGCAGCGTATCCGGTCCGAAGAGGATCTCTGTGCCTGGCCGCCGCTCGGATCAACGAGCGAGAGCCCGGGCACGTGCCCGGGCCGGGCTCCTCCGCAGGGTGCGGAGGGCCCGGCCGGGAGGCGCGTCGTCGATGTCAGCGGACGAAGACAGAGGCCTGGTCGGCCAGATGGAGGAAGTACTGGGGCAGGATCCCCAGCCCGAGGGTGACCAGGACGCCGAGGGCGATTGCGGTCGCCGTGAAGGCGCTGGGGACGGCGACCGTGGGCCCGTCCGGCCTGGGGTCGGAGAAGAACATCAGCACGATCACCCGGATGTAGAAGAACGCCGCGACCGCCGAGGAGAGCACACCGACGATCACCAGCGGGGTCGCCCCGCTGCTCGCCGCCGCCTGGAAGACGGCGAACTTTCCGGCGAAGCCGCTGGTCAGCGGGATGCCGGCGAAGGCGAGCAGAAACAGCGCGAAGGTGGCCGCCACCAGCGGCGAGCGACGTCCGAGACCGGCCCAGCGGGAGAGGTGGGTGGCCTCGCCGCCGGCGTCGCGGACCAGGGTGACCACCGCGAAGGCGCCGAGGGTCACGAAGGAGTACGCGCCCAGGTAGAACAGCACCGCGGACACGCCCGCCTTGTTCATGGCGATCACGCCGGTGAGGATGAACCCCGCGTGGGCGATCGAGGAGTAGGCGAGCAGCCGCTTCACATCGGTCTGGGTGACCGCGATGATCGCGCCGACCGCCATGGTGAGGATCGCCACACCCCACAGCACCGGACGCCAGTCCCAGGTGACCCCCGGGAAGGCCGCGTAGAGCAGCCGCAGCAGCGCGCCGAAGGCGGCGACCTTGGTGGCGGCCGCCATGAAGCCGGTGACCGGTGTGGGGGCGCCCTGGTAGACGTCCGGGGTCCAGGCGTGGAAGGGGACCGCGCCGACCTTGAACAGCAGGCCGACGCCCAGCATGGCCAGACCGATCAGCAGCAGCGCGTCATTGGCGGTGGTGTTGGCCAGGGCCGGGGTCGGCGTGGCCGTGCCGGAGACGACGGCGGCGATGCCGCCGAGCGAGACGGTGCCCGCATAGCCGTAGATCAGCGCCAGGCCGAACAGGAAGAAGGCCGAGGAGAAGGCGCCGAGCAGGAAGTACTTGACCGCGGCCTCCTGCGACAGCAGCCGCCGGCGCCGGGCCAGGGCGCACAGCAGGTACAGCGGGAGGGAGAAGACCTCCAGCGCCACGAACATGGTCAGCAGGTCGCTGGCGGCCGGGAAGAGCAGCATCCCGCCGACGGCGAACAGGGTGAGCGGGAAGACCTCGGTGGTGGCGAAGCCGGAGCGGGCGGCGGACTTCTCCGCATCGCTGCCGGGGACGGTCGCCGCCTGCGGTGCGAAGGCGTCGACCGGCGCCCCGGTGGAGCTCCTGGGCTCCAGGTGGCGTTCGGCGAAGCCCAGCACGGCGACGATGGCGACCAGGGCGATGGTGCCCTGCAGGAACAGTGACGGTCCGTCGACGGCCACCGCGCCCATCGCGGCGAGGTGCGCGTTGGTGCCGGCGTAGCCCTTGGCGGCCAGCACCACGATGGCGACGAAGGCGCCGATCAGCCCGGCCAGGGCGATGCCGACCTGGGCCCAGTAGCGGTTGCGGCGGGGCAGGAACGCCTCGGCGAGGATGCCGAGCGCCGCCGCGCCGAAGACCACCAGCATCGGCGACAGCTGGCCGTACTCGATGTGCGGCGTCGGGATGGTCTGCGTCGTGGACGACGCGGCCACTGTCCACAGGCTGTGGACGGCGATGGGCGCGCTCACTGGCCACCTCCCTGGCTGTTGGCGGCTGCCACCTGAGCAGCCGTGATCGGGTGCGCGGGCGCGGGGTCGGTGCGGTGAACGTCCGACATGGTGTCCCGCACCGCCGGGTTGACGATGTCGGCGATCGGCCTGGGGTAGACGCCGAGGACCAGCAGCAGCGCGATCAGCGGGGTGACCACGACCAGCTCGCGGGCGTGCAGATCGCGGAAGCCGGCGACCTCGGGCTTGACCGGTCCGGTCATGGTGCGCTGGTAGAGCACCAGCACGTACAGCGCGGCCAGGACGATGCCGAGGGTGGCGATGATCCCGATGGCCGGGTAGCGGGTGAAGGTGCCGACCAGGACCAGGAACTCGCTGACGAACGGCGCGAGGCCGGGCAGCGACAGGGTGGCCAGCCCGCCGATCATGAACGTCCCGGCGAGCACCGGGGCGACCTTCTGGACGCCGCCGTAGTCGGCGATCAGCCTGCTGCCCCGACGGGACATCAGGAAGCCCGCGACCAGCAGCAGGGCGGCGGTGGAGATGCCGTGGTTGACCATGTAGAGGGTCGCCCCGGACTGGCCCTGGCTGGTCATCGCGAAGATGCCCATGATGATGAAGCCGAAGTGCGAGATCGAGGCGTAGGCGATCAGGCGCTTGATGTCCTTCTGCCCCACCGCGAGCAGCGCCCCGTAGATGATCCCGATCAGCGAGAGCACCAGGATCGCCGGCCCGAAGGTCTTGGAGGCGTCCGGGAAGAGCTGGAGGCAGAAGCGCAGCATCGCGTAGGTGCCGACCTTGTCGACCACCGCGGTGATCAGCACGGCGACGCCGGGGGTGGCCTCGCCCATGGCGTTGGGCAGCCAGGTGTGCAGCGGCCACAGCGGGGCCTTCACCGCGAAGGCGAACATGAAGCCCAGGAACAGCGCCTTCTCGGCGACCGGGGAGAAGTGCAGCTTCCCGGAGGCCAGCGCCTGGGTGATGGTGCTCAGGTCGAAGGTGCCGCGGCCGTCGGTGCCGATGCCCTGCTTGGCGGTGATGACGTACAGCCCGATCACGGCGGCCAGCATGATCAGGCCGCCGAGGAGGTTGTAGAGCAGGAACTTGACGGCGGCGTAGGAGCGCTGGCGGGCGTCCTCCCCCACGGTGCGGTCGCCGAAGCCGCCGATGAGGAAGTACATCGGGATCAGCATGGCTTCGAAGAACACGTAGAACAGGAAGACGTCGGTGGCCTCGAAGGAGAGCACCACCATCGCCTCGACCGCCAGGATCAGGGCAAAGAAGCCCTGGGTGCGGCGGTTGCGCTCGAAGGTGCCGGCGTCATTGGCGACCGGGTCGGCGTCGTGCCAGGAGGCGAGCATGACGACGGGCACGAGGACGGCGGTCAGGAGGATGAGCACCACGGCGATGCCGTCCACGCCGACGCTGTAGCCGATGCCGAAGTCCGAGATCCAGGAGTGGAACTCGGTCATCTGGTAGCGGGCGCCGCCGGGCTTGAAACGGATCGCGACCACGGCCGCCAGCACCAGCGTGAGGAGCGAGACCCCCAGCGGCAGAGCCTTGTTGACGTCCCGTCGCTTGGCCGAGGTGGCGGCGGGCAGCGCGGCGGTGAGGACCGCGCCGACCGCCGGCAGCGCGGCGGCGACCGTGAGGAGAGGAAAGGAACTCATGCGGCCCTCATCAGGAGAGTGGTGGCGACCAGCACCAGCGCACCGCCGAACATCGACAGCGCGTAGGAGCGGACGTAGCCGTTCTGCAGCTTGCGCATCCGGCCCGAGGTGCCGCCCACGGCGGCGGCGATGCCGTTGACCACGCCGTCGAAGCCCTTGGCGTCCAGGTAGACCAGGAAGCGGGTCAGGTGCGTGCCGCCGCCGACCAGCACGACATGGTTGAAGTCGTCCTGCAGCAGGTCGCGGCGGGCCGCCCGGGTGAGCAGCGAGCCGACCGGGGCGGTGGCCGGGACCGGCTGCCGTCCGTACATCAGCCAGGAGACCAGGACGCCGAGGGCGATCACGGCGAAGGTGACACCGGTGACGGTCCAGCTGCTCAGCGGGGAGTGGCCCTCGTCGTGGCCGGTGACCGGGGTCAGCCACTTCACGAAGGAGCTGTTCCAGGCGAACAGGCCGCCGGCGAAGACCGAGCCGAAGGCCAGCACCACCATGGGGATGCCCATGGTCTTCGGCGACTCGTGCGGGTGCGGCTCGTGGCCCTCGGCGTCCGGGACCCAGCGCTTCTGGCCGAAGAAGGTCATCAGCATCACCCGGGTCATGTAGAACGCGGTGACCGCAGCGCCGACCAGGGCGGCGCAGCCGAGGATCCAGCCCTCGCCGCCGCCGTGGGCGAAGGCCGCCTCGATGATCTTGTCCTTGGAGAAGTAGCCGGACAGGCCCGGGAATCCGATGATGGCGAGGTAGCCGAGGCCGAAGGTCACGAAGGTCAGCGGCATGTGCTTGCGCAGACCGCCGTACTTGCGCATGTCGACCTCGTCGTTCATGCCGTGCATCACCGAGCCGGCGCCGAGGAACAGCCCGGCCTTGAAGAAGCCGTGGGTGACCAGGTGCATGATCGCGAAGACATAGCCGATCGGGCCGAGCCCGGCCGCCATCACCATGTAGCCGATCTGCGACATCGTCGAACCGGCCAGGGCCTTCTTGATGTCGTCCTTGGCGCAACCGACGATGGCACCGAACAGCAGCGTCACCGCGCCCACGCACACCGTCGCCAGCTGCGCGGTCGGGGCGAGGTTGAAGATGGCGCTGGAGCGGGTGATCAGGTAGACGCCGGCGGTGACCATGGTCGCGGCGTGGATCAGGGCCGAGACCGGGGTCGGGCCCTCCATCGCGTCGCCGAGCCAGGACTGCAGCGGCACCTGGGCCGACTTGCCGCAGGCCGCCAGGAGCAGCATCAGGCCGATGCCGGTCAGCGTCCCCTGCGAGGCGGTGTGGGCCGCCCCGAAGACCGGGCCGAAGGCGAAGGTCCCAAAGGTGCTGAACATCAGCATGATGGCGACCGAGAGGCCGATGTCGCCCACCCGGTTGACCAGGAACGCCTTCTTGGCGGCGGTGGCCGCGCTGGGCTTGTGCTGCCAGAAGCCGATCAGCAGGTACGAGGCCAGGCCCACGCCCTCCCAGCCGACGTACAGCAGCAGGTAGTTGTCGGCGAGGACCAGCAGCAGCATGGCCGCCAGGAAGAGGTTGAGATAGCCGAAGAAGCGGCGGCGGCGCTCGTCGTGCGCCATGTAGCCGACCGAGTAGAGATGGATCAGCGAGCCGACGCCGGTGATCAGCAGCACGAACACGACCGAGAGCTGGTCGAGTTGGAAGCCGACCTGGGCCTGGAACCCCTCGACCGGCACCCAGGTGAACAGGTGGTCGAAGGCCGGGCGCTGGGCGGTCGAACGGCTCAGCATGTCGAAGAAGAGGGCGAGCCCCACGCCGAAGGAGGCGGTGGAGGCCAGGACGCCGAGCCAGTGGCCGAAGCGGTCCAGGCGGCGACCGCCCAGCAGGAGCACGGTGGCTCCGGCCAGGGGCAGCCCAACCAGTACGGGGATGAGATTGTCCACGGTCAGTCAGCCTCCGCCGCTACAGCTTCATGAGGTTGGTGTCGTCGACCGAGGCCGAGTGACGGGTGCGGAAGACACTCACGATGATCGCGAGACCGACGACGACCTCGGCCGCGGCGACCACCATGGTGAAGAAGGCGATGATCTGCCCGTCCAGGTTGCCGTGCAGCCGGGAGAAGGTGACCAGGGCCAGGTTGGAGGCGTTCAGCATCAGCTCGACGCACATGAAGAGCACGATCGCGTTGCGCCGGACCAGGACGCCGGTGGCGCCGATGGTGAACAGCAGCGCCGCCAGGTAGAGGTAGTTGACGGGGTTCATTCCTGCGACTCCTCTGCGGTCGGTGCCGGTGCCGACGGAGCAGCCGGCGCCTTCGCCAGCTCGGTGCCGTGCCGGGGCTTGGGGGTCCGGCGGCTGAGCCACCCTGCGGTGCTCGCCTCCAGCTCGCCCATCCGGTCCAGCAGGTCGCCGCTGACGTCGCGCATCTGGCCGCGGGCCCGCAGCGTCGGGTTGACGGTGAGCTCGGACGGCGTGCCGTCCGGCAGCAGGCCCGGGACGTCCACCGCGTTGTGGCGGGCGTAGACGCCGGGGGCCGGCAGCGGGGTGACCTGGGTGCCCAGCCGGACCCGGCGCTCGGCCAGGTCGCGCTGCGACTGCTTCTCCTCGGTGTGCTCACGGTGCGTCAGCACCATGGCGCCGATGGCGGCGGTGATCAGCAGCGCGCCGGTGACCTCGAAGGCCCAGACGTACTTGGTGAAGATCAGCGCGGCCAGGCCCTGGACGTTGCCGCCGGCCTTGGCGTTGGCGGCGCCGACCCCGGTAAAGGTCCGCAGCCTGGCGTTGGCGATACCGGCGATCAGCAGCACGCCGAAGCCGAGCCCGGCGACGACGGCCGCGATCCGCTGGCCCTTCAACGCGTCCTTCACGGCGCTTCGGTTAAAGATCTCGTCCTCGGCGGAGACCCCGACCAGCATCACCACAAAGAGGAACAGCATCATGATCGCGCCGGTGTAGACGACGATCTGGACGACGCCCAGGAAGACCGCGCCCTCGGCCATGTAGCAGACGGCCAGCGAGATCATCGTCGCGGCGAGGCAGAGCGCCGAGTGCACCGCCTTGCGGCAGAGCACCATGCCCAGCGCCCCGGCGACCGCGATCACCGCGAGGACCCAGAACTGGACGGCCTCCCCGGTGGACGCGGCCCCGGTGAGGGGGGTGGCGAGGTCGATCACGCCGACGCACCTTCCTCCGTGGGCTGCTCGCCCTTGCTGACGGCGACCTGACGGACCGTCCCGGGAGCGGCCTCGGTGACCAGCCCGCGGTAGTAGTCGCCCTCGTCGGTGCCCGGGAAGATCGAGTGCGGTGAGTCGACCATGCCCTCGGTGAGGCCGACCAGCAGCTGCTCCTTGGTGAAGATCAGCGACTCGCGGCTGCTGTCCGCCAGCTCGTACTCGTTGGTCATCGTCAGCGCCCGGGTCGGGCAGGCCTCGATGCACAGTCCGCAGAGGATGCAGCGGGCGTAGTTGATCTGGTAGACGCGTCCGTAGCGCTCACCCGGGGAGTAGCGCTCCTCCTCGGTGTTGTCCGCGCCCTCGACGTAGATCGCGTCCGCCGGGCAGGCCCAGGCGCACAGCTCGCAGCCGATGCACTTCTCCAGCCCGTCCGGATGCCGGTTGAGCTGGTGGCGGCCGTGGAAGCGCGGTGCGGTGGGCTTCTTGTACTCCGGGTACTGCTCGGTGAGCCGCTTCTTGAACATGGCCGAGAAGGTCACGCCGAAGCCGGCTGCGGGGCCCAAGATGTTGTCAGGCATCCTCGTCCGCTCCCTTCAGTGCTGCAACGGACTGTGCTGCTACGGATTCGGGCGTCCGCGACCTGCGGCGCGGTACGGGGGGAAGCTGCTGCCCGGGCAGCGGCGGAACCGGGAAGCCGCCGGCCATCGGGTCGAACGCGGGCTGTTCTCCTGCTGCCGCCGCCGCAGGCTCCTCCCGCTTGCGGACCATGTCCCAGACGATGGAGAGCAGCAGCAGGACCACCACGGCCCCGCCCACGTACAGCACGTCGGTGCCGAAGCTGTAGCCCTTGTTCCGCAGCGCCCGGAAGGTGGCGACCATGACCAGCCACACCAGCGACACCGGGATGAGGACCTTCCACCCCAGCTTCATGAACTGGTCGTAGCGCAGCCGGGGCAGGGTGCCGCGGAGCCAGATGAAGAAGAACAGCAGCAGCTGGATCTTGATGATCATCCACAGCAGCGGCCACCAGCCGTGGTTGGCTCCGGCCCAGAAGCTGCTGATCGGCCAGGGGGCCCGCCAGCCGCCCAGGAACAGGACGGAGGCGACAGCGGAGACGGTGACCATGTTGATGTACTCGGCCAGCATGAACATCGCGAACTTCAGCGAGGAGTACTCGGTGTTGAAGCCGCCCACCAGCTCGCCCTCGGCCTCGGGGAGGTCGAAGGGGGCCCGGTTGGTCTCGCCGACCATCGAGATGACGTAGATGACGAAGCTCACCGGCAGCAGGCAGACGAACCAGGTGTGGGTCTGCGCGTCGACGATGGCCGAGGTGGACATCGAGCCCGAGTAGATGAACACCGCCGCGAAGGACAGGCCCATCGCGATCTCGTAGGACACCATCTGCGCCGCCGAGCGCACCCCGCCGAGCAGCGGGTAGGTCGAGCCCGAGGCCCAGCCGGCCAGCACGATGCCGTAGATCCCGACGGAGGCCGCGGCGAGGATGTAGAGCATCGCCACCGGGAGGTCGGTGAGCTGCATCGTGGTCCTGGTGCCGAAGATGCTGATCTCGTGGTCGGCCGGGCCGAACGGGATCACCGCGACGGCCAGGAAGGCCGGGATGGCGGAGATCACCGGGGCGAGGATGAACACCACCTTGTCGGAGGCGGTGACGACCAGGTCCTCCTTGAGGGCCAGCTTCACGCCGTCGGCGAGGCTCTGCAGCATGCCCCAGGGGCCGTGCCGGTTGGGGCCGATCCGCAGCTGCATCCAGGCGACGACCTTGCGCTCCCACACGATGGCGACGAGCACCGTGACGAGCAGGAAGGCGAAGCAGAAGACGGCCTTGACGACGACCAGCCACCAGGGGTCGACCCCGAAGACGGTGAGGTCCTCGGCGGCCAGCTGACTGGCTGCCATGTGGAGTGCGGGCGTGCTCATCGGTTCGCCTCCGTGACGGCAGGGGCCTGCGCGAGCCCGACCACCCGGCCGGGGGTCGCTCCGAGGGTGCGGAAGGAGCCACCGGGGGTGGAGTTGAGCGGGATCCAGACCACCCGGTCGGGCAGTTCGGGAGTGATCAGCAGCGGCAGAGTGAGGCTCCCGGCCGGTCCGGTGACGCTGAGCGGGGCGCCGTCGGCGATGCCGACCTCGGCCGCGGTGGCGGGCGAGAGCCGGGCGACGGCGGGGTGACGGGTTCCGGCGAGGGCGGTGTCGCCCTCCTGGAGCGCGCCGTTGTCCAGCAGCAGCCGCCAGCCGCCGAGCACGGCCTCGCCGGCGCTCGGACGGGGCAGCGGACGGGCGAGCTCGGCCGGGGCGTCGACCCGGTCGCCGTGCCAGGCGCCGAGCCCGTCGAGCTCGCGGCGGGCAGCGGTGATGTCCGGCAGCCGCAGGCTGTCACCCATCGCGTCGGCGATCATGTGCAGCACCCGCAGGTCCGAGGTCAGATGACGGGTCATCATCTGATCGGCCTTCAGAGCCGGCTCGAAGAACCTGATCCGACCCTCCCAGTCCATGAACGCCCCGGCCTTCTCGGCGACCGCCGCGACCGGGAACACCACATCGGCGTGCTCGGTGACGGCGGAGGGCCGCAGCTCCAGACTGACCACGAAGCCGGCCCTGGACAGGGCCTCCTCGGCGGCGGCCGGATCGGGCAGGTCGGTAGTCTCGACCCCGCCGACGACCAGGGCGTCCAGGTCGCCGTCGGCGGCTGCGGTGAGGATGCCGGCGGTGTCGCGGCCGAAGCGCTCGGGCAGTCCGTCCAGGGCCCAGGCCGCGGCGATCTGCCGGCGGGCGTCGGGGTCGGTGGCGGGACGTCCGCCGGGCAGCAGGCCGGGCAGCGCGCCCGCCTCGACCGCACCCCGCTCGCCCGCGCGGCGCGGGATCCAGGCCAGTCGCGCGCCCGAGGCCCGGGCCAGCCGGACGGCCGCGCTCAGCGCGCCCGGCGTCCCCGCCAGCCGCTCGCCGACCAGCAGCACCGCGCCGGGCTGCTGCAGCAGTTCGGCGGCGCGGCCCGCGTCCCCGTCCAGCGGGTCCCCCTCGGCCAGCGCCTCCAGCCACTCGGCCTCGGTGCCGGGCGCGGCCGGGAGCAGCGCCCCGCCCAGCTTGGTGAGCCCGCGGGTGGCATGGGCGGCAACGCTGAAGACCTTGAGTCCCTTGGTCCTGGCGGCCTTGCGCAGCCGCAGGAAGACGATCGGCGACTCCTCCTCCGGTTCGAAGCCGACCAGCAGCGCCGCCGGAGCGGCCTCCAGCTGCTGGTAGGTCACCCCGCCGCCGTCCACGTCGATGCCGCGGCCGGCCACCACGGCGGCCAGGAAGTCGGCCTCCTCCGCAGTGTGGATCCGCGACCGGAAGTCGACGTCGTTGGTTCCCAGCACCGCCCGCGCGAACTTGGCGTAGGCGTAGGCGTCCTCGATCGTGGACCTGCCGCCGACCAGCACCCCGGTACGGCCCCGCACCAGCCCGGCCGCCGCCGCCCGCAGTGCCTCCGGCCAACTGGCCGGCTCCAGCTCGCCGCCCGCGCCCCGCACCAGCGGGGTGGTCAGCCGCTCCCGCGACTGCCCGTAGCGGAAGCCGAAGCGGCCCTTGTCGCAGGACCACTCCTCGTTCACCGCCGGGTCGTCCCCGGCCAGTCGGCGCATCACCTTGCCGCGCCGGTGGTCGGTGCGGATCGCGCAGCCGGACGAGCAGTGCTCGCACACGCTCGGCGAGGACACCAGGTCGAAGGGGCGCGAGCGGAACCGGTAGGCGGCCGAGGTCAGCGCGCCCACCGGGCAGATCTGGATGGTGTTGCCGGAGAAGTAGGAGCGGAAGTCGTCGCCCTCCCCGATGCCCACCTGCTCCAGCGCCCCGCGCTCCAGCAGGTCAATGAAGGGGTCGCCGGCGATCTGCTCGCTGAACCGGGTGCAGCGGGCGCACAGCACGCAGCGCTCGCGGTCCAGCAGCACCTGGGTGCTGATCGGGATCGGCTTCTCATAGGTGCGCTTGACGCCCTCGAAGCGGCTGTCGGACTGGCCGTGCGACAGTGCCTGGTTCTGCAGCGGGCACTCACCGCCCTTGTCGCAGACCGGGCAGTCCAGCGGGTGGTTGATCAGCAGCAGCTCCATCACGCCGTGCTGCGCCTTCTCGGCGACCGGCGAGGTGACCTGGGTGCTGACGACCATGCCGTCGGTCACCGTCATGGTGCAGGAGGCGACCGGCTTGCGCTGGCCCTCGACCTCGACGATGCACTGGCGGCAGGCCCCGACCGGGTCCAGCAGCGGGTGGTCGCAGAAGCGCGGGACCTGCACACCGATCATCTCGGCGGCGCGGATGATGAGGGTGCCCTTGGGCACGTGCACCTGGATGCCGTCGATGGTGACGGCCAGAAGCTCCTCGGGTGGTGGAGCCGCCGGAGTCCCAGGGGTGTTGGCCACGGTCGTCATGCGAGCACCCCCTTCTCCTGGGCGGACTGATGGGTGGGTACGTAGCCGCGCCGGCCGCGGGCGTCGTCGGCCCAGACCGTGGAGGCGGCCGGGTCGAACGGGCAGCGGCCCTCGCGGAGGTGCTGCTCGTACTCCTCGCGGAAGTACTGCAGCGAGGAGAAGATCGGACTGGCGGCACCGTCGCCGAGGGCGCAGAAGGACTTGCCGTTGATGTTGTCGGCGATGTCGTTCAGCTTCTCCAGATCGCCCTCGACGCCCTTGCCGGCCTCGATCCGCCGCAGCAGCTGGACCAGCCAGTACGTCCCCTCGCGGCAGGGGGTGCACTTGCCGCAGGACTCATGGGCGTAGAACTCGGTCCAGCGGGTGACCGCGCGGACCACGCAGGTGGTCTCGTCGAAGATCTGCAGCGCCTTGGTGCCGAGCATCGACCCGGCCGCGGCGACGCCCTCGTAGTCGAGGGGGACGTCGAGGTGCTCCTCGGTGAACATCGGGGTGGAGGAGCCGCCCGGGGTCCAGAACTTCAGCCGGTGCCCCTCCCTCACTCCCCCGGTGATGTCCAGGAGCTGACGGAGTGTGATCCCGAGCGGGGCTTCGTACTGCCCCGGGTTGGTGACATGGCCGGAGAGCGAGTAGAGCGTGAAGCCGGGCGACTTCTCGCTGCCCATCGAGCGGAACCACTCCTTGCCCCGGTGCAGGATGCTGGGCACCGAGGCGATCGACTCGACGTTGTTGACCACGGTCGGGCAGGCGTAGAGCCCGGCGATGGCCGGGAACGGCGGCCGCAGCCGGGGCTGGCCGCGCCGGCCCTCCAGCGAGTCCAGCAGCGCCGTCTCCTCGCCGCAGATGTAGGCGCCGGCCCCGGCGTGCACGGTGATGTCGAGGTCGAAGCCGGAGCCCAGCACGTCCTTGCCGAGGTACCCGGCCGCGTACGCCTCGGCGACGGCGGCGTGCAGCCGCCGCAGCACCGGCACGGTCTCGCCGCGCAGGTAGATGAAGGCGTGGCTGCAGCGGATCGCATAGCTCGCGATGATCATGCCTTCGATCAGCGCGTGCGGGTTGGCGAACAGCAGCGGGATGTCCTTGCAGGTGCCCGGCTCGGACTCGTCCGCGTTGACCACCAGGTAGTGCGGCTTGCCGTCGCCCTGCGGGATGAACTGCCACTTCATCCCGGTCGGGAACCCGGCGCCGCCCCTCCCCCGCAGCCCGGCGTCCTTGACCAGCGCGATCACGGCGTCGGGGTCCATCCGCAGGGCCTCGTGCAGGCCCTTGTAGCCGTCGTGCCGTCGGTAGGTGTCCAGCGTCCAGGGGCGGTCGTCGTCCCAGCTGTCGGACAGGACCGGGGAGAGCAGCTTCTCCGGGTGCTCGGCGGTCACTCTGCAGGCCCTTCCTCGTCGCGGGGTTCGGCGTCCGCGGGGGCGGCGTCGGCAGCGGTGTCGGCAGCGGTGTCGTGCGGAGGGTCCTCGTGCCTCGGAGCGACCACCCGGGTGGCGGCGGCGGTGCCCGGCAGGGTCTCGCCGCGGGCCAGCCGGAGGCCGGCCATGGTCGGGGCGCCGCCGGCGCCGGACTCGTCCACCGCGCCCTCGCGGGCGTCGGGGAAGCCGGCCAGGACGCGGGAGGTCTCCTTGAAGCTGCACAACCGCGCGCCGCGGGTCGGCCGCACCTCGGCGCCGTTGCCCGACCGCAGCTGGTCGACCAGCTCCTTGGCGCTCTCCGGCGTCTGGTTGTCGAAGAACTCCCAGTTGACCATCACCACCGGCGCGTAGTCGCAGGCGGCGTTGCACTCGATGTGCTCCAACGAGACCGTGCCGTCCCCGGTCGTCTCGTTGTTGCCGATGCCCAGGTGCTGCTGCAGCTCGGCGAAGATCTCGTCGCCGCCGAGGACCGCGCACAGCGTGTTGGTACAGACGCCCACGTGGTACTCGCCGGCCGGGCGCCGCCGGTACATGGTGTAGAAGGTCGCCACTGCGGTGACCTCGGCCGTGGTCAGCCCCAACTGCTCGGCGCAGTACCGGATCCCGGTACGGCTGACGAATCCCTCGGCGGACTGCACCAGGTGCAGCAGCGGCAGCAGCGCCGAGCGGCTGTCCGGGTAGCGGGAGATCAGCTCGGCCGCGTCCGGGTCCAGCTTCGCCCGTACCTCGGCCGGAAAGACCGGAGCCGGCAACTCGGGCAGCCCGAGCAGCGTCGGCCCTGACAGCCCTGGCCCGGACCCCGCCTCGTTCTCAGTGGTGGTCACCGGTCCACGCCTCCCATCACGGGGTCGATCCCGGCCACGGCGACGATGACGTCCGCGACCTGCCCGCCCTCACACATCGCCGCCATCGACTGCAGGTTCGTGCTCCAACATCCCGGGGAGCGACCCCCCGCACCCCCACGCAGCGGTACCGTCAGCTGACTGCTCACCGGTCCACGCCTCCCATCACGGGGTCGATCCCGGCCACGGCGACGATGACGTCCGCGACCTGCCCGCCCTCGCACATCGCTGCCATCGACTGCAGGTTCGTGCTCCAACATCCCGGGGAGCGACCCCCCGCACCCCCACGCAGCGGCACCGTCAGCTGACTGCTCACCGGTCCACGCCTCCCATCACGGGGTCGATCCCGGCCACAGCGACGATGACGTCCGCGACCTGCCCGCCCTCACACATCGCCGCCATCGACTGCAGGTTGGTGAAGCTGGGATCGCGGAAGTGCACCCGGTACGGGCGCGTCCCGCCGTCGCTGACGACATGCACGCCCAGCTCGCCCTTGGGCGACTCCACCGCCACGTACGCCTGTCCGGCCGGGACGTGGAAGCCCTCGGTGACCAGCTTGAAGTGGTGGATCAGGGCTTCCATCGACTCGCCCATGATGGTGCGGATGTGGTCGAGCGAGTTGCCCATGCCGTCCGGACCCAGCGACAGCTGAGCCGGCCAGGCGATCTTCTTGTCCGCGACCATCACCCGGCCCGGTCCGCCGCGCAGCCGGTCCAGGCACTGCTCGACGATCCGCAGCGACTGCTCCATCTCCGCGAGCCGGATCAGGAACCGGCCGTAGGAGTCGCAGGTGTCGGCGGTCGGGACGTCGAACTCGTACTGCTCGTAGCCGCAGTAGGGCTGGGACTTGCGCAGGTCGTGCGGCAGCCCGGTGGAGCGCAGGATGGGACCGGTGGCCCCCAGCGCCATGCAGCCGGCCAGGTCCAGATAGCCGACGTCCACCAGCCGGGCCTTGAACACCGGGTTGTTGGTGGCCAGCTTGTCGTACTCGTGCATCCGGCCGCGCAGGGTCTTGATGCCCTCACGGATCTGGTCCAGCGCGCCGGGCGGCAGGTCCTGCGCCAGGCCGCCGGGGCGGACGTAGGCGTGGTTCATCCGCAGCCCGGTGACCAGCTCGAAGATGTCGAGGATGATCTCGCGGTCGCGGAACCCGTAGATCATCAGGGTGGTGGAGCCGATCTCCATCCCGCCGGTGGCCAGGCAGACCAGGTGTGAGGAGATCCGGTTGAGCTCCATCATCAGCACCCGGATGACGGTGGCCCGCTCCGGGATGTCGTCGGTGATCCCGAGCAGCCGCTCCACCGCCAGGCAGTAGGCGGTCTCGTTGAACAGCGGGGTCAGGTAGTCCATCCGGGTCACGAAGGTCGTGCCCTGGGTCCAGTTCCTGAACTCCATGTTCTTCTCGATGCCGGTGTGCAGATAACCGATCCCGCACCTGGCCTCGGTGACGGTCTCGCCGTCGATCTCCAGGATCAGCCGCAGCACCCCGTGGGTGGACGGGTGCTGCGGACCCATGTTGACGATGATCCGCTCGTCGTCGGCCTTGGCCGCCGCCGTGACGATCTCGTCCCAGTCCCCGCCGGTGACGGTGTAGACGCGCCCCTCGGTGGTCAGTCGCTCCGGAGCTGTCGCCTGGCGGTCCGGAGCCTGCGGCTCTTGCGTCTGGCTGTCCATCAGTTGTACGACCTCCGCTGGTCGGGAGCCGGGATCTGCGCGCCCTTGTACTCGACGGGAATGCCGCCGAGCGGATAGTCCTTGCGCTGCGGGTGACCCAGCCAGTCGTCCGGCATCATGATCCGGGTGAGCGCCGGATGGCCCTCGAAGACGATGCCGAAGAAGTCGTACGTCTCCCGCTCGTGCCAGTCGTTGGTGGGATAGACGGCGCAGGTGGAGGGGATCACCGGGTCGTCGTCCGGCGCCGAGGTCTCCACCCGGATCAGCCGGTTGTGGGTGATCGAGCGCAGGTGGTAGACCGCGTGCAGCTCGCGCCCCCGGTCACCGGGGTAGTGCACCCCGCTGACGCCGGTGCACAGCTCGAAGCGCAGGGCCGGGTCGTCCCGCAGGGTCTGCATCACCTGCGGCAGGAACTCCCGCTCGACATGGAAGGTGATCTCGCCCCGGTCCACGACCGTCTTGTCGATCACCGCGCCCACGTCCAGGCCCTGCTCCTCCAGCGCGCCCTCCAGCTCGTCGGCGCACTCGTCGAACCAGCCGTGCCCGTACGGACGGGGCGAAGCCCCAGGCAGCACGATCGGCCGGACCAGCCGGCCGTAGCCCGAGGTGTCCCCGCTGTTGCCGCCGACCCCGGCGTCCTCGCTGGGGTTCGACCCGCCGAACATCCCGTGCCGGACGCCGACGACCTCCAGCTCCGTCGCACCTGCGCGCGGCGTCGGCACGCCGCTCTCCGCGGCTTCCGCTTCCGCGGCAGTGCCCTCTTCGGTGCCGTCACTCACCGCAGCAGCCCCTTCATCTCGATCGTCGGGACCGCCTGCAGCGCCTGCTGCTCCGCCTCGTCGTCCGCCTTGGCGCGCTGAGCGCCGAGCTTCTCGTGGCGGATCTGCTCGTGCAGCTTGAGGATCGCGTCCATCAGCATCTCCGGCCGCGGCGGGCAGCCCGGCAGGTAGATGTCCACGGGGATGACGTGGTCGACGCCCTGGACGATCGCGTAGTTGTTGAACATCCCGCCCGAGGAGGCGCAGACCCCCATCGAGATCACCCACTTGGGGTTCGCCATCTGGTCGTAGACCTGGCGGACCACCGGCGCCATCTTCTGGCTGACCCGGCCCGCCACGATCATCAGATCGGCCTGGCGCGGCGACCCGCGGAAGACCTCCATGCCGAACCGCGCCAGGTCGTAGCGGCCGGCCCCGGTCGTCATCATCTCGATGGCGCAGCAGGCCAGGCCGAAGGTGGCCGGGAAGAGCGAACTCTTCCGCACCCATCCGGCGGCCTGCTCGACCGAGGTGAGCAGGAAGCCGCTGGGCAGCTTCTCCTCGATACCCATCTGGTGTCCTCTCAGCTCGTCCGGACCGGATGCGGATGCTTGCGGCGTCTTGAGGCAGGCCGTGCGATCAGTCCCACTCCAGGCCCCCGCGCCGCCAGACGTACGCATAGGCGACAAAGACCGTGGCGATGAACAGCACCATCTCCACCAGGCCGAAGATCCCCAACGAGTCGAAGGAGACCGCCCACGGGTAGAGGAAGACGATCTCGATGTCGAAGACGATGAAGAGCATCGCCGTCAGGTAGTACTTGATCGGGAACCGCCCACCGCCCACCGGCTGCGGCGTCGGCTCGATACCGCACTCGTAGGCGTCCAATTTGGCGCGGTTGTACCGCTTCGGACCGGTCAGCGCGGCCATCGCCACGGAGCCGATCGCGAAGGCAGCCGCGAGGGCGCCAAGTACCAGAATCGGCGCATATGCGTTCATACCGAACGACCTCCCAGGCGTCAGTCCGAGCCGACGTCCATGTCGGTGACTGCGGGTTCGTACAGCTCGGGAGCTTGATCAGCTCATGTGAGGCAGTTCACAAGCCCCCAAGACGGCTGCATCCTATGCCCGTTCATGTGTGATCTGCGACACGGGGGTAAGCACCTTCAATGTGATCTACGCCACCCAATGAACGATCATGAGGTTACGGGCGGGTAAAATCGGCCACTCACTGTGTGCATGCGTTCACAAAGCGCCAACTGATAGGGCATCACTGCAGGTTGGAGGCCATGCTGCGTATCATTGACAGTGCTTCCATCGCAACTTTTGCCACCCGCAGGCGCACGTGTTATTAGTCGCGACCCCGAGAGAGTGGCGAGGCGATCGACGCGTTGACAGAGGCTCGGCGAGCAGCACAGGGGGTGGGCCGGGGGAGGCCGAACGGCGACGCTGAGTGATGCGGCAACTGCGGGTGGCTTACATGGCGCCACCGTTGCCGCCCGCCCCCGTCCGTGGCTTGTTGCTGTAGCTCGCTCCGCTCGCGGCGACAAGGCCGGGGAGGGGTGCGGGCGGCCCGCCGTTGCCGGGCGGCGGGGCGCCGTCTCCCGACGCGGGGCCGGTAGGTGGCTTACATGGCGCCGCCGTTGCCGAGTGGCACGTCCGTGGCTTGTTGCTGTTGCTCGCTTCGCTCGCGGCGACAAGGGCGGGGAGGGGTGCGGGCGGCCCGCCGCTGCCGGGCAGCGGGGCGGCAGGTGGCGGGTCGTGCAGAAACGTTCCTGCCGGGGGGGCTGGCCGGTTTTTGGGTCACTCCCTATACGTTCGGGTCACTCATCAAACGCCTCCTGCCCGCTATGTCCGGATTGGGCGTCGAGGGAGTGACCCGAACGTATAGGCAGTGACCCGAAAAGCCCGGCCCGAGGGGGAACCAGGGTCACTTTTGGGACAGGGCGTCACTTGATCATGCCGCAATGCCCCATTTACCCCCGTCTTGGCGTACCAAAAGTGCCCCGGTGTCCCAAAAGTAACCCCGGTTCGACCGAAGCCCTGCCGCAGAACCGTTTCTGCACGCCCCACCGCCGACCCCAGCCCGGCAACGGCGCTCGGCCCCGACCTCGCTCCCCCGCTGCTGTTGGCCCGCGAGCGGAGCGAGCAACAGCAACAAGCCACGGACGGGGGCGGGCGGCAACGGTGGCGCCATGTAAGCCACCCACAGCGGCCGCGACCAGCGGAAACGCCCCGCCTCCCCCGACTGCCGAGCCGAGCCCCGCCCCTACGCCCTCGGCGCCACCTTCGCCAGCCCGTTGATGATCCGGTCCATCGCGTCGCCGCCCTGCGGGTCGGTGAGGTTGGCCAGCAGCTTCAGTACGAACTTCATCAGCACCGGGTGGGTCAGGCCGTGCTGGGCCGCCATCCGCATCACCAGGGGGTTGCCGATGGCCTTCACGAAGCCGCGGCCCAGCGAGTAGTAGCCGCCGTAGATGTCCTTGAGGATGGTCGGGTACGCCTCCAGCGCCCGCTCCCGGCCCAGGTCGGTCTGCCGGGCCAGGGCCTGGACGATGACGCCGGCCGCGATCTGGCCGGACTCCATCGCGTAGGCGATGCCCTCGCCGTTGAAGGGGTTGACCATCCCGCCCGCGTCGCCGACCAGCAGGAAGCCGCGGGTGTAGTGCGGCTGGCGGTTGAAGGCCATGGGCAGGGCCGCGCCGCGGATCGGCTCGGTCATGTTCTCGGGGGTGTAGCCCCACTCCTCGGGCATCCCCGCGCACCACACCTTGAGCAGCTCGCGGTAGTCGATGTCCTTGAAGGACTTGGTGGTGTTCAGCAGGCCCAGGCCCACATTGCTGGTGCCGTCGCCCATGCCGAAGATCCAGCCGTAGCCGGGGAGCAGTTTCTCCTGGCCGCCGCGCCGGTCCCACAGCTCCAGCCAGGACTCCAGGTAGTCGTCCTCGCTGCGCGGGGAGTTGAAGTAGGTGCGATAGGCGACGCCCATCGGGCGGTCCTCGCGCCGGTGCAGGCCCATGGCCAGGGAGAGCCGGGTGGAGTTGCCGTCGGCGGCGACCACCAGCGGGGCTTTGAAGACGACCTCGCGCTTGTCCTCGCCGAGCTTCGCCGTCACCCCCGTGATCCGCCCCGTCCGCGGGTCGACGACCGGGCCGGTGACGTTGCACAGCTGGTGCAGCTTGGCCCCGGCCTTCTCCGCCTGGTACGCCAGCAGTTCGTCGAAGTCGGCGCGCTTGCGGACCAGCCCGTAGTCGGGGAAGCTCGCCAGCTCGGGCCAGTCCAGTTCGAGGCGCACCCCGCCGCCGATGATCCGCAGGCCCTTGTTGCGCAGCCAGCCTGCCTCCTCGGAGATGTCGATCCCCATGTCCACCAACTGCTTGACTGCGCGCGGGGTCAGCCCGTCCCCGCAGACCTTCTCGCGCGGGAACTGCGCCTTCTCCAGCAGCAGGACCTCCAGGCCGGCCCGGGCCAGGTGATAGGCCGTGGTCGAGCCCGCGGGACCGGCTCCGACGACGATCACATCGGCCTCGGCCTCGACGGCTGCGCTCTGCGCGGTCTGCTGGGTCTGCTGGGTCGACTGCGACACCGGGGACTCCTGCCTGCTCTCGTCGGACGTCTTCGCTGGTTCGGACCCGCGTCGGGCCACTCCGCAGTCTATGTCTGATCACCTACGCTGATCCGGATCCACGACCACACAACCACATCACCAGGGGCGAGCAGGGGCAGGCCATGCACATCGGCGTCATCGGGCACACGGACCTCTCGGAGATCACCGAGATGCTGGTCCGCGGCGAGCTGTGGAAGCTGGTGACCGGCTATCAGACCTACGGCCTGGTCGGCGTCAGCCCGTTGGGCCCGGGATCGGAGAGCTGGTTCGCCGCCGCCGTCCTGGAGCACGGCGGCACCCTGGAGGTGCTCGGCACCCCGGCCGGCCCCGGCGACGCGCTGGCCCGGCAGGCCCGCGCGGTGCACCGGCTGGGCCCCGGAACGGACCCGACCGCCGTTCTGCTCGGCCTGGTCGACGAGCTGGTCGCCGTCTGGGACGGATCGCCGGGCGGGCCGCTCGCCGATGCCGTCGCCCGCGCCGAGGCGCAGGGCACCTACGTCCACCGCATCTGGCCGGACGGCTCCGAGCGCAGCGCCTGAACCGCTTCCCCTGACGGCCTGACGGCTACGTCCGGGTGCCCCGGTGCAGGGCCACGATGCCGCCGGTCAGGTTGCGCCAGGCCACCTTGGACCAGCCCGCCGCCTGGAGCCGGGCGGCGAGGGCCGGCTGGTCGGGCCAGGCGCGGATGGAGTCGGCGAGGTAGACGTAGGCGTCGGGGTTGCTGCTGACGGCGGTGGCCACCGTCGGCAGCGCGCGCATCAGGTACTCCGAGTAGACGGTGCGGAACGGCGCCCAGACCGGGTGGCTGAACTCACAGATGATGACCCGGCCGCCGGGCCGGGTGACGCGCAGCAGCTCGCGCAGGGCGGCGTCGGTGTCCTGGACGTTGCGCAGCCCGAAGGAGATGGTGACGGCGTCGAACACGCCGTCGGCGAAGGGCAGCCGGGTGGCGTCGCCCGCGGTGAGCGGCAGCTCGGGGTGGCGGCGCTTGCCCTCCCGCAGCATCCCGAGCGAGAAGTCGCAGGGCACGACGGTCGCGCCGGCCTCGGCGAAGGGCAGCGACGAGGTCGCCGTCCCGGCGGCGAGGTCGAGCACCCGCTCGCCCGGCCTGGCGTCCACGGCACGGGCGACGGCCTTGCGCCACAGCCGGGTCTGGCCCAGCGAGAGCACATCGTTGGTGATGTCGTACTTGGCCGCGACGTCGTCGAACATGGAGGCGACTTCGTGCGGCTGCTTGTCCAGAGAGGCTCGGGTCACGGACCCCATTGTTCACCCCCGGGCCGCATGCTCCGGCACCGCTCCGGCACCCTCAGGCACCGGTCAGGCCCGGCGGTGGACGAGTCGCCCGCCGAGGACCGTGGCCAGGCAGCTGCCGTCCGCGGCGCGGACCGCCAGGTCGGCCCGGCCGCCGACGGCCAGGGTGGGCGTGTGTCCGTCCGTGGCCAGACCGTTGCGGTGGGCGGCGGCGCGCAGCTCGGGGTCGGCGAAGGCGGCGGGCTGGGCTGCGGTCGCGCCGGAGCGCAGCAGGGCGTACACCCGCTCCCGTGCGCTGGGCGCGTCCGGCAGCGCGCCCTGGTGCAGCGCGCCGGGCGTGACCACCCCGTCCCAGCGCCGCACCCTGGCCTGCGGGTAGGCGGCCGCCAGCTCGTCCGCCGGACCGTGGGCGGCAATGCGCTCGCCGTCCACGGCCACGGCGATACCGTCCGACCCGGTATGAAGAGTCAGCAACGCCGGGTCAGTTGGCGTTCAGGAGCTTGAGCTCCGGGTGTGCCGTTCCGCCGACGATCGCGGTGGAGGCGATGTGCGAGTAGGCGTGGTCGTTGACCGGGTCGTTCGCCGGGTCGTCGTGGACCACGATGTGCTCGTAGGTGGTGGCGCGCTGCGCGGGGACGCGTCCGGCCGAGCGGATCAGGTTGATCAGCTCCATCCGGTTGGACCGGTGCTTGGCCCCGGCCGAGGAGACGACGTTCTCCTCCAGCATCACCGAGCCCAGGTCGTCCGCTCCGTAGTGCAGCGTCAGCTGGCCCATCTCCTTGCCGACGGTCAGCCAGGAGCCCTGGATGTGCGCGATGTTGTCGAGGAACAACCGGGCCACCGCGATCAGTCGCAGGTACTCGAACAGCGTCGCCTGAGTACGGCCCTTGAGGTGGTTGTTCTCGGGCTGGTAGGTGTACGGGATGAACGCGCGGAAGCCGCCGGTCCGGTCCTGCACGTCGCGGATCATGCGCAGGTGCTCGATCCGCTCGGCGTTGGTCTCGCCGGTGCCCATCAGCATGGTGGAGGTGGACTCGACGCCCAGATTGTGGGCGATCTCCATGATCTCCAGCCAGCGCTCGCCGGACTCCTTGAGCGGCGCGATGGCCTTGCGAGGGCGCTCGGGCAGCAGCTCCGCTCCGGCGCCCGCGAAGGAGTCGAGCCCGGCGGCGTGGATCCGGCGGATGGCCTCCTCCGCCGTGACCCCGGAGATCCGCGACATGTGCTCGACCTCTGAGGCGCCGAGGGAGTGGATCACCAGCTGCGGGAAGTCCTTCTTGATCGCGGAGAAGGCCCGCTCGTAGTACTCCACGCCGTAGTCGGGGTGGTGCCCGCCCTGGAACATGATCTGGGTGCCGCCGAGCTCGACGGTCTCCGCGCAGCGGCGCAGGATCTCCTCCAGATCCCGTGACCAGCCCTTCTCCACATCCTTGGGCGCGGCGTAGAAGGCGCAGAACTTGCAGGCCGTGACGCACACATTGGTGTAGTTGATGTTGCGTTCGATGATGTACGTGGCGATGTGCTCGGTGCCGGCGTAACGGCGGCGGCGTACTGCGTCGGCTGCTGCGCCGAGGGCGTGCAGGGGGGCGTGGCGGTAGATCTCCAGCGCCTCCTCCGGGGTGATGCGCCCCCCGGCCGCGGCGCGGTCGAGGACTGCCTGCAGATCCGTCTCCTGGGGCTGGGCGGTCTCGAGCACCTCGGCGTCCTCTCTTGTCACTACTGCGGTCCAACGTGTCCATGCGGTCGCCGCCCAGACTACGCCAGCGCCCCTACCTCACCTTGTGCAAGTCACCGCTGGGCGTCCCGCTGCCGGCGCCGTTGTCCTGGTAGTGCAGGGTGCCATCGGCGTTGAGCGTGAAGACCTGGGTGCCGGAGGCGGTGGAACAGCTGCCCGTGCTGCTGCCGGGCAACAGCCGGTCCTTGAAGGTGATCGTGCTGGTGGTGGACGACGCGAGTTTGTCGGCGCCCAGGCAGGCCAGTCCGGCGAGCCCTGTGACGGTGGTGATGCTGGTGCTGTTCTCGGCCCCGACCGTCCCCGGCCGGATGGCGATCGAGTACGGCTCGCTGAGCAGACCGTCGGAGGTGATCAGCGTCCCGGTCCAGGTCCCGAGGAAGACGGCCGGGACGGCGTTCGGGCTGGTCGGTCCAGGGGACGGAGCGGCCGGCGGGGTCGGGCCGGCGCCCGTGGCGATCCCGGAGTGGGTCGCGGATACGGAAGGCGTCGCCGACGCCGTCACCGTGCTCGTCCCGGCGGCGCCCCCTGTGCTCCCTGTGCTCCCTGTGCTCCCTGTACCGCTACCGCCCTTCTTCGGCAGCAGCAGCGGGACCAGCACCGCGGCGAGCACCGCCAGCAGCACCACTCCGCCGACCAGCACCCGCGTACGACCGCGCCCCGGTCGTTGCGGTGGCGGCTGCTGCCGCGTCGGCGGGGTCGCCATGGGAGGAACGTCGGACACCGCCTCCGACCCCTGCGCCGGTGTTGCATCCATCACCGGCGCAGGACCGAACCCCCTGGGCGCCGAAGCCGAAGCCGAAGCCGGAGCCGAAGCCGGGGCGGCAACCTCCCCCACCGTCTCCAGGTCCAGCAGCTCGGCCGTCCGCCGCCCCACCGAGGCGACCAGCAGCGGCGGCAGCCAGCCGTCGGACGGGCCGACCCCGCCCAGCTCCGCGCGCAGCTCGTCCAGGCCCGGGCGGTCGCCCGGCTCCTTCGCCAGGCAGCGCTCCACCACCGCGCGCAGCGGTCCGTCCGGCAGTCCCTCCAGTCGCGGGGCCTCGTGCATCACCCGGTAGAGCAGCAGCACCGGCGAGGTCCCGCTCTCGCCGAAGGGCCCGGCGCCGGTCGCGGCGAAGGCCAGCACCCCGCCCAGCGCGAAGACGTCGCTCGCGGGTCCCGCCGCCTCTCCCGCGCCCTGCTCCGGCGACATGTAGCCGGGCGAGCCGACCACATACCCGGACCGGGTCAGCGCTGTCGCGGCGTCCAGGGCTCTGGCGATGCCGAAGTCGATCAGTCGCGGTCCGTCCAGGGTGAGCAGCACATTGGACGGCTTCAGGTCGCGGTGCACCAGTCCGGTCGCGTGCACCGCGGCCAGCGAGTCGGCGAGTCCGACCCCCAGCATCCGCACCGACTCCTCCGGCAGCACCCCGAACTCCCTTACCGCGAGGTCGAGTCCGGGTCCGGGGACGTAACCGGTCGCCACCCAGGGCTGATCGCTCTCGGTGTCGGCGTCCAGCACCGGCGCGGTCCAGACACCCCCCACCCGCCGCGCCGCCGCGACCTCCTGCCGGAAGCGGGCCCGGAAGTCGGTGTCGTCGGCCAGGTCGGTGCGCACCAGCTTGACCGCGACGGTACGGCCCCCCGCCGTACGCCCCAGGTAGACCCGGCCCATCCCGCCCGCGCCGAGGCGCCCCAGCAGTCGGTACGCCCCGATCTGTCGCGGATCTCCCGCCCCCAACGGTTCCATGACTCGCCATCATGTCCGCCGGACCGACGGCCTGTCAGCCGTCCAGCAGGATCACGTCCTCCGTGCTCGCGCCGATCCGGCGGGCGAACTCCCGCATGCCCTCCAACTGCCGCTCCCCGAAGGAGAAGTCCAGTGCCTCGGCGAAGTAGCGGCGCAGCAGCTCCTCGTCGAACAGCTCCCAGCGGGCGGTCTGCTCGGCGACCTTGTCGACCTCCTCCATCGACAGGTCCCGCGACGCCAGGAACGCCCGGCGCACCTCGCGGACCAGCTCCGGCTCGCGCTCCAGGAAGTCCCTGCGGGCGGCCCAGACCGCGAAGACGAAGGGCAGCCCGGTCCAGTCCTTCCACATCGCGCCCAGGTCGTGGACGTCGAGGCCGAGCCTGGGCCCGTCGAACATGGTGGCGCGCAGTGCGGCGTCGCCGATCAGCACGGCGGCGTCGGCCTCCTGCATCATCAGCGCTAGGTCGGGCGGGCAGGTGTAGTAGTCGGGCTGCACGCCGTACTGCTCGGCCAGCAGCAGCTGCGCCAACCGCACCGACGTACGGCTGGTCGAGCCGAGGGCGACCTTGCGGCCGTCGAGCTGGTCCAGCGGCACCTGACTGACGATCACACAGGACAGCACCGGCCCGTCGCTGCCCACCGCGATGTCCGGCATGACGACCAGCTGGTCGGCGTTGCGCAGGTACTCGACGCAGGTGATCGGGGAGATGTCCAGGTCGCCGGCGACCAGGGCGTCGCTGAGCCGCTCGGGCGTGTCCTTGCTGAGGTCCAGGTCCAGCAGGCTGCCGGTACGGGCCAGGCCCCAGTAGATGGGGACGCAGTTCAGGAACTGGATGTGCCCCACCCGCGGCCGCAGGCGACGGTGGTCGCTGCCGCTCCCGGTGGGAACGTCCACACTCTCGGAGTTGTCGGGGTCGCCGTCACGCTCGGTGTATGTATCCACACCCAGCACAGTAGTCCGGGGGATGAGATCGTCCCTGGCCGGGCCCGGAAGCGCGTGCTAGGGTTTTCGCAGTTGCAGTTTGATTTCCCATGCAGTACTCGAGCCTGCGGAGCATGTGACCGCGGGCTTCTGTCGTTTTCAGAAGCTTTGTCACAGCGAAGTACCTGAAGCGGGGCGATCAGCGCAGCGGACCGGGCGCCACGAGGTGTGGCGTCCTTTACGTCCCTCGCAAGGAGAACGGTATGGCGACCGGAACCGTCAAGTGGTTCAACGCCGAGAAGGGCTTCGGCTTCATCGCCCAGGACGGCGGCGGCCCCGACGTCTTCGTCCACTACTCCGCCATCAACGCGAACGGCTTCCGCTCGCTTGAGGAGAACCAGACCGTGGAGTTCGACGTCACGCAGGGTCCCAAGGGCCCGCAGGCCGAGAACGTCACCACGATCTGAATCCCACCCACTGATCACCCGCTCCTGATCATCCGTGATCAGGCCGCACGATCGACCGGTGGCTAGCACAGCACCAACCCAAGAGGGCCCGCGCCGCTGCAGCGACGACGGGCCCTCTGCCTGTGCCTGTTCCGGCGGGACGGACGGCGGGACGCGGACGGCAAGGCGGACGGCATCGGCATCGGCATGCCAGGTCCGCCCGCTGGTCAGGGGGCTTGCAGCCGCCGCCCGCGCAACGCCAACTCGATCTCGAAGCGGGCGTCAGGATCCGCCAGCGCCTCCCCGAACAGTTCCTCGATGCCGCGCATCCGCTGACGCACCGTCTGCGGGTGCAGCCCCAACCGGGCGGCGACCTCCGGGGCGCTACCGGTCGAGGTCTCCAGCCACGCCAGCAGGGTCTCCTCCAGCCGCTCCCGCCGCTTCCCGGTCAGCCCCTCCAGCGGTGCCAGCCTCCGCGTCCCCAGCAGTGCGACCAAGTCCTGGTCGCCCAGCAGCAGCACCGAGGACAGCTGCTGGTCGCAGTGCACCAGCCCCGGTGCCGCATCCGCGGGCTGCCGCGTGGCGACGGTGCGGGCCCAGCGCAGCGACTGCGCCGCCTGGGCGACCGGGACGGCGGGTCCCAGCACGGCGGTACGGTCCGCCAGGACGGCGGCCAGCTGGTCGGTCCGGCCGGGCAGCTCCGGGTCCGCGAGGAACAGGCAGGGCTCGTGGCCCTCCAGGTCCGCGAGCACTGCCGGCATCGTCCGCAGCCCGGCGGCCGCGCCGAGCAGCCCGTCCGGACGCAGCGCCACGGCGGCGATCCGCTCGGGCAGCGGGTAGCGGGCCGCCCGCGAGCACTCGGCCAGAACCGGCTCGGCCGCGCCGCCGACGAGCAGTTGCACCAGCCTCCGCCGGGCCCGCCGCAGCGTGCCGGCCGCGTCCGCCCGCGCTTCGGCGTAGCCCTCGACCGAGGCGGCGGCCATCTCGTCGATATGCGCGAAAATCGCCTCCGCCAGAGCCGTCATCGCCGCCTCCGGCACCCCGGCCCGGCGCGCGAGCCGGGCGTACCGGCGCCACGCCAGCCTGGCCCCGAGCCGGTAGGCCGCCTGCAACGCGTCCAGGCTGCGGCCCTCGCGCCACTCGCCTCTCCCCAGCGCCCGGTACACCTGCAGCGATTCCTCGGGGTTGGCACGATCATCCGCGACGAGCTCGGCGAACTGCGCCACCGCCCGCGCCGCACCCTGCTGGATTCCGGCCCCGAACCTGCCGTCCAGCGGCCTCGCGTACTCGGGAATCTGGCGGCGTATCTCCTGCACGATCTCCGGCACCAGCCGCACATTCTCGGCTCTGATCAACGCCGAAAGCCCGGAGGGCAACACCGCCCAGGGACGAGGCTGCAAGTACGCCCGGGCCTGGGCTTGAGCGGGTCCCTGTAGCTGGGTCGAAACGGCCATCAAACCTCCTGCGTCGGTCCGCAATACCTGCCGATGCAGCAATTTCGATAATTGCCAGCAATCGATGGCAAGTTCCGGAGAATCACATCCCCCGACGTGAAGAATCCGCCCACGATTTCCTGCAACAATGAAAATTCTTGATGCCTGGGACGCAGTATCTGTCGCGTGTTACCGGAGTGTCAACATTGAAAAGCGGACGGGGATCACCCGGATAGGGTGGTGGACGGGGGAGGCCGGGCGGCGTAGCGCGCTGGTCCGGAAGCTGCAGGTGGCTTACATGGCGGCACCGTTGCCGCCCACCGCCGTCCGTGGCTTGTTGCTGTTGCTCGCTTCGCTCGCGGCGACAGGAGCAGGAGGGGTGCGGGCGGCCCGCCGTTGCCGAGCGGCGGGGCGGTTGGTGGTGCCTGCAGAAACGATTCGCCAGGTAGGTGCCCTATGCATTTGGGGTCACTCGACCTACTTTGGGGTCACTCATCCGACAGATCCCGCCCTGAATGTCCGATATGCCGTCAAGTCAGTGACCCCAAAGTAGGTCGAGTGACCCCAAAACGGACCACACCGACCGCCGCACGCCCCCCGGCCCGCCCCGCGCCCCCGCCGCACGGGCCCACGGCGCCCGGCCCACGCCCCCGCTCCCTGTAGTTGGCCGCTTTCGGGGCGGAGCCCCGGAGACAGGGGGCACCCCCGCCCGGAGGGTGGGGGCGGGCGCCGTCGCGGCCCGGCGAATGCCGTTGCAGCCAGGGGCGAGACACCGGACGACCTCGGTCCCCCTAGAAGCAGAGCGACCCGGCTTTTGCTCCCACGTAAGTTATACGTATAACCTAGAAGCCGAGCCACCACCCCCCACCCGAGGAGACCAGCCGCTGTGGGCTACCTCACCGTCCTGCGCAGCCCCCGGGTCGCCCGGCTGCTGCTGGGTACCCTCACCGGCCGTCTCCCCGCCGGGATGACCGTCGTCGCCATCGCCCTCGCGCTGCACGGCGCGGGCGCGCCCTACGCCAGGATCGGGCTGACCACCGCCGCGTACGCCGTCGCCGCCGCTGTCGGCGGTCCGGTGCTGGGGCGTCTGGTGGACCGGGCCGGGCAGCCGCGTGTGCTGCTGGTCTCCGCCTCCGTCGCCGCCTGCGGCTATGCCGCGCTGGCGGTGGCGCCGGGGAACCCGGCCGCCGCCCTGGCCGGCGCCGCGCTGGCCGGGCTCGCCATGCCGCCGCTGGAGCCCTGCCTGCGCTCGCTGTGGCCGGACATCGTCGCCCCGGCGGCCCTGGAGACCGCCTATGCGCTGGACTCGGCCGCTCAGCAGATCCTCTATGTGGCCGGGCCGCTGCTGGTCGCCGGGGTCGCCGCCTTCGGCAGCCCGTCGATCGCGCTGTGGCTGGCCGCCGGGCTGGGCATGCTCGGCACCGTGACCGTGGCGACCTCCGCGCCGGCCCGCGCCTGGCGGGCCCCGGTGCGCGCGAACGGCGCGGGCGCCGGCTGGCTGGGGCCGCTGCGCTCCCCCGGGTTGGTGCTGCTGCTGGTCGCCTTCGCCGGGACCGGCTGGGCCATCGGCGCGCAGAACATCCTCTTCGTCGCGTACGCCCAGGAGCACCCCGGCATCCCCGGCGGCGCCGGCGCCCTGCTCGCACTGGCCGCGCTCGCCGGGCTGCTGGGCGCCCTCGGCTACGGCGCGGTCCGGTGGAAAGCCCCGACCTCCACCCGGACCTGGGCCCTCGCCGTCGGCATGGCGCTCTGCTACCTGCCGTTGCTGCTGGTCCCGAGCCCGGGGTGGATGGGCGCAGCGGCGTTCGCCTCCGGCCTGGGCCTCGCTCCGCTGCTCGCCGCCGCCTTCCTGCTGATAGCCGAGCTGGCCCCGGTCGGGACCAGCACCGAGGCGTTCGCCTGGCTGGTCACCCTGTTCGCGACCGGCAACGCCCTCGGCTCAGCCGTCTCCGGTGCGGTCGTCGGCGGCTCGCTGCGTGCCGCCGCGCTGATCGCCGTCGGCGGGATCGCGGCAGGGGCGGTGCTGTTGCTGACCACCCGGCGGCTGCTGGTCGCCGCGCCGGCGGTCGGTTACAGCGGCTCCGACATCGCCGATTCCGATTCCGACTCCGCCGTGCCCAGCGCCCACTCCGCCACCGTCTCGTAGTGCGCTGGCCCGGCGCCCAGATGACTGCGCATCAGGCGTAGCGAGGTGGCTGGCCACTCCGTGCCGGAGAAGTCCGCGAGCGCACCGGCCAGCGCGTGCAGGCCCCTGCCAGCCGCCGTGGGGGGACCGCTGCGGCCGCCCGCCCTGGCCAGGGTGAGGTGGCCCTGGAACGGGCGTTCGTCGACATCGATGCCGGTGTCGCGGGCCGCTTTCGCGACCTCGTCGGCGAGTCGGCGCAGCGGCAGGGTATCCCCCTCGACGCCCGCCCACAGCGCGCGTTCGCCGAAGCGACCGCTGCCGGCGAGGCGCAGCCGGGGCGTCCGGACGACGGAGGCCGCTGCGGCGGCCAGGCGGCCGCGCAGCGGCTCCAGGTGCTCGGCGTCGACCTGGCCGAGGAAGGCCAGGGTGAGGTGCCAGGTGGGTTCCCCGGTCCAGCGCAGGCCGGCGGCCTGCGGCAGCGTGTGCAGCGGCGCCACCGCAGCGGCCAGTTCACGGATCGCCGCCGGGGGCGGCACGACAGCGGCGAAGAGTCTCATGCGGGCAGTCTCGGTCACGGCCTTCTCGTGGGAAAGAGCCGACGAGTACAAAGATCATATGGAGATACGACTTGCCGAACCCGAAGACCTCCACCCCGTGCTGAAGATCCTGGACGGGACGGTGGAATGGCTGGGCGCCCAGGGGCGCGCCGGCCAGTGGGGCACCGAGCCCTGGTCCACCCGTCCGGCTCTGGTGGAACGGGTGAGCGGACGGATCGCCCGCCGTGAGGCGCGGGTGGCGGTGCTGGACGGGGAGGTCGCCGGGGTGGTGTCGGTGTCCGGGGAGGCGCAGCCCTACGTCCGCCCGGCCGGGGAACCGGAGCTGTACGTGAACCTGCTGGCGACCGAACGCCGCCTCAAGGGCCGTCGCGTCGGCGGCGCGCTGCTGGACGCCGCGCGGGCGGAGGCCCTGCGACAGGGGCTCGGCCTGCTGCGGGTGGACTGCTACGCCGGGGACGACGGCAAGCTGGTGGCGTACTACCGCAGTCAGGGGTTCCAGGAGGTGGAGCCGTTCGTCGTCTCCCGCGAGGGGCTGCCCGACTGGCCGGGGATGCTGCTGGCACAGCGGCTGGACTGAAGCCGAACTGGGGATACGGATCGGGGATCTGTCCCGCTTTTCGCGACAGATCCCCGATCCGTACCGCCGCTCAGACCCGCGCCGGGCTCACGCCGCGACGACGACCTGCGGTGCCTGCCGCGGGACGAAGGCGATCAGCTGGTGCTCGGGACCGCGGTGCAGGTCGAGCTGGACCCGCAGATTGCCGATCCGGGCCAGCACCAGGCCGATCCCCGCAGCGGCGGCGGCCGAGACGAGACCGCAGGCCAGCAGCCCGACCCTGGGGCCGAACTGCTCGGTGACCCAGCCGACCAGCGGCGCGCCCAACGGCGTCCCGCCGGCGAAGACCATCATGTAGAGGCTCATCACCCGGCCCCGCATCGCCGGGTCGGTGCGCAGCTGGATCAGCGAGTTGGCCGCCGTGTTCGTGGTCATGCCGAACAGGCCGACCAGGGTCAGCAGCGCCGCGAAGACCCAGTACGAGGGCGACACCGCCGAGACCGCCTCCACCAGGCCGAAGACCAGCGCGGCCACCACCAGCAGCCGCAGCCGGGGCCTGCTGCGACGCGCGGCGACCAGCGCGCCGGCCAGCGAGCCGACGGCCATCGCGGTGTTGAGCAGACCGTACAGCCCGGGTCCGACATGGAAGACCGAGTACGCGAACGCGGACAGGATGGTCGCGAAGTTGAACCCGAAGGTGCCGATGAAGCCGACCAGGACGATCGGCCAGATCAGGTCGGGGCGTCCGGCGACGTAGCGCAGCCCTTCCCTCAACTGTCCCTTCTCGCGCGGCAGCTGCGGGGTGCGGTGCAGCTCGGCGCTGCGCATCGCGAGCAGGCCGAGGATCACCGCGCCGAAGGAGACGGCGTTGACCGCGAAGGCGTACCCGGCGCCGACGGCGGCCATCAGGCCACCGGCGACGGCCGGGCCGATCAGCCGGGCGGTCTGGAAGTTGGCGGCGTTCAGGCTGACCGCGTTACCGAGGTCCTTCTTGCCGACCATCTCCACCACGAAGGTCTGCCGGGTCGGGTTGTCGACCACGGTGACCAGGCCGAGCAGGAAGGCGAAGAGGTAGATGTGCCAGACCTGGATGACGCCGGAGAGCGTCAGTGCGGCGAGCCCCACGGCGAGCAGCCCCATCGCGGCCTGGGTGGCGATCAGCAGCTGCCGCTTGGGGAAGCGGTCGGCGAGGACGCCGCCGAAGAGGCCGAACAGCAGCATGGGCAGGAACTGCATGGCGGTGGTCACGCCGACGGCGAAGGCGCTGCCGGTGATGCTGAGGACGAGCCAGTCCTGGGCGATGCGCTGGACCCAGGTGCCCGAGTTGGAGATGACCTGGCCGATGAAGAAGTAGCGGTAGTTGCGGTTCCGCAGCGCGGAGAACATCCCGCGATTGGTCTTCTCGGTCTTCTGGGTCCTGCCGCTCGTGCCGGTCCTGTCCCCGGCGCTCGTACGGCCGGGGCTGGTGCGTTCGTCGGGGTCGTCGTCGACGGGGACGACGAGTGACTGCGTCGGGGTCTCCTCGGCGGCGTCGGCCTCGGTGGCGAGGCTGACCGCGTTGGCGGTGGTGCGGCTGGTGTCACTGGTACGGATGTTCGCTGTGGTGGCTCCGGTCTGTGCAGGCAATAGCTTGTCCCCTGGCTGGTAACGAATGATCGAATTCTGTAGGGCGCGGCGGGTCAGAGCTGCGCGAGGCGCTCCAGTACCGGCGCGGCGGCGCGCAGCACGGCCCACTCCTCCTCGCTGAGCTCCCCCGCGAGGTCGGCGAGCCATGCGTCCCGCTTGGCCCGGCTCTGGTCGAGGATGCTCTCGGCCTGCTCGGTGCTGCTGACGACGACCTGCCGACGGTCGTCGGGGTGCGGTTCCCTCCGCACCAGGCCCTTCTCCTCCAGCATCGCGATGATCCTCGTCATCGACGGCGGCTGGACGTGTTCCTTGCGCGCCAGCTCGCCCGGGGACGCGCTGCCGCAGCGGGCGAGAGTCGCCAGCACCTGCATCTCGGTGGGCGTCAGCGACTCCTCGACGCGCTGGTTGCGCAGGCGGCGGGAGAGTCGCATCACGGCGGACCGCAGCATGCTGACCGCTGCGGCGTCGCTCTCGGAGAGCTCGGGCATGTTCCTTAGCCTAACTCATTACCGAGCCTAAGTAAAATTCATTGCATGGGACACGCATCACAGCCGAGCACCGATCGGCAACGCAGCGGCCCGCCCCTCTGGCAACAAGGGACGGGCCGCGGAATCCACAGAACGAACACGGTCAGCTGTGGCTGCCGACCGCCTTCCGGCGGCGCGCCACCAGAACGGCCCCCGCGCCCAGCGCGATGGCGGCCGCACCGGCCAGCATCAGCGGCGTGGAGTCACTGCCTCCACCGGTGCTCGCCAGGGAACCGCCGCCGGCCGTCGGCGAGGCCGACGCCGCGCTGCTCGGCTGCGCAGAAGAAGAGGACGAGGCGGCAGTGGAGGACGGGGCGGATCCGCCCGAGGACTTCGCCGAGTTGATGACGAGCCTGGCGACATCGTCAGTGAAGTTGGCCGTCGTGTCCTCGGCGGCCAGGGCCACCACATTGCCCCAGTCTCCGCTGAACGTGCGGAGCGGCTTGATCCCGAAGGCGAACGTGACCGCCTGTCCGGGGGCAACGGTCTTCTGGGTGGCGCAGGCGTAGGCGTGAGGGGTACCGGAACCCGAGTACCCGGAACCGTCGGGGCCGGACAGCTCGACCACGCACGCCTTGGGAACGGAGGTGACCTGCACGTCCCCAGGGAACGTGACGTAGGTGCCCAGCGTGCCCTTGGGGAGGTCGGGCCCGATGTTGATCAGGCTCGTGAAGGTGGTGTTCCCCGAGTTGCGCGTACCCACGGTCACCGTGGACACCTTGCCGACGACGCCGTTCACCGTCCCGCCGACCGCTGCGACATCGCTGACGATGCCGGTGTCGATGTTGGTGTAGTAGAGGTTGTTGTAGGTGTCGATGTCCTTGCTGGGGTCCGGCGTGGCCACGGCCCTACCGGCGCCGGTGACCTGCACGAGCTGCAGGACCGGGCCGGTGCCCTTGGTCCCGGTCGGCGTGCCGATCCAGTCGTCCTTGCTGAGCCCGGCGTAGTACTGGATCTGATCGCCGTGCGCCCCTGCGGGCACCGAGACCGAGAACGGGGTCTGCAGTTGGAACGTCTGACCGGGCTTCACCACGGCGTCGGGGAAGCTGCACTCGACCTCGCGGACGCCGCCCTGGTACGAACCGTAGACGCAGTTGCTGAAGTTGCCGGGGACCGTGGCGTTTCCGCGCTGGTCGTGCAGGCCGATGACGATGCCCTTGGCGTCGGTGCTGCCGAGGTTGGTCAGCCGCAGCGGAAGCGCGGTGGTCTTCCCGGCCGGGGTCTTGATGACCGACCCCAGGTCGTTGATGGCCAGGTCGGGGCCGTCGCCTACGGTGACGCCCAGGTAGTCGTGCTGGTTCGCCGCCTCGACGGCGTTGTCTGCCGTCACCTTGAAGGTGACATTGCCCTGCTGGCCGGCAACGGCTCCGACCGCGGCCCGAACGCCGACCGAGAACTCGGCAGCTGCTCCCGCGCCGCCGAGGGCGCCGATCGGCAGGTTCCCCAGCGTGCACAGCTCGTGCTGGTGGTCCGCACCGGTGAAGCTGCAGTTCTTGCCGAGGGACAGCTCGACGGCACCCTTCAGACCGGTGGCGTCCACCACGACCTTGACCCCTTGCAGGGCGGTCCCATCAGCCCTGATCGACATGGACAGGGGCCGGAACGCCTCACCGTGGCCCCCCGTGCGCACGGGAACCGTGCGGTCGAAGCCGGTCTCGACCCAGAACGTCGGCTTGCTCGACGCCGAGGCGTGGGACACGCCCGCACCGGCGAGCAGACCGACAGAAGCGGTTATCAGGGCGGTCGCCGTCCCGGCAGCCCGAAGCACGCGCATGCGTCCCATCAGAGTCCTCTGTTCACAGGATTATCACGGCGGAGCATACGACTGCACACAGACTCCGTCCGACCGCTTCCGCTCGCATACATCGGATGGATACGGACAATCACCTGGGAACCGCCCTCGGCCGTTACCGAAGTGTTGTTGCCTCGCCCGCCGCCGCGTACGCACAAGGCCCCCGTTCCCGGGTCTGGGAACGGGGGCCGGCGCGTGAGCGGGAGCGCTACTGCCCCAGGCCGAGGGCCGGCATCAGGTAGTAGAAGGCGAAGACCGCGGCGACGACGTAGAGGGCTACAGGCACCTCGCGGAAGCGGCCGGTGGCGAGCTTGAGGATGCAGAAGACCAGGAAGCCGATGCCGATCCCGTTGGTGATCGAATAGGTGAACGGCATGATCACCATGGTCAGGAACGCCGGGACGGCGAGGGTGAAGTCGGACCAGTCGATGTCCCTGATGCCGTTGGAGAGGATCAGGAAGCCGACCACGACCAGCACCGGGGTGGCCGCCTGGGTCGGGACCATGGTGGCCAGCGGGGTGAGGAAGAGCGCCACCACGAAGAACAGGCCGGTGACGATGGAGGCCAGGCCGGTGCGGGCGCCCTCGCCGACGCCGGCGGTGGACTCGACGAAGCAGGTGTTGGCGGAGCTGGAGGTCGCGCCGCCGATGGCGGTGGCGATGCCGTCGACCATCAGCACCTTGCTCATACCGGGCAGGTTGCCGTTGTCGTCCAGCAGGTGCGCCTCGTCGCTGACGCCGAGGATGGTGCCCATCGCGTCGAAGAAGCAGGACAGCAGCACCGTGAAAACGAAGAGGATCCCGGTGAGGATGCCGACCTGGTGGAAGCCGCCGAACAGGCTGACCTTGCCGATCAGGCCGAAGTCCGGGGTGGAGACGAGGTGGTGCGGGATCTCGGGGACGGTCAGACCCCACTGGGCGGCCGGGACGTGGGCGGCCTTGTCGAGTACGACGGCCAGCACGGTGGCGACCACGATGCTGATCAGGATGGCGCCGGGGACCTTGCGGGCCATCAGCACCAGGGTGAGCAGCGCGGCGACCACGAAGACCAGCACCGGCCAGCCGTTGAGGTGGCCGTTGTCACCCAACTGCAGCGGCACTGTGGTCTGCGCGGCGTCCGGGATGCGGGTGACGAAGCCGCCGTCGACCAGGCCGATCAGCGCGATGAACAGGCCGATGCCGATGGCGATGAACTTGCGCAGACCGAGCGGGACGGCGTTCATGACCCGCTCGCGCAGGCCGGTGGCGACCAGCAGCATGATCGCCAGACCGGCCAGCACCACCATGCCCATGGCGTCGGGCCAGCTCATCTTGGGGGCGAGCTGCAGCGCCACGATGCTGTTGGTGCCCAGGCCGGCGGCCAGGGCCAGCGGGATGTTGCCGATGACGCCCATGAGCAGGGTGGTGAACGCCGCGGTGATCACCGTGGCGGTGACCAGCTGGCCGCCGTTCAGGTGGTGACCGAACTTGTCCGTGGCCGAGGACAGGATGATCGGGTTCAACACGATGATGTACGCCATCGTGAAGAAGGTCGCGGCGCCGCCACGGATCTCCCGGGCGAAGGACGAGTCGCGCTCGCTGACCTTGAAGTAGCGGTCGACGGCATTGGCCGGGGCCACGGATGACATGCGCTGTTCCTTTTGCAAGTGCTGTTCGATCAAAGTCGGAGTACGAAACGTCAAGAAGACGCGCCGCATCAAACCGGAACGGCCAGTATGAATTCACTCAACCAAAGTGGCCATCTGCGCGCGTAGACTGTACTTTCCTCCAAAGAACGGCCGAACGGGGGTGTCATCCGTCCCGCGCTACGGCCCCCCGTACGCTTGTCACGTGAAGACGACCAAGCTCCCCTCGGCACCGCCCATGGAGGCCAACGATGTCGCCATCGTGACCGGTGGCACCGTGGTGTGGCTGGTGGGCTTCGTCGTGCTGCTGCCCTTCCACGGCTGGCTCGCCGACCACGGCGACACCAAGTGGCTGTGGACCTGCCTGGCCGGTTTCGGCCTCGGGCTGATCGGCATCTGGTACTGCCGCGCCCGCCGCGACGCGATCCGGCGCTCGCAGGCAGCCGAGGCCGCCGGGACGGCGGAGGCGGCCGACGCTTCCCGGGCGGAGTAGGCCCAGCGGGCATCCGCACACCCCGACGTCTAGGGTCGGGAGCATGACTGCAGCGGGCGAACGCGCGACCGGCCTCACCTCCGCAGAGGTCGCCGAGCGGGTCTCCCGCGGCGAGGTCAACGACGTACCCGTGCGGTCCAGCCGTTCCACCACCGAGATCGTCCGGGCCAACGTCCTCACCCGCTTCAACGCCATCATCGGCACCCTGTTCGTCGTGATCATGGCGGTGGGGCCGGTCCAGGACGCGTTGTTCGGCTTCATCATCGTCGCCAACACCGGCATCGGGATCATCCAGGAGCTTCGCGCCAAGCGGACCCTGGACAACCTCGCCGTGGTCGGCGAGGCGCACCCCAGGGTCCGCAGGGACGGCGCGAGCCGGGAGCTGACCAATGCCGAGATCGTCCTCGGCGACCTGGTCGAGCTGGGATCCGGCGACCGGGTCACCGTGGACGGCCGGATCAGCGAGGCCGACGCGCTGGAGATCGACGAGTCGCTGCTCACCGGCGAGGCCGACCCGGTGCTGAAGCACCCCGGCGACCCGGTGCTCTCCGGCAGCTTCGTGGTCGCCGGCTCCGGCGCCTTCACCACCACCAAGGTCGGCCGCGAGGCGTACGCGGCCCAGCTCGCCGAGGAGGCCAGCCGGTTCACCCTGGTCTCCTCCGAGCTGCGCAGCGGCATCGACACGATCCTGCGCTACATCACCTGGATGCTGCTCCCCACCGCGCTCGGGCTGATCCTCAGTCAGCTGTACGTCAACAAGCAGAACGTCGCCGAGGCCGTACGGCGGATGGTCGCCGGGATCGTGCCGATGGTGCCCGAGGGCCTGGTCCTGCTCACCTCCATGGCCTTCGCCATCGGGGTGATCCGGCTGGGGCGGCGGCAGTGCCTGGTCCAGGAGCTGCCCGCGATCGAGGGGCTGGCCCGGGTGGACACGGTCTGCCTGGACAAGACCGGCACCCTCACCGAGGGCGGCATGGACATCGCCGAGCTGCGCCCACTCGACGGCGCGGACCCGGCCATGGCCGAGCGGGTGCTCGGCATCCTGGGCACCGCCGACCCCCGGCCCAACGCCAGTCTCCAGGCGATCATCGACACCTATCCGGTCGGCGAGGGCTGGCGGCTGCTGGAGGCCGCCCCCTTCTCCTCGGCCCGCAAGTGGTCCGGGGCGGTGCTCCAGGAACCGGCCGGCGGGGAGGCGACCTGGCTGCTCGGCGCGCCCGACGTACTGCTGCCGGCCGGGCACCCCGTCCTCGCCGAGGTGGACCGGCTGGGCGAGCAGGGCCTGCGGGTGCTGCTGCTGGGACGCTCCGGGACTCCGCTGAGCGGGCCCGACCCGGCGGCGGGGCTGGCGGCCCTGGCGCTGGTGGCGCTGCGGCAGCGGGTGCGTCCGGACGCGGCGCAGACCCTCGCCTACTTCCGGCACCAGAACGTCGACGCCAAGGTGATCTCCGGCGACAACGCGGTGTCGGTCGGCGCCGTCGCCGCCTCGCTCGGGCTGCCCGGGGCCGAGGACCCGGTGGACGCGCGGACCCTGCCCACCGACCCCGTGCTGCTGGCCCAGGTCGTCGAGAAGCACTCCGTCTTCGGCCGGGTGACGCCCCAGCAGAAGCGGGACATGGTGGGCGCACTGCAGTCCCGCGGCCACCATGTGGCGATGACCGGCGACGGCGTCAACGACGTGCTGGCGCTGAAGGACGCCGACATCGGCGTGGCCATGGGCGCGGGCAGCGAGGCGACCCGCGCGGTCGCCCAGATCGTGCTGCTGGACAACCGGTTCTCCACGCTGCCGCAGGTCGTCGGCGAGGGCCGCCGGGTGATCGGCAACATCGAGCGGGTGGCCAACCTGTTCCTGGTGAAGACGGTGTACTCGGTGCTGCTGGCGCTCGCCGTGATCATCTGCCGGGTGCCGTACCCGTTCCTGCCGCGGCACTCCACCGTGCTGAGCGCGCTGACGATCGGGGTGCCCGGCTTCTTCCTGGCGCTGGCGCCCAACAACGAACGGGCCAGGCCGGGCTTCGTCCGACGGGTGCTGCGGTTCGCGGTGCCGGCCGGGGTGATCGCCGGGGCGGCCTCGTTCACCTGCTACCTGCTGGCCCGGGCCGACCATGCGACCGGGCAGGTCGCGGACACCAGCAGCACCACGCTGACGCTGTTCCTGGTCGCGCTGTGGGTGCTGGCGATCATCGCCAGGCCCTACACCTGGTGGCGGGTGCTGCTGGTACTGGCCATGGGCGGGGGCTTCGCGCTGGTGCTGGTGGTGCCCTGGCTGCAGACCTTCTTCCAGCTGCACCTGGTCGGCTGGCGGGACCCGTGGACCGGGGTGGCGATCTCGGTCGGCGCCGGGCTGCTGCTGGAGGTGGTCTGGCGGGTGATCCGGCCCGAGGCCGGGGCCGGGGCCGGAGTCGGGGCCGGGGCCGGGGCCGATGCCGGGGCCCAGGTCGCGGACGGCGTCACCGCCGAGGTCGCGGCCAGGGTCACCGGGGACGCCGCCAAATAGACGTCGCTTCGGTCTGCTGGCCACATATGGATCCCCTGTACCGTTCTGGGCACACACGTTCCATGCGGCAGGGGAGATCATGACGACTGACACCGATGCCCCCGAGGCGGACATCGGCGTTCCGGCCGAGACCCCGCGCCGCCTGCGCCTGATGCCGCCGCGAACGGCGCTGCCGCACCTGGCGCTGGGGATGGTCTTCCTGGCCGGCTACTGCGCGATCTCGATAGTCCGGTACACCCACTTCGCCTCGATGTCCTGGGACACCGCGATCTTCGTCCAGGAGGTCAGGGACTACGCCCACTTCCAGGCGCCGATCGTCACCATAAAAGGCGTCGGCTACAACATCCTCGGTGACCACTTCAGCCCGGTCCTGGCACTGCTGGCTCCCTTCTACCGGATCTTCCCCTCCCCCGTCACCCTGCTCGTCGCCCAGGCAGCGCTGTTCGCGGGCTCGGTCGCGATCGTCTCGGACACCGCGGCGAAGGTGACCACCCGGGCCAAGGGGCTGTGCGTGGGCATCGCCTACGGGCTGTCCTGGGGGGTGCAGCGGGCGGTCGACTTCGACTTCCACGAGATCGCCTTCGGCGTGCCGCTGCTCGCCATGGTGCTGCGCAACATCGTGCTGAAGCGCTGGTACCCGGCCGCGTTCTGGGCGCTGCCGCTGGTGCTGGTCAAGGAGGACATGGGGCTCACCGTCTCGGCGATCGGCATCGTGCTGGTGCTGCTGCGGCAGCGGCTGATCGGCGCGCTGCTCACGGTCTACGGCGCGGCGATGCTGCTGATCACCGTCTACCTGGTGATCCCGCATTTCAACCCGACCGGACAGTACGACTACATGTCCAAGCTGCCCGGCAACTCCCCCACCCACGAGCTGCTCACCGCGCCGTTCGGGCTGCTGCACAGCCTGATCTCGCCGGACGTGAAGCTGCACACCCTGGGCTATCTGCTCGCGATCACCGGCTTCCTCGCGCTGCGCTCGCCGCTGGTGCTGATCGCTCTGCCGACCCTGCTGTGGCGGTTCACCTCGTCCAACGACGCGTACTGGGGCATGGACTGGCACTACAGCGCGGTGCTGATGCCGATCCTCTTCCTGGCCCTGGTGGACGCGGTCCAGCGGTCGGAGGCCGGCCCGTGGGAGTGGCTGCGCGCCTACGCCGGCCGGGCCGTCGTCCCGGCCGTGACCGGGATCGCGGCGGCGCTGTGCATCACCATGAACCTCCCGGCCGCCAATGTGCTGTCCCCGTCCACCTATGCGTCCAGCGACCGGATCACCATGCTGCAGCGGGCCTCGGCGACGGTCCCGGACGGGGTGACGGTCGAGGCCAATGTCACGCTGATGGCCCATCTGGCCGGGCGCACGCAGCTGTACTGGATCGGCGGCGACAAGACCTCGCCGCCGCAGTACATGGCCCTGGACATGTCGTACGGCTGGTCGCCCAGCGCGCCGACCGACGTGCCCGGGTACGCGGAGGGGCTGCACCCGGGCACGGTCTACCAGACGGTCTTCGCCGAGCAGCAGTTCTACGTGCTGAAGCTGGTCAGCGGCTGAGTCCTGGTCCCGGCCGGTGGGAACTCACTCGAAGTCCCTGGCCGCGCTGAGCTCATAGGCACGGTCGGGGTCGGACAGCACCGCCAGCACCTCGAAGCGACGGTGCCACTGACCCGCCGCCCAGGCCAGCCCGGCGGCCAGGCCCTCCGGGGTGGCCGCGTGCAGGGCGCCGTGCGGCACGGGGGCGGCGAACTCGTCCGGCTCCTCCTCGTCCCCGGACTCGCCGCCCTCGCCGTCCGCCTGGGCCGGCCGGGGCGCGGGGCTGTCCGCGTCCCAGCGCCAGTCCACCGCCGCGTCCTGTCCGTCCGGGCCGACGACCAGCAGCTCCTCGTGCTCCTCGTAGACCTCGGGGCAGCCCGGCAGCAGTTCCTTGACCTCCTCGGGGACCCGGTGCACGGTGCCCTCGCTGAGCACCCGGCCGCCGGCCACCTCGCTGGCCAGCGAGACGTGCAGCCGCTCGCCCAGGGCGGCGGCCAGCGCCGGGGCGACGGTGATCAGCGGGAAGTCGTCCAGCAGCTGGACCAGGTCGGGGGCGTCGGCGATGACGGCCTCGGTGACGTCCACGATGACCGTGCCCTCGGGACGGCGGAGGGTGTCCGGCTCCATCGGGGGCAGCGCGCGGACCTCCTCGGGCAGGGCGATCCGGCTCAGCTCGACCGAGGCCAGCGCGGTGTAGAGGCCGTGCAGCTGACGGTGCGACACCTCGCTGTCCGGGTCGGTCATCCGGTACAGCACCTCGTCGGGCCCCTCGGTCTCGGCGAGCAGCGCGGTCAGGGTGGTGCGCACCCCGAGGGCATGCAGGAAGACCTCGTCCAGGCGGGTGCGGGCCTCCTCGTAGAGGCCGCGCAGCAGCGGGTCCGCGCCGGCGGCGCGCAGCCCGGCCGGTCGGCGGCCGTCCAGCACCGGGTGGTCGCGCAGCCACCAGGCCGCGTACGGCGGCACCTGGGCGGTGCGGCCGTCCGGGAGCAGCAGTCGGACCGGCGTCACCACGGCGTCGCGCAGCGGCGGGGCGGCGAGCATGGCCAGGGCCTGCGGCCAGGCGTCGTCGGCGACCAGGTCGAGGTCACGGACGGCGAGCAGTTCGGCGGCGACGGGCGGGACCTCGGGGCCGTCCGACTGATCCTTGGTCAGCTGCTCGGCGGCCTCCTCGGCCCAGTCGGCGAATCCGTCCGGGGCCTCGTCCAGCAGTCCGCTCGGCTCGCCGCCGGCGGCGCGGTCGGCGGGGGCGGTCGGGTCGAGGCGCTCCAGGTCGTCCGGGTCGAGCACGACCTCCTCCGCGCGGACCAGCCCCAGGACGTGGCCGACGCCCACCGCGCGCAGCACCTCGGGGCCCCAGCGCTCCAGCCACTCGTCGTCGAGGAACACGGCGTCGTCCTCGTCCACGATCGCGGCCAGCGGGCTGCCCGGCAGCACCAGCTCACCGGCGGCCACCAGCTCGCCCTCGTCGTCCGGAAGCGCGAGGTGCGCGAGCCACGGGTACGCGCCCTCGGCCAGGTCCCCGGCCTGGACGGCGGCCCGGACGATGCGCAGCACGGCCTCGGCGACGTCCTCCGCCTCGTCCTGGTCGTCCAGGTCGGCCGAGCGGCGGACGGCGGCCTGCAGCTCGGCGCTCTCCAGCAGGCCGATCGGGCTCGCCGTCCCGGCGCCCAGCTTCTCCAGCAGCGGATGCGCGGCCTCAGGATGGGCCAGCCGCAGGCCGAGCAGCGCCAGGTCCTCGGCCGGGATGGCCGAGCCTTCGGGCAGGTCGACGGGGACCAGCACCCGGCGCGGCCCGGTGACCATCCGGCCGTCGGCGAGCGGGACCGGCAACGCGCCCAGAGTCTCCGCGGCGGCGCCGCCGGATCCGCTGCCGGCCAGCGCACCGTAGAGGTTGCGCCACCAGGCGGGCTCCTTCTCCAGGTTGGCGAGCTGGTCCACGGTCTCGGCCAGGGCGACCCGGCGCACCCCGAGGGTACGGAGCTCCTGGCGCCGCTCCAGCCCCGCGGGCAGCAGCCCCGGCAGGACGTCGGCGAGAGCGCGGACGGTTCCGGCGTCCGCGCCCTCCAGCACGACCGCGTCGCGCGGACGGAGAGCGGTGCCTTCGCCTTCCCCTACCGGCGGCAGGAACGGAACCTCCGGCAGGTGGTCCAGCACGGCACGGCGCAGCCGCGCGTCCAGCTCGCCCTGGCCCAGCGGGCCGGGGACCAGGTCGAGCGAGGACAGGTCGGCGCCGCGCTCGCGCAGCAGCGAGGCGTAGACCTCGCCGGCCCGGGCGACCAGGAAGTCGGTGAGCGCCCCCGGCGCGATGTGACGGCGCGTCGAGTCCAGCGGGAAGGAGGCGATCAGCAGCGCGGGGATGCCCAGCGGCTCGTCCGTCGGCGTCGGCGCGTGCACGACCGGTGCGGTGCCCGGGCGCTGCGGGCGCCCGTCCGCATCCACCGGTACGGCCCAGGTCAGCGACCAGTGCGGGCGGTGCCGTTCCTCGACGGTGCGGTCCTGGAGCAGTTCGGCGGCCAGCTCGCCGCCGGCCGAGGCCACCTGCCAGCGGCTCTCCCCCGCCTCGCCCGCGACGACGACCATCGCCGGGCCGCCCTCCTCATTGACCGGAGGCAGTTCGCGACGGGTCAGCGTCCTGGTACCGGCCTCCGTCTCGACGACCACCTCGACCAGACCGCCGAGCGTCAGCAGCAGGGCGTCGTCGATCTCGTCCAGCAGCCGGCGGGTCAGATCGGTGGCGGCGGAGTCGCGCAGCGGCAGCACCACCACGGTCTCGTACCCGTCCGGCGGGGTGCCCTGGGCGGGCAGCGGCAGCCGCAGCAGCGGGACGTGCCCGTCCCTGCGGCGCAGTTCCTGGGTCAGCTCGGCGCGCTCCTCGACCAGGGCCCTGGCCTCGCCCAGCGACCAGCGCACGCCGCCGGGACGGCTCAGCACCGCAGGCTCGTCCGACACCGCGAGGACGGCGGCGAACCCGACGCCGAACCGTCCCACCTGCGATTCCTGCTCACGCTTGGACGAGGCCCGGAGCGTGGACAGCGACTCGACGCCCTGCGGGTCCAGCGGCGCACCGGTGTTGGCGGCACAGAGCACGCCGTCGCGCAGCGCCAGCCGCAGCCGCCCGGGCACGCCGGCCCGCGCCGCCGCGTCGGCGGCGTTCTGGGCCAGCTCGACGACCAGCCGGTCCCGGTAACCGCCGAGGGCGAGCTCCTCCTCGGCGTTGGCGTCCTCCCGGAACCGCGCCGGCGACGCCGTCCACGCCTCCAGCACCCGCCGCCGCAGCTGCGCCGTCCCGAACCCGTCGGCCACGCCGCCGCCGGCCGTGTCTCCTACGATCCGCGTATCCATGGCCGTCGTCTCCCCGCTCTCACCGCCCCCACCCGTTGGCGAGGCCGAAGCCGTACGGGTCGGTCAACCTGTACGCGGGCATTCTGCCTGTTTCCACCGACATCGTCAGGCGGGGGCCGGGTGTGCGGGCGGTTCGGGGAGGCGGGGCGGCGCTGCTTGCGGGGCGGCAGCTGCGGGTGGCTTACATGGCACCACCGTTGCCGCCCACCGCCGCCCGTGGCTTGTTGCTGTAGCTCGCTCCGCTCGCGGCGACAGGAGCGGGAGGGTGCAGGCGGGGCGCCGTTGCCGGGCGGCGGGCCGCCGCCTCCCGGACGCGGGGCCGGTAGGTGGCTTACATGGCGCCACCGTTGCCGCCCTCCGCCATCCGTGGCTTGTTGCTGTAGCTCGCTCCGCTCGCGGCGACAAGGCCGGGGAGGGGTGCGGGCGGGGCGGTTGGTGGCGGGGCGTGCAGAAACGTTCCTGCCGAGGCGTTGGCCGGTTTTGGGGTCACTCCCTATACATTCGGGTCACTCGTCCGACGCCTCCTGCCCGCAATGTCCGGATTGGGCGTCGAATGAGTGACCCAAAAGCATGGGCAGTGACCCGAAAAGCCCGGCCCGAGGCGGAACCGGGGTCACTTTCGGGACAAGGTGTCACTTGATCATGCCGCAATGCCCCATTTGCCCCGGTCTTGGCGTACCAAAAGTGCCCCGGTGTCCCAAAAGTGACCCCGGTTCGCCCGAAGCCTTGCCGCAGAACCGTTTCTGTACGCCCCACCCACGACCCCAGCCCGGGAACGGCGCCCGGCCCCGACCTGGCTCCCCGGCTGCAGTTGGCCCGCGAGCGGAGCGAGCAACAGCAACAAGCCACGGACGGCGGAGGGCGGCAACGGTGGCGCCATGTAAGCCACCCACAGCTGCCGCCAGGGCAATTGCGCCGCTCCGCCTCCCCCGCCGTGCCTCCCGTCCCGGCTGTTGCCCTGCTGTAACGGCTGATGGACGATGCAGGGATCTTCTGGTGGCAGGCTGGTTGCTATCACCACCACCGTTCCCAAGGGGGAACCTGCCATGTCCACTCGTGTCCGCATCGCCGTCATCGCCGCCGTCCTGCTGACCGCCGCCGTGACCGGCTGCACCGTGCTGCTTCCGACGGCCGCGCATGCGGCGGAGGCCACCCGGGTGGCGCACAGCAGCAGCTCGGACGGGACCAACGCGGGCGTGCTGGCGTGGGGCGCGGCGGCGTTCATCGGCACCGGCGTGGTGCTGATGATCGGCATCAGCCGCCACGGCCGACACCGTCACTGACGCCGCTTCAGACTGGGCGGCCTACAGACCTGCGTAGGAGTGGACCCCGTTGATGCTCCATCCCCCGGGGGACAACCCCCGGACCCCGGGCCTACAGACCGGCGTAGGAGTGCACCCCGTTGATGAAGATGCTGACGCCGTAGGCGTTGATCAGGTAGCAGCTGAAGGCGATCAGGGCCAGTACCGCGGCCTTGCGGCCCTTCCAGCCGGCCGTCGCCCGCGCGTGCAGGTAGCAGGCGTAGACGACCCAGGTGATGAAGGCCCAGGTCTCGGTCGGGTCCCACTGCCAGTAGTGGCCCCAGGCCGACTCCGCCCAGATCGCCCCGGCGACGATGGTGAAGGTCCACAGCGGGAAGACGATGGCGTTGATGCGGTAGGACAGCTTGTCGAGGCTGGCCGCCGACGGCATCCGCTCGCAGATGTCCGACCAGCGGCCGCCCTTGGTGCGGCCCTCGGCCCGGGCGACCTCGTAGAAGTCCTTGCAGATGTACATCCCGGAGGTGATCGCGCCCGCGTACAGCGCGCCGCCGCAGATCATCGCGCCGGAGACGTGGATCCACAGCCAGTACGAGTGCAGCGCCGGGACCAGCTGCTCGGAGGCGGCGTAGAGGGCGGTGACGGCGACGCCGAGGCCGGTCAGCACGCCCAGCATCAGCGGCAGGCCGAGCCAGCGGACGTCGCGCCCGGAGTACAGCAGGCCCAGGAACAGCATCACCGCGACCAGCGTCATCGCGCAGGTGAACTCGTACAGGTTGCCCCACGGCGGACGGCCCGCCGAGAGCCCCCGCGCGACGACGCCGCCGAGTTGCAGCAGCGCGGCGAGGGTGGTGAGGCTGACCGCGATCCGGCCGAGCCGGTCGGCCTGCTCGTCGCCGCCCGACGCACCCGCGCCCTCGACCGGCGGGGCGGAGTCGCCCTTCGCCACGATGTCGACCTTGCCGGCCTTGGCGGCGACGGTGCGGGTCAGCGTGGTGGTTCCACCGCCGGCCTTGGCGACGCTGACCGAGACCTTGGGCGCCGCCGTGTCGGCGGCAGCCTCGGCCTCCGCCATCGCGGTGGCGACGGACGCCCCGGGACGTGCGGCGAGCGCCGCCGACTGGCGGGCGACCCGGCTGCGGCCGCCGAAAGTCCACTCGGCCGTGTAGGCGAGGAAGGCGCAGAGGTACACCGCCATCGCCGAGTAGATGAGGACGTTGGAGATATGGGCGAGGCTGCTGTTGACGGACTGTGCCGCTGCGAGGTTCATCGCGCTCAGCGTTCCTTGGAGAGGGAGGTGGCGGTCAGTTCAGGATCTTCTGCTGACGGATCGTCGTCTTCGTCGCCGGCGCGTTGGTCGTCGGCGCGTCGGTCGTCGTCGCCTTCGCCGTCCCGGTCGGCCGGCGCGGAGTCCTGGAGGGCCAGGGCCACTTCGGCCAACTCGTCGGCGATGCGCGAGGACTCGTTGCGGGCCAGCCCGGCCAGTTCGACGGTGGTCACCCCGTCCGCACCGGTCACCGCGCGCACCCAGATCCGGCGGCGCTGGACGAACAGCGAGCCGATCAGTCCGAGGATCGCCAGCGCCGAGCTGACCAGCGCGGATCCGGTGCCCGGGTTGTGCGCCACGGTGAAGTTGGCCCACTGCTTGAGGCCGGTCATGGTGATCGTGCCGCCGTCCGGCAGCTTCATGCCCTGACCCGGGTGCAGCTGGGCCTTCCAGAGGTTGGTGCTGTCCAGCTTGAGCTGCTTCATGGCGGTGGTGTCGAGCTCGTAGACGCTCTGCGCGTTGCCCGTGTCCATGCCCAGGTCGCCCTGGAAGCCGGTGATGAACAGACCGGGGTTGTTCGCGGCCGGGAAGGTCGACCTCGGGCCGAGGACGGAGTCGATCTCCGCGGTGGGGGCGAAGATGCCGCTGAAGCCGAGCTGGGTCTTCTTGCCATCCTTGCCGACATAGCCGTCGGTGACCTTGATGGTGCACAGGGAGGTCACATTGGCGTCCTGCGGCAGGCAGGGCGTCGCGCCGTTGAAGATGACCTCGCCCTTGGCGTTGGTCACCTGTATCACCGGGGCGAAGCCGTGCGCGGTCAGGTAGACGTTGTCGCCGCCCACCTGGAGCGGGTGGTTGACGGAGGCCGTGCCGGAGGTCTTCTTGCCGTCCGCGCCCAGCCAGTAGGAGAGCCTGGCGTCGAAGTTGATGGCCTGTCCGCGCCCGCTGCCGCTGGTCTGGAAGCTGGCGTCGAAGCCGTCCAGGGTGAAGCCGAAGGGCGCGAGGCTGTCCGCGGTGTAGAGGCTGCTGGGCTCGAAGTCGTCGTACTGGGTGACGTTGTTGCTGAAGGTGCCGCCCTCCACGACGATCACCGTGCCCTGTCCTCCGGCCAGTTTGGTGACCGCGAAGGCGATCAGCATCGCCACCAGCGAGATATGGAACAGCAGATTGCCGAACTCGCGCAGGTAGCCCTTCTCCGAACTGATCGCGTCGCCCGCGGCCGAGGTCCGGAACCGGCGCTTGCGCAGCACCCCGTGCGCCGCAGTGAGGACGGTGTCGGCGTCCGCGCTGCTGCGCCAGGTCGCGTACACCGGCAACCGGACCAGGTGCCGCGGCGCCGCCGGCGGCCTGGCCCGCAGCACACCGACGAACTGCCAGGTGCGCGGGATGATGCAGCCCACCAGGGAGACGAACAGCAGGATGTAGATCGCCGAGAACCAGAACGAGCTGTAGACGTGGAACATCCCCAGCTCGTTGAAGAGCGACACCCAGGACTTGTGCTTCGCCTGCCACGCCTGGACCTTCGACGGCGAGGCGGCGGTCTGCGGGATCAGCGAGCCGGGGACGGCGGCGAGCGACAGCAGGAACAGCAGGATCAGGGCGACCCGCATGGACGTCAGCTGGCGCCAGGTCCACCGCAGCCAGCCCAGCACGCCTATGCCGACGACCTCGGCCTCGGGCTGGTCCTGCTCGGCGACGGGCGCGCTGCTGAGCCGTCCGGCGGCGGACAGTTCGTCGCGCTCGTCGGCGGCTCGTTCGTCGGCCGCTCGTCCGTCGGCGGCTTCTCGATCGTCGGTCATGAGTCAGATTCCCGTGGTGAAGTCGGAGGTCCAGTAGCGCAGCTGGCCGACCAGCTGATCCCACGCCCCCGTGACCAGGAGGATGCCGACCACGACGAGCATTCCGCCACCGATCCGCATCACCCACTGGTAGTTCTTCTTGATCCACCCGAACGCGCCGAGCGCCCGCCGGAAGGCGATCGCCGCGACGATGAACGGCAGGCCGAGGCCGATGCAGTACACCGCCATGAGCAGTGCGCCGCGGCTCGCGCTGGCCTGGTTCATCGACAGGGCGTTCACGGCGGTGAGGGTCGGCCCCAGGCAGGGCGTCCAGCCGACCCCGAAGACGATCCCCAGCATCGGCGCGCCCAGCAGTCCGACGATCGGCTTGCGATGGCTGCGCAGCTCACGCTGGCTGAAGCCGGGCAGGAAGCCCATGAAGGCCAGGCCCATGGCGATGGTGAGCACCCCGGACACCTCGGAGATCACCCGCTGGTGGGCCAGCAGGCGGTTGCCGAAGAAGCCGAACAGCGCGCCCCCGGAGACGAAGACCGCAGTGAAGCCCAGGATGAACAGCACCGCCCCGAGCACGACCCGTCCGCGGCGCCTGCCCTCGGCGCTCGCCAGGTCCACCGCGGAGAAGCCGGTCACATAGGAGAGGTAGCCGGGCACCAGCGGCAGCACGCAGGGCGAGAAGAAGGAGACCAGCCCGCCGAGCAGGGCCACCGGGACGGCCAGTACCAGCGCCCCGGAGACCTGGCCGCTGATGTCCGCGAGCAGTACCGGCGCGGCGCCGCTCACGACTTCTCCGCGAGTACCGGTGCCAGCATCTGCGTCAGCTGCCCGCTGCTGAGCGGGAGCAGCGCGCGGGCGGCGACCCGGCCCTGACGGTCCAGGATGATCGTGGTGGGGATGGTCTGCGGGTTGAGCGTGCCGGCCGGGAACTTCAGCAGCAGGTCACCGGCCGGGTCGTAGAGGCTCGGGTAGGTGATGTTGTGGTCGGCGACGAAGGCCTTGGGCTGCGCGGTCTGCAGGTCGCGGGTGTCGATGCCGACGAACTGCACGCCCTTGTCCTTGTCGGCGGTGTACACCGTCTCCAGGCCGTCCGCCTCGGCCCGGCAGGGAGAGCACCAGGAGCCCCAGACATTGAGGACGACGATCTTGCCCCGGTAGTCGGAGAGGCTGAGCTGGCTGCCGTTCAGGTCCTTGCCGGAGATGCTGATCGGCGCTCCCCGGTCCTTGACCGCCACCGTGCTCGTCTCGCCGGTTCCCTTGACGAAGTTCGTACCGGCGCTGTCACTCGACCCCGATGAGGTCGAGCAACCGGCCAGAGCAAGGGCCGACGCGGCCGCGAGGGCGGCGATCAGCGTGCGAGCGGAGCTGTGGCGGAGCGGACGGGAACGCATGTGAAGAGTTTCGCATGGGTGTTTTGAGCGGGTTCACCGACCCCGGCGACGGGTCGCGGCAGGCCTCCTGACCTGCCGCGACGCCATGTTCTGTCAACCCGTCAGACAATCTTTCGGACGCTAGGCGCCGAAGCTCTTGGCGACCGGGGCGTCGCCGAAGCGGGTCTTGGCGGTGAGGTGGGTCGGCAGTAGGTCCCTGGCCGGCTCGCTGTAGCCGATGGAGACGATCTTGTCCCCGTGGTACGTGAAGCTGGTGAGGCTCGCCAGCGAGCACTGCCGCTTGCGCGGGTCGTGCCACAGCCGCCGGTGCTCGGCGAAGCTGCGGGTGATCCAGATCGGCAGCTGGTGGCTGACGCACACGGCCTCGTGCCCGCGCGCGGCGTCCCTGGCCGCGTTCAACGCGCCCATCATCCGGACCACCTGCTCGATGTACGGCTCACCCCAGGACGGGCGGAACGGGTTGGTCAGGTACTTCCAGTACTGGGGGTTGCGCAGCGAGCCGTCGCCGACGCCGAAGGTCTTGCCCTCGAAGACGTTGGCCGCCTCGATCAGCCGCTCGTCGGCCGCGACGGCCAGCCCGTGGGCCGCACCGATCGGAGCCGCCGTCTCCTGCGCCCGCTCCAGCGGGGAGGCGACCACATGCGTGATGTCGCGCCCGCTGAGATGGTCGGCCACCCGGTCCGCCATCTTCCGCCCCAGCTCGGAGAGGTGGTAGTCCGGCAGCCGCCCGTAGAGCACGCCCTCCGGGTTGTGCACCTCACCATGCCGCATGAGGTGGACGACGGTGGTCTCAGCACTACTCACCTGTACTGCTCCTCTATGTCGAAACCTAGCGTCAGTATCGCCCCGTCAGGGGCGCGGGGAACTGCGCGGCCAACCATCCACCGACCCGCACCCCGCAGCAAACCCGCAACCCCCGCACACCTACCCGGCCTGCGCCGCCGCGCGCGCCGCCGCCGGCAACGCCTCAGCGATCCGCCCGACCGCCCCCGCATCGTGCGCGGCCGAGACAAACCAGGACTCGAACGCCGACGGCGGCAAATACACCCCGTTCGCCAGCATCGACTGGAAGAACGCCGTGAACCGGAACGACTCCTGCCGCCGCGCCTCGTCGTAGTTGGTCACCACGTCGTCCGTGAAGAACACCGAGAACATATTTCCGGCCTTCTGCACCCGGTGCGCGACGCCCTCCTTGCTCAGAGCCTCGCCGACAAGACCGGAGATCTCCTCCGCGACCCGGTCCACCGTCGCGTACACCGCGTCGGTGCAGCCGCGCAGCTGGGCCAGGCCCGCGGCGGTGGCGACCGGGTTACCGGAGAGCGTGCCCGCCTGGTAGACCGGTCCGGCCGGGGCCAGCATCGCCATCACATCAGCGCGTCCGCCGAACGCGGCCGCCGGGAACCCGCCGCCCATCACCTTGCCGAAGGTCATCAGGTCCGGGACGGTGTCCGGGCCCCAGCCCTCCCTCGCGGACTCGTAGCCGTACCAGCCGGAGCGGGAGACCCGGAAACCGGTCATCACCTCGTCGGAGACGAACAGCGCGCCGTCCTCGCGGCAGAGCCGCGCCAGGCCGGCGTTGAAGCCCGGGAGCGGCGGGACGACGCCCATGTTGCCGGGCGAGGCCTCGGTGATGACGCAGGCGATCTCACCGGGGTGCGCGGCGAACGCGGCCCGTACCGCGTCCAGGTCGTTGTAGGGGAGCACGATGGTGTCGGCCGCGGTGGCGCCGGTGACCCCGGGGGTGTCCGGCAGCGCGAAGGTGGCCAGGCCGGAGCCGGCCGCCGCCAGCAGGGCATCCACATGGCCGTGGTAGCAGCCGGCGAACTTCACGATCTTGGTACGCCCGGTGAAACCGCGGGCCAGCCGGATCGCCGACATGGTCGCCTCGGTGCCCGAGGACACCAGCCGGACCTGCTCGACCGGAGTGACCCTGGTCACAATCTCCTCGGCCAGCTCGACCTCGCCCCGACCGGGCGTACCGAACGAAGTACCGCGCGAGACGGCCGCCTGTACGGCCTCGATGACCTCGGGGTGGGCATGGCCGAGGATCATGGGACCCCAGGAGCAGACCAGGTCGACGTACTCCCTGCCGTCCGCGTCGGTGAGGTAGGGGCCACGGCCGGAGACCATGAACCGGGGCGTACCGCCGACCGCGCGGAATGCCCTGACCGGGGAGTTGACGCCGCCGGGGGTCACCGCGGAGGCGCGATCGAACAGCTTCTGGGACTCGGGGGCTTCGTAGGGGTAGCTCACAGAGGACATGGTCTCAAATCCCCATCTTCTCCAAACCGCAGCCTGTCCTTCGGCATGTCCCGGCCGATCATCTGGGACGATGATCGTGCCGCAGTGCACACGCGTCTGCCGACAGAACTCGGCGGACAGTGCCACTTTCGGGGAGGGCGGACTGTCACACGCCCGTTGCCTGTTGGCAAAACGATGACTGCCAGTAAGGATGGTGCCGTGTCGGAGGCGCGCGAGGGGTCCGAGGGTCCGGCGAGGGCTTCGCGCAGGCGTCGCGGGGGCAGTGGTAGCGGTAACAGCGGTGGCAGCAACAGAGGCGGTGGCGGTGTGGGGGTGACCTACAAGTACTTCGGCGCACCCGACCGCGCCACCGCCGCACGGGTTCCGACCGCCCTGGGCCGGGACGGCCTCGGCCTGGACGCCGGCGAGCTCGGCACTCTGGGCCGCCTCGGCGAGCTCTTCGGCGCGGAGGGCCGCGACGGCGACGAGACCTTCAGCGGCGGTCTCTCCACCAAGATCAAGCCGGAGACCATGAGCGCCATGGTCCTCACCGGCATCAAGGGCATCCCGCTGGCCAACGTCCCACCGCTGGAGCTGGTCGTGCTCCACCCCGACTACGCCGTCTTCCAGCTCCCCCACACCGTCGTCGAACCCCTCCGCAAGGCCGACGAGGCCGAGCTCGGCACCGCCGCCTTCATCTGGTCCACCGTCCCCGACCGCCGCGGCCCCCGCGACGCCTTCGTGATCTACCAGATGCTCCACGAGTGGCACGACTTCGCCAACCGCCTCCACGACGCCGGCCACCAGCTCTACTGCCTGATGTGGCCCTGACCGGCGGGTTTACCCTCTTGGCCGGCCTAACTCAGCGACGACGTCAACGCCAACTGCCAGATATCCAGCTGGCACGTTGAGGGCACACTAGAAAATGTCCAGGTAGCTCCGTCGCGCGCCGGAGACATCGGATCGCCCCGTACGGCTCGTGACCAACGGGAGACGCGGCTCAGCCGGACGGGTTTGGGCCTGCCCTCAGGGCGCTTGCGGACTCGATCAAGCCGGAACGTTCCAGTTGATCGAGCACCTCAGCGAAGGTTCCGGGCGGATTCCGTCGTGCGGCGGCGATCTGCTGGACGCACGAATACACGACGCGGTCATCCATCCCGATGAGGTCCATGACGAACTCGTCGGGAGACTTCGCTTCGATGTCCCATTCGTGCGCCACGAGGCGCTACTTGACCGTGCGGGGGTGGGAGACCGCCGCCGTGGCCTTGTCGCAGCAAGGCCACGAAGCTGAGGACAGCCTGA